>NZ_BMQE01000172.1:0-505 GCF_014647955.1 Planomonospora antibiotica | reverse complement strand
TAAGAAATGATTTAAAATAAGATAACCCCCTGAATTTAAGCATATTATTAAGGGGAGGAAAAGAAAGAAACATCGATTTCCTTAGTAGCGGCGAGCGAACAGGAAGAAGCCCAAACCCGAAAGCCTGAGAGGGCATTGTGGGGTCGAGTATTATGGTAGATTGGAAAGGATGAAAAGTAACGTATCTGGAAAGGTAGGCCAAAGCGGGTGACAGCCCCGTGGGTTTTCATTTTTTTTGGTCAAGACGATGATGCTGGGGAGTCGAGCTGCTTGAGAGTGCAGTTCTAATCGGGTGGTAAACTCCACCCAAGGCTAAATATCGACAGGAGACTGATAGCGAACAAGTACCGTGAGGGAAAGGTGAAAAGTACCTTGGAGAAGGGGTGAAGAGAGCCTGAAATTGTTACGTGGGAAGCATATATATGAAATGATAATATATAATATGGATGATAATACTGAGAGGTATGTTGGATATATTATATATAATAGGTATGATGAGAAAAAA
>NZ_BMQE01000171.1:0-505 GCF_014647955.1 Planomonospora antibiotica | reverse complement strand
ACCCGTGTGGGGGAGCCGTAGGGAAACCGAGTCTGAATAGGGCGTTTGAGTCGCATGCTGTAGACCCGAAGCGGAGTGATCTAGGCATGGGCAGGTTGAAGCGTGGGTAAGACTGCGTGGAGGACCGAACCCACCAGGGTTGAAAACCTGGGGGATGACCTGTGTTTAGGGGTGAAAGGCCAATCAAACTCCGTGATAGCTGGTTCTCCCCGAAATGCATTTAGGTGCAGCGTCGCGTGTTTCTTGCCGGAGGTAGAGCACTGGATGGCCGATGGGCCCGACAAGGTTACTGACGTCAGCCAAACTCCGAATGCCGGTAAGTGAGAGCGTGGCAGTGAGACTGCGGGGGATAAGCTCCGTAGTCGAGAGGGAAACAGCCCAGACCACCGACTAAGGCCCCTAAGCGTGTGCTAAGTGGGAAAGGATGTGGAGTCGCAGTGACAACCAGGAGGTTGGCTTAGAAGCAGCCACCCTTGAAAGAGTGCGTAATAGCTCACTGGTCAAG
>NZ_BMQE01000170.1:0-506 GCF_014647955.1 Planomonospora antibiotica | reverse complement strand
GAGCTTCGTTTCCTCCCCAGCCTGAAGGCCGGGGTATCCACGAAGGAGGCCCCATGATGAAGAGCGCGAGTAACGCGTCCTGCGCCGGCACCGGCAGGCGCCACGGCACCATGCGGTGTTCCATGCCGCGATCTTACGGTCGCCGCCCGCGGAGAACAGTCCGCCCAGACGCGCGGCCGGCTACGACGACGGGCGTACCGAGGCACGAGTCGTCTACGCGGAACCGCGTAGACGCCGCCGTCCGCCGCCGGAGGCCGTGACCGCACCGGCCGCACGATGATCGGTTCCGTGGAACCCCGCTCAGGCGCCCCATCGTCACCGGCGCTTCGACCGGCGTAAGCCGAGTCACCGCGCTGCACACGCTGCCGACGCCTGTCATCCGACCGAAAGGAATCTCAATGACCACGTCAAGCGGCAAGTGCCGTGACCTGCTGTGGCGGGACCGGGGAGAAGACCCGGTTGTCGCGCAGCAGGGCCCACAGCACGTCGACCAGACGGCGCGCGAG
>NZ_BMQE01000169.1:0-508 GCF_014647955.1 Planomonospora antibiotica | reverse complement strand
ACGTGATGGGCATGGTGCCGTACTACATGTTCGTCGAGCGGGACACCGGGCCGCGCGACTACTTCGCGGTGCCGCTCGCGCGGGCCCACGAGATCTTCCGGGACGCGTACGCGGACGTCTCGGGGCTGTGCCGTACCGTGCGGGGCCCGTCGATGTCGGCCACGCCCGGCAAGGTCTGCATCGACGGCGTCGCGGAGGTCGCCGGGCGGAAGGTCTTCGTGCTGCACCTCATCCAGGCGCGTGATCCCGGGCTGGTGGGCAGGCCGTTCTTCGCCGAGTACGACGAGCAGGCCCGCTGGCTGAGCGACCTGCGCCCGGCCTTCGCCGACCGCTTCCCCTACCAGACCGCCTGACCGCCTGAGACGGCGGGACGGAGGGCCGGGGAGGGCCGGACCCCGCTACGGCTTCGCCCGCCGTAGCGGGGTCCGGCCCTCCCCGGCCCTCCACGTTTGCATGATGCAATGAGGCGGGCATGGGACGAGCCGTGTAAAAACAGTGCCCATGGCAG
>NZ_BMQE01000168.1:0-565 GCF_014647955.1 Planomonospora antibiotica | reverse complement strand
AGGCGGTGGTGCGCGATGTCACGCCCCGCCAGGTGCTGGGCACCGCGGTGGTGCTGTGGACACGGGCGCTGGTGGCGATGGTGATCTCCGCCTGGTTCGGCATCGGATTGTCGGTGGCGGCGACCGGACGATTGCTGCACGCACTGGGCCTGTCGGTGCAGCGTCCGGTCTACCGGTCGCCGCGGCGCGATGAGGCGGCCATCGCCCGCTGGATGGGCGCGGTCTTCCCGCGGATCCGCCGCGGCGCGCGCAGGCGGGGAGCGGTGGTGCTGTTCGCCGACGAGATGAGCATGCGCGTCGATCACCGCTCGGGCACCACCTGGGGCGTGGTCGGGCGTACTCCGGTCGCGCACGCGGGGGCGGGCCGCCGGTCGGTGAAGATGTTCTCGGCCCTGGCCTGCGACGGCACACTGCGTTACCGGCTGGGGCACGGGGTGATGGACCGCTGGGCGTTCATCGGGTTCTGCGCGCAGCTGCTGCGGACCATCACCCGGCCGATCGTCCTGATCGTCGACGGCTCCTCGATCCACACCGCCCGGGCGGTCCGCGACTTCGTCGCGCGCTC
>NZ_BMQE01000167.1:0-635 GCF_014647955.1 Planomonospora antibiotica | reverse complement strand
CCCATGCGTCAGTAAAGGGATAGCCAGGAACATACAGGCCCGATCTTGAAAAACGGAAGCCACTCCGGGGTCGAAAGTGGCGACCGTCCTGGCCGATACCATTTCGTGACCTGATCTCGGGTTTGCAAGCAGAAAAGGGACAAGCGTGATCTGTGGTGTTTTCGCAGATCAACATAAGGATGTTGTAAGTGGTGCCGGTGTGACGTGAGTGTCCGTGTACGCTCGGTTATCGTCCTGATGTGATGCAGATCACATCGGAGAGATGGCACCGATTCGGCGCCCGTCACGTCTAAAGGAACTCGAAAGGGGTCCGGCGATCGCCGGACCCCTTTCGAGTTCGGGCGGCCTTCCGGGGGAAGGCGTCGTCCCCGGACAACTCCGGCTGCGAGCGCTTGTAAGGTCTCGGGAGCCGAGCTCTTGAGCCTCCGGGGTTGGAACGCATCCGGGTGGCCGGAGGCGTGTCCAGGGCATCAGGACGGCCGAGTGACGACCGGAACGCCGGCCCGGAGGTCGACAGGCGGAACGCGGGCGTCCGGCGGAGCCGCCGCACCGCGCCGGTTGTGGCGTCCGGGTCGGGGAAATGGCCGAGGGGCCCGGCGAAACGCCGGGCCCCTCGGGTGGAACTGGGTGAACCT
>NZ_BMQE01000166.1:0-673 GCF_014647955.1 Planomonospora antibiotica | reverse complement strand
TTACCGCCGGTTGACGGGCTCGGATGTGCTGGGATGGCTCGGTGAGCGAGCGCAAGCCGTACCGCAGCGACGTATCCGACGAGCAGTGGGCACTGATCGAGCCGGTGATCACCGCATGGAAGGCGGCGCACCCCTCGGTCAGCGGCCACCAGGGCAAATACGCGATGCGCGAGATCGTGAACGCGATCTTCTATCAGGGCAGAACCGGCGTTCAGTGGGAGTATCTGCCTCACGACCTGCCGCCGATCGGCGCGGTCTACTACTACTTCGGCAAATGGCGCGATGATGGCACCTCCCAGAAGATCCACGACCTGCTGCGCTGGCACGTACGGGAACAGAAGCGACGATCAGCCGACCCGAGCCTGGTGGTGCTGGACACCCAGAGCGTCCGCGCGGCAGCCGGCGTTCCCGCCGACACGACCGGCCGGGACGCCGCGAAGAAGACGCCAGGCCGCAAGAGGGGCTTGGCCGTGGATGTGTTCGGCCTGGTCATCGCGGTGATCGTGCTGGCCGCCTCGACGCACGACAACGTCGCGGGGACCGCCTTGCTGGACAAGGTCGCCGCGACGACTTCCGGCACGGTGACCAAGGCCCTGGTCGACCAGGGCTTCAAGAAGACCGTCGTCGACCATGGCGCCGGGCTGGGGATCGACGTGGAGATCGTCCAACGCAA
>NZ_BMQE01000165.1:0-675 GCF_014647955.1 Planomonospora antibiotica | reverse complement strand
GCCTGACCGGCGTCGCCGTCTACGCCGACCAAGACCGCGACGCCCTGCACGTCCGCGCCGCCGACGAGGCCTACGCCCTCGAAGGCCACAGCCCCGCCGAGACCTACCTCGACATCCCCAAACTCCTCGCCGTCGCCACCCGAAGCGGCGCCGACGCCGTCCACCCCGGCTACGGCTTCCTCGCCGAGAACGCCGCCTTCGCCCAGGCCGTCATCGACGCCGGCCTGACCTGGATCGGCCCGCCGCCCGCCGCGATCACCGCGCTCGGCGACAAGGTCGCCGCCCGCCACATCGCCCAGACCGTCGGCGCCCCCCTGGTCGCCGGCACCGCCGACCCCGTCTCCGGCGCGCAGGAGGTCCTCGCCTTCGCCGCCGAGCACGGCCTGCCGATCGCGATCAAAGCCGCCTACGGCGGCGGCGGCCGCGGCCTGAAGGTCGCCCGCACCCTGGAGGAGATCCCCGAGCTGTACGAGTCGGCGGTACGCGAGGCGGTGAGCGCCTTCGGCCGCGGCGAGTGCTTCGTCGAGCGCTACCTGGACCGGCCCCGGCACGTGGAGACCCAGTGCCTGGCCGACGCCCACGGCAACGTCGTGGTCGTCTCCACCCGCGACTGCTCACTGCAGCGCCGCCACCAGAAACTCGTCGAAGAGGCCCCCGCCCCGTTCCTCTCGCAGG
>NZ_BMQE01000163.1:0-685 GCF_014647955.1 Planomonospora antibiotica | reverse complement strand
CGGATCGCCGTCGCCTGCGGCCATTCTGTCGGGAAGGAGCTCAGGGCTGAGCGCCGCAGGGAGCTCCGACCGAGGCGATAGCCTTGATCGACATGGAGGAAGTCATGCCCTGCGGGACTGCGGGCACTCCGAACCGTACGGTCGTGATGATGTGCGGTCTCGCCGGGTCCGGCAAGACGACGTACGCCCTGACTCTGGAGGAGAGCGGTTACGCTCGGCTCTCGATCGACGAGGAGATCTGGCGGCGCTTCGGACGGGACGGGGCGGAGTTCGCGCCGGACGAGTACGAGCGGCACAAGGGCGCCGCCGAAGAGGAACTGTGGGAACGGCTGGCGGCCCTGATGCGGGCCGGGCGGCCGGTGGTGCTGGACTACAGCTTCTGGCGCCGGGAGACCCGCCGTCGCTACCAGGCGTTCATCGAGAGCCACGGCTACCGCTGGGAGCTCGTCTACCTCAAGGCCGACCGCGAGATCCTGCGGCGGCGGCTCGCCGTACGCAGCACCGTCCGGGGCGCGAACGCCGTAACGGTCTCCGAAGAACTGCTCGACCGCTACCTGGCCGGCTTCGAGGAACCGGCCGGCGAAGGAGAACGGACCATCCTCCAGCACTGACCGCCCGATCGTCCCCTGCGGCGCTCAGCCCTGAGCTCCTTCCCGACAGAATGGCCGCAGGCGACGGCGATCCG
>NZ_BMQE01000162.1:0-701 GCF_014647955.1 Planomonospora antibiotica | reverse complement strand
CGCTAGTTCGGGTGGAGTCATTGGTGAAATACCACTCTGGTCGTTTTGAACGTCTAACTTCGGTCCGTGATCCGGATCAGGGACAGTGTCTGGTGGGTAGTTTAACTGGGGCGGTTGCCTCCTAAAGGGTAACGGAGGCGCCCAAAGGTTCCCTCAGCCTGGTTGGCAATCAGGTGTCGAGTGTAAGTGCACAAGGGAGCTTGACTGTGAGACCGACGGGTCGAGCAGGAGCGAAAGCTGGGACTAGTGATCCGGCGGTGGCATGTGGAAGCGCCGTCGCTCAACGGCTAAAAGGTACCCCGGGGATAACAGGCTGATCTTCCCCAAGAGTCCATATCGACGGGATGGTTTGGCACCTCGATGTCGGCTCGTCGCATCCTGGGGCTGGAGTAGGTCCCAAGGGTTGGGCTGTTCGCCCATTAAAGCGGTACGCGAGCTGGGTTTAGAACGTCGCGAGACAGTTCGGTCCCTATCCGCTGCGCGCGCAGGAGACTTGAAAGGGGCTGTCCCTAGTACGAGAGGACCGGGACGGACGAACCTCTGGTGTGCCAGTTGTTCCGCCAGGAGCACGGCTGGTTGGCTACGTTCGGAAGGGATAACCGCTGAAAGCATCTAAGCGGGAAGCTCGCCTTGAGATGAGGTCTCCCACCCCGTTGTGGGGGTAAGGCTCCCGGTAGACGACCGGGTTGATAGGCCGGAGG
>NZ_BMQE01000161.1:0-715 GCF_014647955.1 Planomonospora antibiotica | reverse complement strand
GTACTGGGTGGAGCATGTGCGGCGGTCGGTGCGGTTCGCCGACGCGGTGGATGCGGCGCGGACGGGTCTGGGTGTGTCACGGTGGGTGGAGGTGGGTCCGGACGCGGTGCTGACCGCGTTGGCGGCCCAGGTCCTGGCCGCGGACGGCGCCGATGCCGGGGCCGGTGCGGGTTCCGTGGACGGTGTCGATGCCTCGGGTGGTGCCGGTGCCGGTGCCGGTGCCGGTGCCGGTGCCGGTGCCGTGCAGGCGGTGGTGGGGTTGCAGCGGCGGGGCCGGGGCGAGGCCGAGGCGCTGCTGACCGGCTTGGGCCGGGCATACGCGTACGGCGTGGCCGTGGACTGGGAGTCCTTCTTCCCCGACCGCCGCATGCCGTCGGAAGAGCTGCCCACGTACGCCTTCCAGCGCAAGCGGTACTGGCTGGAGGCCGGGAGCACCGCGGGCGACGTGTCCTCCGCCGGTCTGGAGACCGTTCAGCACCCGCTGCTCGGCGCCGCCCTCGCATCACCGGAGTCCGGCGGAGTCGTGCTGACCGGCCACCTCTCCGCCGACGTCCAGCGATGGGTCGCCGACCACGACGTGTTGGGCAGCGTGCTGCTGCCGGGCACCGGGTTCGTGGAGCTGGCGATCCGGGCCGGTGACCAGGTCGGCTGCGACACGGTCGAGGAGCTGACGCTGGAGGCGCCGCTGGTGCTGCCCGAACGCGGTGCGGTCGCG
>NZ_BMQE01000160.1:0-720 GCF_014647955.1 Planomonospora antibiotica | reverse complement strand
TCAGGGTGTGGACCCCTGCCGGTTCGGGTGTTCGTCGGTCTTACTTGACGAACGAGCCGGACCACACGGCCGCAGCCTTGTTGTAGATCGCGGCGGTCTCGCCGTCGAAGTACGCCGAGGTGCTGAGGTCGTAGCGGTCGTTCTTGTCCTGGTCACCGAAGAGGCTGGTGACACCGTTGACGTAGCCGAGACGCTTGGCGTTGCTGTACTTGATGAGCCACGGGGAGCCGTCGGCGCCCGGGGTCATCGCGCACTTGAGGCCGACGTGCTCCTCGACCTTGGTCGCGGCGTGGGTGTAGGTCTTGCCGGTGGTGGTGCCGTAGCACCACTTCGGCGTGACACCGGTGTAGGCCTTGTGGCCGTCGGGGTGGGCGTCGGCCGGGTAGCCGAACACGAACACCTTCTGGCCGGTCTTCTGGTTCCAGGCGAAGCCCTGGCCGCCCACGTTGTCACCGAGGCGACCGACGTCCTTGATCCCGCCCTCGAGCACGACGTAGATCTTCTTGAAGTACTGGACGTCCGAGCCCGGCTTGATCCACTGCTGGACGTAGTAGCGGGTGACCGAGAAGGGCTCGCCCTTCTTGCTGAGGGTGCCCAGCGTGCCCTCGGCCTTGAGCTTGGTCCACTCGGCCTCGGTCAGCGGCGTGGTCTCGGGGGAACCGAGCTTGTTGCCGTTGCCCTTGCCCAGGCCGGCCTTCTCGTACTTGGCAGCGGTGGTCT
>NZ_BMQE01000159.1:0-727 GCF_014647955.1 Planomonospora antibiotica | reverse complement strand
GCTCTCGCCGTTGCCTGCGGCCATCCTGTCGGGAAGGAGCTCAGGGCCGAGCACCGCAGGGAGCGGGCTTCTCTGCGTAGAGGCCCCTGAGAATCAACCTTGCCTGCTTCGTCATCCGCCTACGCCTGCTGCGATCTCACCGCGTCGATCGTTCGGCCGCCGCGCGGCTGTACTCGATGACAGCCGCAACGATCCGCTCTGCCAACTCAGCGACGTCTTCGGGAATCGGCTGCGAATCAGGCGGGTCGCCGACGTACTGCTCAGCCAGCAGCCCCTGGCGGTGCAGCCGCTGCACAACGGCGGCCTTGAGCAGCCGACGTGCGAGATGTCCTGGCACGGCGAATGCCAGGACATCAAGGTCTTCACGCGCCACCTCGCTGTATCGAGCCGCTAGCCGACTCACCTCGGGATCCCTGTCATGCAGGTGCAGCCAGGTCCGCACCGTCGGCGGAAGGCCGGTCCCGCCCACATAGATCACCGGTTCCTGCTGCGCGTCCGCCTTGACCCACGCGTATACCCACGAGCCGGCATTCACCAACTCACCACCACGCACTCGCAGCAGCGTCATGTCACTCTCCACCACAGCAGTGTGCCAAGGCAACGGGCGGTACAGCGTCCGCCTCGAACTGAAACGATCTCCAAGCCTCAGGGCAGCATGCTCGTCCACCCTGCGGTGCTCGGCCCTGAGCTCCTTCCCGACAGGATGGCCGCAGGCAACGGCGAGAGC
>NZ_BMQE01000158.1:0-741 GCF_014647955.1 Planomonospora antibiotica | reverse complement strand
CCCGCCGAGACGGATCCGGCCGAACCGGCTGAGCGCGAGCACGACGGCCAGGACCAGGAAGGAGTCGGCGGCCACCACGAACAGCCAGCCGAAGTTGCCCAGCACCCACCCGAGTGCGACGTCGCCGGCCGTGGCGAGCGACTCGGTGAAGATCGCGCCCCACAGCATCACCGCCGACAGCAACCCCACGGCGATGGCCAGCAGGGGCAGGTCGGGTCGGGGTGGGCGCATCGTGCCTCCAGTATCAATACTCTGAGTGAGACCAATGTTCCCCTGTGTAAATACCGGCGAACCGTGGCGATCGAGTTCCCGGCCGGGGCGCGGTCCTGCGGAGCGTCGGCGCTGGACGGCACCGTACGCTCCGGACGCACCGCGGTCCGATCTCCCGGATCGCATCGGAGGGTCGCTGCTCGATGACACGGTGATGCCACGGGTGCGCAAGAAGCAGCACACCCGGCCCTCTCGCCACGTGTACGTGCCGGAAACGGGCAAGCACCTGGACGAGCTGACCGCACGCGCCGGGCTCAGCGCCGAGGAGCGGCTGGCCGCTCGGGCGGTGGCCACCGTGCTGCCGTTCCGCACCAACGCCTACGTGCTGGAGCACCTGATCGACTGGTCGGCCGCCCCCGACGACCCGATCTACCGGCTGGTCTTCCCCCAGCCCGACATGCTGCCCGCCGCCGACGACGTGGCCGCGCTGGTGGCCTACCTGCGGGCCCACCCCGAGGTGACCAGCGTGCT
>NZ_BMQE01000157.1:0-757 GCF_014647955.1 Planomonospora antibiotica | reverse complement strand
GCCGTCAAGGCCCGAGCGTGCCCTGACCTGTCAGGTCCGCGCATCATGGATGTCCTTCCCGGCTTTGTCGGCGCCAGCCGATATCGTGGTGCTGTCGTTACCGAACGTGAGGGGAGGTGGGTTTGCGCAGGTCGTACACGTTCCTGCTGCGTCCCACCGCCAAGCAGGCCGCCGCGCTCACCGCGTGCCTGGAAGACCACCGGCAGCTCTACAACGCCGCCCTGGAACACCGCCGCACCGCCTATCGCAAAGCCGCCGTGACCGTTCGGTACGGCGACCAGTCCGCCGACCTCAAACACATCCGCGCCGACGACCCCGGCGGTCAGGGCCGCTGGAGCTTCTCCTCCCAGCAGGCCACCCTGCGCCGCCTCGACAAGGCGTTCCGCGCGTTCTTCGACCGGGTCAAGGCCGGGCGCGCGCCGGGTTTTCCCCGGTTCAAGGGCCGCGGCCGGTTCGGCACCGTCACCTGGCCCAAGGACGGCGACGGCTGCCGGTGGGACTCCCAGCCCGAGCACCCGACCGCCGCGTTCGTGCGGCTGCAGGGCGTCGGGCATGTCCGGGTGAACCAGCACCGGCCAGTCAGGGGCCGGGTCAAGACGATCAGCGTGAAGCGGGAGGGCTCTCGCTGGTACGTGGTGCTGTCGTGCGACGAGGTGCCCGCCCAGCCGCTGCCCGCCACCGGCGCGGTGGCCGGGATCGACCTGGGCGTCGCCTCGCTGGTCACCACCAGCGACGGCACACACGTGGCCAACCCGCG
>NZ_BMQE01000156.1:0-773 GCF_014647955.1 Planomonospora antibiotica | reverse complement strand
CACCATTCTAGTGGTAGAATGACGTCATGTCCCGGTACCGGCTCTCCCCGACGCCCGCCCAAGAGGCGGCACTGGCGGAGCACTGCGCGCACGCGAGGTTCGTGTGGAACCTCGCCGTCGAGCAGAACGCGCACTGGAAGCCGGGCCGCAAAAGCGCACCGGGGTTCGCCGAGCAGTGCCGCCAGCTCACCGAAGCACGTGCGGCCTTCGACTGGCTGCGCGCCGGATCGATCGTCGTCCAACAGCAGGCCCTCAAGGACTTCGCTCAGGCCATGGCGAACTTCTTCGGCAAGACCCACCGCCGCCCGACGTGGCGTAAACGCGGCCAGGGCGAGGGTTTCCGGATCGTCGCCGTCAAGCCCGACCACGTACGCCGCCTGTCCCGTCATGTCGGCGAGGTGAAGATCCCGAAGGTCGGCTGGGTGCGGTTCCGCTGGTCGCGGGCCGTCCCCGACGGGGTGAAGTCCTACCGGATCACCCGCGACAGCGCCGGGCGCCGGCATGTCGCGTTCGCCGTCGTCCCCGAACCGGTCCCCGCGCCCGGAACAGGTGAGATCGGCGGCGTGGACCGGGGCGTGACCGTCTCGGCGGCCGTCTCCACCGGAGAGCTGCTGAACGCGCCCGGCCTGCGGGACACCGAGACGAAGCGGCTGCTGAGGCTGCAGCGCAAGCTCGCCCGAGCCAAGCGCGGCTCCAACCGGCGGGCCAAGGTGAAGGCCGCCATCGTCCGGCTGAAGGCCCGCGAAACCGACCGGCGTAAAGACTGGGTGGAG
>NZ_BMQE01000155.1:0-773 GCF_014647955.1 Planomonospora antibiotica | reverse complement strand
CACCATTCTAGTGGTAGAATGACGTCATGTCCCGGTACCGGCTCTCCCCGACGCCCGCCCAGGAGGCGGCACTGGCGGAGCACTGCGCGCACGCGAGGTTCGTGTGGAACCTCGCCGTCGAGCAGAACGCGCACTGGAAGCCGGGCCGCAAAAGCGCACCGGGGTTCGCCGAGCAGTGCCGCCAGCTCACCGAAGCGCGTGCGGCCTTCGACTGGCTGCGCGCCGGATCGATCGTCGTCCAACAGCAGGCCCTCAAGGACTTCGCTCAGGCCATGGCGAACTTCTTCGGCAAGACCCACCGCCGCCCGACGTGGCGCAAACGCGGCCAGGGCGAGGGTTTCCGGATCGTCGCCGTCAAGCCCGACCACGTACGCCGCCTGTCCCGTCATGTCGGCGAGGTGAAGATCCCGAAGGTCGGCTGGGTGCGATTCCGTTGGTCGCGGGCCGTCCCCGACGGGGTGAAGTCCTACCGGATCACCCGCGACAGCGCCGGGCGCTGGCATGTCGCGTTCGCCGTCGTCCCCGAACCGGTCCCCGCGCCCGGAACAGGTGAGATCGGCGGCGTGGACCGGGGCGTGACCGTCTCGGCGGCCGTCTCCACCGGAGAGCTGCTGAACGCGCCCGGCCTGCGGGACACCGAGACGAAGCGGCTGCTGAGGCTGCAGCGCAAGCTCGCCCGAGCCAAGCGCGGCTCCAACCGGCGGGCCAAGGCGAAGGCCGCCATCGTCCGGCTGAAGGCCCGCGAAACCGACCGGCGTAAAGACTGGGTGGAG
>NZ_BMQE01000154.1:0-788 GCF_014647955.1 Planomonospora antibiotica | reverse complement strand
AATTTTTTGTGTGAGGGCCGCCCTTCGGGGCGGCCCTTTCTGTTTTTGCGGGGGTGTGGGGTCGGCCGGTGGGTGTTGCGGGGCGGGGGTTCCGTGCAGCAGCCTCCGGCCGTCGCCGCACGGTTCCGAACCGAGTGATTCGCCCCGAACACGCTGACGACCGTGGAGCAACCCCAACGGTCTGGTAGAGAAGATGAGGCGGCTCTCGGAGCAGGCTCAGGCAGTGATCGAGTCTCTCTGCAGGACCTGCAGGGTCTGGGGACTTTGAGTGACTTGCTAGGCTGGAGAGGCCGGGCCACCCCCACCGCGGGTGGCCTTCGTCGCGCCAGACCACGACAGGGCGGGGCAGCGATAGCGAACGGGGCGCACCCCGCGGCCGGAGACCGCCCGTACAACGATTCGTCCCATGAACCAAGACGGGACGCGCTCGCCAAATGAGCAAACGAATGGACCAGAAGTGAACAGTGACAACGGGCGTGACGGCGAGGGCCGCCGCGAGGAGAGCGAGAACCGCGGATCGAGCGGTCAAGGGGGCTACCGCGGCGAACGCATGGACCAAGGCGGCCGCACCGGCGACGGTCCGCGATACGGAGAGCGACGCGAGGGCCGTTCCGGAGGAACATACGGTTCGAGGGATCGGGGGGATCGTCCGTCGTTCAACCGGGACGACCGTCCCGGCGGCCGGCCTTACGGTGACCGGGACGGCGGGTTCCGCGGTCGTGACGACCGTGGTGGTCAGCGTTCGTACGGTGATCGGGATCAGGCTCGGGGGGATCGTCCGTCGTTCG
>NZ_BMQE01000153.1:0-800 GCF_014647955.1 Planomonospora antibiotica | reverse complement strand
GACGGAGTAGCAGTCGCCGGTCAGGTTCAGGGTGCAGTCGTCGAACTGCGCCTTGCTGATCGGCTGGCCCTTGACGTCCTTGTCACCGGTGTGCTTGTCCCACTCGGCCTTGGTGACGGGCTTCCAGGAAGCGCCACCGACCTGGACACCGTTGTAGACGGTGACGAACGCGTAGTCGCGGTCGCGGTCCTCGAAGGCGGCGAAGTCGTAGTGCGTGTACGCCGTCTTACCGACGTAGATGCCCCACGGGGTCTTGCCCTGGTAGTAGCCCGGCACGAAGACCCACCGGTCGGCGACGGAGGAGTCCTTGCCGTCGTCGTAGACGCAGTGACCGGCGGTGGCGACCAGGTTGCGGTACTTGGCCTGGATCGAGGTGGCCGAGCACCAGCGCGGCTTGTCGTCCTCGTCGAGGAAGAACACCTTGCCGATGGTCTTGGGCAGGTTGATGTTCTTGACGACGGAGGCGGACTTCTTCTCCTCGCCGATCGGCACGACCGAGCCCGGCTTGCCGTCGGGGGTGTAGCCGCCGGCGACCTTCATGGTCGGGGTGTTCTTCACGTCCCAGGAGTAGGGCGTGGCGTTCTTCAGGGCCTCACCGTTGCGGGCGGTCCAGAAGTTGGCGACCAGCTGAGCGTCGGGAGCGCTCTTGGCCATGGTGTCGTAGGCCCAGTCCGGAGCGGCCTGGGCGGTGCCGGCCAGACCGGCGGCCAGCAGACCGGTGGCCAGAACGGCGCCACCGGCGGGGAGGAGGATGCGCTTCAAGGGAAACTCCTTGGTCTGTCGTGGAACGCATCTTGCGT
>NZ_BMQE01000152.1:0-801 GCF_014647955.1 Planomonospora antibiotica | reverse complement strand
TGCTGGAGGTGAACGCGCGGTTCGGGGTGGGGGAGCGGGACCGGGTGCTGGCGGTCTCGGCGCTGGATTTCGATCTGTCGGTGTGGGACGTGTTCGGGTTGCTGTCGGCCGGCGGGTCGCTGGTCATGGTGGGGGAGGGCGAGCGGCGGGACGCGGCGGTGTGGGCGCGGCTGGTGGCGGAGTACGGGGTGACGGTCTGGAACAGTGTGCCGGCGTTGCTGGAGATGCTGCTGGTGGCGGGTCAGGGGCGGTTGGGTTCGCTGCGGTTGGCGCTGGTGTCGGGGGACTGGGTGCCGTTGGATCTGTCGGCGCGGTTGGCCGGGGCGGCTGCGGGGTGCGGGCTGGTCGCGCTGGGCGGGGCGACGGAGGCGGCGATCTGGTCGAACTGGTGCCGGGTGCCGCCGGTGGTGCCGGCGGGGTGGGTGTCGGTGCCTTATGGGCGGCCGTTGGCCAATCAGTGTTTCCGGGTGGTGGACGGTCTGGGGCGGGATTGTCCGGACTGGGTGGCGGGGGAGTTGTGGATCGGCGGGGCGGGGGTGGCGAAGGGGTATCGGGGTGATCCGGAGGGCAGTGCGGCGAGGTTCGTGCAGGAGGGGGGGCTGCGCTGGTATCGCACGGGGGATCTGGGCCGGTACTGGCCGGATGGCACGTTGGAGTTCCTGGGGCGGGTCGATCATCAGGTCAAGGTGCGGGGGCACCGGATCGAGTTGGGTGAGGTGGAGGCGGCTCTGCAGGAGCATCCGCTGGTGGAGCGGGCGGTGGTGACGGTGGTGGGGGGTGCGGTCCGCCGGTTGGCGGCCG
>NZ_BMQE01000151.1:0-811 GCF_014647955.1 Planomonospora antibiotica | reverse complement strand
TGCTGGAACACCAGCGGCCGGTGATCGGAGCGGTCGCCTCCTTCCCCACCGTATGGCGCGCCCTGAAGGAGATCGACGAGGCGGCGCTGCGCAGGATCGAACGGGCCCGGGCAGCGGTGCGCCGCCACGTGTGGGCTCTGCTGGCCGCCCGCCCCGAGGGTTTCCCCTGGGCGCGCGTCGACGAGCAGGTGCTGGACGGGTGGACGGTGATCGACACCGATGGCTCCATCGTGGTCGCTCCCTCGGACAAGGAGGGCGCGCACGGCACCTACAAGGGCACCTACGGCCATCACGGCTTCGTCGCGGTGTGCGACAACACCGGCGAAGAACTCGCCCAGCTGCTGCATCCGGGCAACACCGGCGCCAATGACGCGACGGTGAACATCGACCTGCTCACCCGGGCCGTCGCCCAGATCCCCGGCGCCTGGCGCAAGAAGGTCCTGATCCGGGTGGACGGCGCCGGCTTCTCCCACGCCCTGCTGGAGTGGATCGCCGGCGCGGGCGGCCGCACCAGCCCGTCCTACCGGTGGGAGTACTCGGTCGGCTGGGCCTTCACCGAGCGCGAGCAGGACGCCGTGGAGCTCGTCGACGCCCGCGGCCTGTGGCAGGCGGCGACCGGGCCCGGCGGCGAGTCGCGCCCGGATGCGTTCGTCGCCGACGTCACCGGCCTGCTGGGTGATCTGTCGGCCTGGCCGAGCGGCCACCGGGTGATCGTCCGCAAAGAGCCTCTGCACCCCCGCTACGCCCGCAACGCCTCGCCGTACGAGAAGAAGCACGGCATGCGGTATCAGGCCTTCGCCACCAACACCGC
>NZ_BMQE01000150.1:0-818 GCF_014647955.1 Planomonospora antibiotica | reverse complement strand
GGGGATGTGGTGCGGTGGCGGGCGGACGGGGCGCTGGAGTATGTGGGGCGGTCGGATGCGCAGGTGAAGGTGCGGGGGTTGCGGATCGAGCCGGGTGAGGTGGAGGCGGTGATCGCGCGGTGTCCGGGGGTGGCGGGTGTGGCGGTGGTGGTGCGGGAGGACCGGCCGGGTGACAAGCGGCTGGTGGCTTACGTGGTGCCGGAGGTGTCGGGGGAGGAGCCGGATCCCGCGGGGGTGCGGGGGTGGGCGGCGGAGCGGTTGCCGGGGTTCATGGTGCCGTCGGCGGTGGTGGTGCTGAAGGGGCTGCCGGTGACGGGGAACGGGAAGCTGGATCGGGCGGCGTTGCCGGTGCCGGTGGTGCCGGGTGCGGGTGGGGGGCGGGGGGCGCGGTCGGTGGTGGAGGAGGTGTTGTGCGGGGTGTTCGCCGATGTGCTGGGGGTGGGGTCGGTGGGGGTGGAGGAGTCGTTCTTCGAGTTGGGTGGGGATTCGCTTTCGGTGGTGCGGTTGGTGGGTCGGGTGCGGTCGGTGTTGGGGGTGGAGATCGGGGTTCGGGTGGTGTTCGAGGCGCCGTCGGTGGCGGGGCTGGCTGCTCGTGTGGAGGAGGGGTCGGGGGTGGTGCGTCCGCGGGTGCGGGTGGTGGAGCGTCCTGCGGGTGGGGTGGCGTTGTCGTTCGGGCAGCGGCGGTTGTGGGTGTTGAACCGGTTGGATCCGGGGTCGGGGGTGTACAACCTGCCGGTGGCGTTGCGGTTGGTGGGGCGGGTGGATGTGGGGGCGTTGGGGTGGGCGTTGGGGGATGTGGTGGGGCGGCATGAGGTGTT
>NZ_BMQE01000149.1:0-842 GCF_014647955.1 Planomonospora antibiotica | reverse complement strand
GGCCGATCTGGGTGTGTCGCGGTGGGTGGAGGTGGGTCCGGACGCGGTGCTGACCGCGTTGGCGGCCCAACTGCCGACCGCGGACGGCGCCGACTCCGCAGGCGGTGCGGACTCCGGTGCCGGTGCCGTGCAGGCGGTGGGGTTGCAGCGGCGGGGCCGGGGCGAGGTCGAGGCGCTGCTGGCCGGGGTCGGCCAGGCCTACGCGCATGGCGTGGCCGTGGAGTGGGCGCGGTACTTCTCCGGGTCGGGGGCGCGGCGGGTGGAGTTGCCGACCTATGCCTTCCAGCGGCAGCGGTTCTGGTTGCGGGCGCGTGCGGGGGCGGGGGATGTGAGTGCGGCGGGTCTGTCGGCGGCGGATCACCCGTTGCTGGGGGCGGCGGTGGCGTTGGCCGATACCGGTGGGGTGGTGCTGACGGGCCGGTTGTCGACGGCGGTGCAGTCGTGGTTGGCCGATCACGTGGTGGGCGGGGTGGTGCTGTTTCCGGGGACGGGGTTCGTGGAGCTGGCGATCCGGGCCGGTGACCAGGTGGGGTGCGGCACGGTCGAGGAGCTGACGCTGGAGGCGCCGCTGGTGCTGCCCGAGCGCGGCGCGGTCGCGATCCAGGTGGTCGTCGGTGCCCCCGACGAGGACGAGCGGCGGACGGTCGCCGTCTACTCGCGACCGGACGGAGCAGGAGATCTGCCCTGGACGTCGCACGCCCAGGGCGTGCTGGCGGCCGACATCCCAGTGGTCACGGCGGATCTGGCGGAGTGGCCTCCGGTGGGTGCGGTGCCGGTGGAGGTGGACGGCGCTTATGAGGTGCTGGCCGGGTCGGGGTACGGGTACGGGCCGGTGTTCCAGG
>NZ_BMQE01000148.1:0-880 GCF_014647955.1 Planomonospora antibiotica | reverse complement strand
CGCTGCCGCAGTTCCGCATGCTCGTCGTCCTGGCCACCCACGGGCAGACCAAACTCGTCACGCTGGCCGAGCGGCTGGGCGTCAACCCCTCCACGGCGATGCGCATGGCCGACCGCCTGGCCGGTGCGCAACTGATCGTCCGCGAGACCAACCCGCACAACCGGCGCGAGACCCTGATCCGCCTCACCTCGCAGGGACGGCGCATCGTCGACGAGGTCACCGCGCGCCGCAGCGAGGAGATCGCCGCCATCGTCTCGCGGATGTCCCCCGAGCAGTGCCGCGCGCTGATCTCGGCCATGGCCGCCTTCACCCGGGCGGGGGGCGAGCCGCCCGCAGGCGACGTCCACCCCCTGGGCTGGCCCGACGCGTAGCCCGCCGGGATACCGAGCCCGCCCGAGGCTCCGGGCGGTCCGAGGTCATCTGCCGAGGTACAGATCGGTGATGGCCTCGCCCACCGTGGCCCGCATCCCGAACGTGCCCTCCAGTCCCCGTCTGGCCAGACGGGTACGCAGGATGTCTCCCGCGCCGCAGACGATCATGCGGCCGCCCGAGGTGCGGGCGTGGCGTTCGGCGCCCAGCAGCACGGCCAAGCCGAATGAGTCCGCCGATTCCAGCCCGACGACATCGATGACCAACCACGGCGGATGACGGGCGACGAGCGCACGGGCGAGCCTCTCCTGGAGAAGGGCGACGCCGGACTGCTCAAGGCGGCCTTCGAGGACCAGGATCGTGTAATGGCCGTCCAGCACGAGCTTTGCGGTGAACCCGCACCCCGGTGATGCGGGTACCTGCTGATCCGCGGTGCGCCGCTCGCCATCCTGAGAGGGCTTTACGTGAGCTGATGTCCCCTTCGTCGCTTGCACCGGACAGTTCGGGCTGG
>NZ_BMQE01000147.1:0-884 GCF_014647955.1 Planomonospora antibiotica | reverse complement strand
GTGGTACCTGCCACGACCAAACCTCTCTCGGTTCGGTCTCCACGCTACGAGGGGAAGCTCACGCCCGCGCGGGCCTGGCGTTTCCACCGGAAGATCGATTCACGGCCCACGCCCAGCGCCTCGGCCACCCGGTCCGGTGACATGCCCTGCTCCAGCAGCCGGAGGGCGAAGACCTTCTCCTCGAACGTCGCTCTGCGACCTTTCCTGGCCATGCTTCCAGCATGTCCCCGCCCGGACGCGATCTCCCACCGCCCCTCGGCAAGTACCAAAACTTATGATCGGCTCAGTATCTGCTGGCACAGGCAGGCCGGGTCGTCGAGTTGCTCGCCTACCTGCTGAGTGTCATCGGGGGTTACTTCGGTGCGCGCAACGGTGCGGAGTGGCGCTTCAGAACAGTACGCCTGAGGAGCCCCACGTTTTCCGGACACCGGAGCAAATTGATTCTATCACACCACCTTTCTGTCTGACAGCCATTCACCGAGCACTTCAACCGGAGGCCTGTACCCCAACCCGGAATGCAGCCTTCTGGAGTTGTAGAAGCCCTCGATGTATCGAATGACAGCACGCCGCGCCTCCGCGCGGGTGGCGAATCTCTCATGATGGACGAGCTCGGTCTTCAACTTTCCGAAGAACGACTCGGCCATCGCGTTATCGAAGCAGATCCCGGTACGTCCCACGGACCTTCTGATCCCGCACCTTTCGAGCGTCCGAGCGAACTCAGTCGAAGTATATTGGCTTCCTCGATCGGAATGAAATATCGCATCGGCCGGAAGCGGAACGCGCCGCGCAGCCATCTCGATCGCCGCACACACCAATGCCGCTGGATACTGAGCCGATCATAAGTTTTGGTACTTGCCGAGGGGCGGTGGGAGATCGCGTCCGGG
>NZ_BMQE01000146.1:0-914 GCF_014647955.1 Planomonospora antibiotica | reverse complement strand
TTTCCGCACGTCAATCCCCAGATTCGCGGACTATCCCGCTACATCAACTGCGGAACCCCGGCCTGTGCCTGCTGGTCGGCGGGCGGCGCCTGGGTCGCGGCGGGTTCGACGGTCGACTGGACGTCGGCTGTGGGCAGGGCGGTGCCGGCGACCTTGGGTGGGTCAGGGACGGTACGCAACCGGTCGTCGGAGACCGGCTCCGCACTCCCGAAAGCCATGATCGTGCCGATCGCCGCCACGACGAGCGCAAGAGACAGTCCGACCACGAGAGCGATGATCGCTCCGGCGCTGCTCCTTGGAGGCGGCGGGGCGGGTTGCTGGTAGCCGTGTCCATAGGGGTAGCCGTGGTGCGGTCCATAGCCATGCGGCTGCTGGTGCGAGGATCCGTAGGGCTGGTGTGCGGGCTGCTGGCCGTATGGCTGCTGCGGGCCCTGCGGGGGATAGGTCACGGCATCTCCGGATTGGCCTGGGATGCGTATGTGACGGCCGGGACATCTGTCCGGTTGGCGTCGTGGCCGGATCCGGCCACGAATTTGATCACGTTGCCTGCGCGCGACGCCAGATGTAGCGCGTGCGCCTACTCCGATGCCTCCTCGGCTCTGGCTGCGCGCTCTTCCTCGGTGGTGACGAAGCTGCCCATCCCCCGCTCGGTGCGGATCCATCGATCCTTGCGCAGGGCGACCATGACCTTCTGCGCGGTCTGGGTGGCGATGCCGAACTCCTGGGTCAGATCGATGACTGACGGGATGCGCTGGCCGGGTCCGTACTGGCCGCTCTCGATGCGCTCGACGATGATGTCTCGCACCTGTCGCCACCTGGGCAGATCGTCGCGCAGCTCGGTCATGAGCACACGCTAGTGCCGCATCAGGCAACGTTTGCCTCGTTGTGAACTACCGTCCGGCTGCTGCGCCGGG
>NZ_BMQE01000145.1:0-986 GCF_014647955.1 Planomonospora antibiotica | reverse complement strand
CCTTCGCCGTGCGGGACAGAGCCCGCTGCGCCTTCTTCAGCCGTCGTTCCGCGCGCCGCAGGAACCGGGGGTTGTCGATCTTCCGGCCGTCCGACAGCACCGCGAAGTGCGTCAGGCCCAGGTCGATGCCGACCTCGGCGGTCGTCTCCGGCAGCGGATCGTTGCCCGTCTCCACGACGAACGACGCGAAGTACCGCCCGGCCGCGTCCTTGAGGACCGTCACGCTGGACGGCTCCGACGGCAGGTCCCGCGACCAGCGCACCGGCACGTCGCCGATCTTCGGCAGGCGTAGTTTCCCGCCCGCCGTGATCGAGAACCGGGCGTTCTTCGTGAACCGGATGGCCTGCCGGTTGTCCCTTTTAGAGCGGAACCGGGGCTGGGCGATCTTCGGCCCTTTGCGCTTGCCGGTGATCGAGGCGAAGAAGTTGCGGTAGGCGGTGTTCAGATCGGCCAGCGCCTGCTGGAGCACGACCGCGGAGACCTCGGAAAGCCACGCCCGCTCCGGCGTCGTCTTCGCCGCCGTGATGACCCGCTTGGACAGCTCGGCGTCCGAGACGTACGGCAGACCGGCCGCTCGGGCGTCCTGCCGGGTGCGCAGTCCGTCGTTGAACACCGTCCGCGCGCACCCGAACGCCCGTGCCAGCGCTTGGCGCTGGCCCGGCGTCGGGTAGAGGCGGACGTTGTACCGGAGCTGCACGCCGTGATCCTAGCGTTGGTTCACGGCTGAGCATGGAGACATCAGAACCGGTAGGAACTGTGTTTCCGTCCTGGATGCCCATTTGGTTTCCGTGACCGGGTTCTGGCATCGGGTGTTCGGTGGCATCCACCTGGAGCGCATGGAGCAGATCGTGCGGGAGGTGTGCGCGGACTTCGAGTGCGAGCTGGTCGAGTTCAACGGCGAGAGCGATCATGTCCACCTGCTGGTGCACTTCCCGCCGAAGGTCGCCCTGTCCCGCCTGGTCAACTCACTGAAAGGGGTGTCCTCC
>NZ_BMQE01000144.1:0-1030 GCF_014647955.1 Planomonospora antibiotica | reverse complement strand
CCTCGGAGGCGGAGGTGGTGCCGCTGCTGACGGCTGGGGTGGGGGTCGCGGCGGTCAACGGCCCGTCCTCGGTGGTGGTCTCCGGAGCGGAGGCCGCGGTGGAGGCGGTGCTGGCCGCGCTGCCGGGGGGTCGGCGCAGTTCGCGGTTGCGGGTGTCGCATGCGTTCCATTCGCCGTTGATGGAGCCGGTGCTGGAGGGGTTCCGGCGGGTGGCCGAATCGGTGACCTACCGGCGGACCGAGGCGTCGGGGCCGGTGGCGGTGTCGACGGTGACGGGTGCGCCGATGGTCGGGGCTTCCATATCGGGCTCTGCGGATTCCGGGGGTTCCCTGCCCGGTTCCGCGACTTCCGCGACTTCCGCGACTTCCGCGGTTTCCGGGACTTCCGGGGCTTCGGTGTCGGGGTCCGGTGCGGGTTCGGTTGCGGGGTGGGGGTCGGCGGAGTACTGGGTGGAGCATGTGCGGCGGTCGGTGCGGTTCGCCGACGCGGTGGATGCGGCGCGGGGTCTGGGTGTGTCGCGGTGGGTGGAGGTGGGTCCGGACGCGGTGCTGACCGCGTTGGCGGCCCAGGTCGTTACCGCGGACGGTGTGAACGGTGCGGGCTCTGCGGACGGTTCAGGCTCTGCGGACGGCGCGGACGGTACGGGTTCTGCGGATTCTGTGGTGGTGGGGTTGCAGCGGCGGGGCCGGGATGAGGTCGAGGCGCTGCTGGCCGGCCTGGGGCGGGCGTATGCGCATGGCGTGGCCGTGGACTGGGCGCGGTACTTCTCCGGGTCGGGTGCGCGCCGGGTGGAGCTGCCCACCTACGCCTTCCAGCGCAAGCCGTACTGGCTGGAGAGCACGTCTGCCACGGGTGACGTGGCCTGTGTCGGGTTGGAGACCGTCGAGCACCCGCTGCTCGGTGCGGCGCTCGCGTCACCGGAGTCCGGCGGAGTCATGTTGACGGGCCGGCTGTCGGTGACGGCGCAGCCGTGGTTGGCCGATCACGTGGTGGGCGGGGTGGTGCTGTTTCCGGGGACGGGGTTCGTGGA
>NZ_BMQE01000143.1:0-1111 GCF_014647955.1 Planomonospora antibiotica | reverse complement strand
CGGCACCGAGCCGCCATGATGAACGGCGTGGCTGAACGCGTACAGGTCCGTGAGATCGACGACGACGAAGGACGACGGCTGCTGCGGATCATCCGCCGCGGCACTGGGTCGGTGGTAACCTGGCGGCGCGCGCAGATGGTGCTGCTGTCGGCCCAGGGCATGCCCGTGACGAAGATCGCCGAGGTGACGTTCACCAGCCCCGACCGGGTCCGTGACGTCATCCACAACTTCAACACCGACGGCTTCGACTCCCTGCAGCCCAAGTACCGGGGCGGACGGCCCAAGACCTTCACCCTGCCCGAGCGCCGCGAGATCAAGAAGATCGCCAAATCGAAGCCGGTCGAGCACGGCCTGCCGTTCTCGACCTGGAGCCTGGCCAAGCTGGCCGACTTCCTGGTCGCCGAGGGGGTGGTCGACGACATCAGCCACGAGGGCCTTCGGGTCCTGCTCCGCGAGGAGGGCGTCTCCTTTCAACGCCTGAAGACCTGGAAGACCTCCCGCGACCCGGACTACGCCACCAAGAAGGCCCGAGTGGAGCACCTGTACGCGATCGCCGACGGCGAGGTCGTTGCCGAGGACGGTGAACCCGAGGTCGTCTTCTGCCTGGACGAGTTCGGGCCGCTCAACCTGCAGCCGCATCCGGGCCGCCAGTGGGCCGAACGCGGTGGGCGGCACAAGGACCCCGATCGTGAGCCCCGGCCCCGGCGGCGGGCGACCTATACCCGGCCGCACGGGGTCCGGCATCTGTTCGCCGCCTACGACCTGGGCAAGGACAAGCTGTATGGCCACATCAAGCCGAGGAAGCACCGCACCAGGTTCCTGGAGTTCTGCCGCTATCTGCGCAGCCTGTATCCGCCCGAGGTGCGTATCGCGATCGTGTGCGACAACTTCTCTCCGCACCTGAGCACGAAGCGGGACGGCCGGGTCGGTGACTGGGCCGGAGCGAACAACGTCGAGATCGCCTACACCCCGACCAACAGCTCGTGGCTGAATCGGATCGAGGCCCAGTTCACCGCGCTGCGCTACTTCGCCCTGGACGGTACCGACCATGCCGGCCACAAGGAGCAGGGCAGCATGATCCGCCGCTACATCATCTGGCGCAACCGCCATG
>NZ_BMQE01000142.1:0-1162 GCF_014647955.1 Planomonospora antibiotica | reverse complement strand
AATGTCTTGAGGGGTCTTCGAACACCTCGTAGCGCTTAGAAGCACTTGCGGTGGACGATCGACGGGCCAGACTCGTCGTACTCCTCCTTGGAGATCCACATCTGCTGGAAGGTGGACAGCGAAGCCAGGATGGAGCCACCGATCCACACGGAGTACTTGCGCTCCGGGGGGGCGATGATCTTGATCTTCATGGTCGACGGGGCCAGCGCCGTCAGCTCCTTCTGCATGCGGTCGGCGATGCCGGGGTACATCGTGGTACCGCCAGACAGCACAACGTTGCCGTACAGGTCCTTACGGATGTCGACGTCGCACTTCATGATGGAGTTGTACGTGGTCTCGTGCACACCCGCGGCTTCCATGCCCAGGAACGAGGGCTGGAACAGGGCCTCGGGGCAGCGGAACCGCTCGTTGCCGATGGTGATCACCTGGCCGTCCGGCAGCTCGTACGACTTCTCGAGCGAAGACGAGGACGCGGCGGTCTGCATCTCCTCCTCGAAGTCCAGCGCGATGTAGCACAGCTTCTCCTTGATGTCACGGACGATCTCGCGCTCGGCAGTGGTGGTGAAGGCGTAGCCACGCTCGGTCAGGATCTTCATCAGGTAGTCGGTCAGGTCGCGGCCGGCCAGATCCAGACGGAGGATGGCGTGCGGCAGAGCGTAACCCTCGTAGATCGGGACAGTGTGCGACACACCGTCACCAGAGTCCAGCACGATACCGGTGGTACGGCCCGACGCGTACAGGGACAGCACAGCCTGGATGGCCACGTACATCGCGGGGGTGTTGAAGGTCTCGAACATGATCTGCGTCATCTTCTCACGGTTGGCCTTGGGGTTCAGCGGCGCCTCCGTCAGCAGAACCGGGTGCTCCTCAGGGGCCACGCGCAGCTCGTTGTAGAAGGTGTGGTGCCAGATCTTCTCCATGTCGTCCCAGTTGGTCACGATACCGTGCTCGATCGGGTACTTCAGGGTCAGGATACCACGCTTGGACTGGGCCTCGTCACCAACGTACGAGTCCTTCTGGCCCATGCCGACCATCACACCGGTGTGGCGGGGGCGGCCCACGATGGACGGGAACACCGCGCGGGGGGCGTCGTCACCGGCAAAGCCGGCCTTGCACATGCCCGAACCGTTGTCAATCACCAGAGCCTGAACCTCGTCCTCCA
>NZ_BMQE01000141.1:0-1241 GCF_014647955.1 Planomonospora antibiotica | reverse complement strand
GCGGCGTCGCTTTGATCCGGAGTTTCGGGCCGGAGCGGTGCGGATCGTCAAGGAGACCGGCAAACCCGTCGCGCACGTCGCCCGGGATCTGGGGATCAACGAGTACACGCTGCACAATTGGGTGCAGATGGACCGGCACGCAAACGGGAAAGTCAGCGGCGGTGGAGGTGGCACGCTGAAGGAGTCCGAACAGGAGGAGCTGGCCCGGCTACGGCGGGAGAAGGCCGAGCTGGCGCGGGAGCTCGCGCGCGAGAAGGCGGCCTGGGCCAAGGAGCGCGCCGAGCTGGAAGACGAGCGTGATGTGCTCAAGCGCTCGGTGGTCTTGTGGGTTCGAGAGGCGATGGGCCGGTGAGCGTGGCGGCCTTCATCAGCTCCCAGAAGACCGAGTACGGCATCAGCCACGTCGTCTCCTGCCGGGCGCTGGGGGTCTCCCCGTCCTGGTTCTACAAGTGGAAGGACCGCATCGGCGTCGCGGCGCCGACCGGGCGCGAGCAGCGGCGAGCCCGGCTGGATGCCGAGATCGGGCGCCTGTTCACCGCCTCGGGCAGCACCTACGGCTCGCCCCGCATCACCCGTGATCTGCGCGAGCTGGGCTGGCGGGTGTCGGAGAACACGGTCGCCGCGCGGATGGCCGCCCTCGGCCTGGCCGGCCGCGCGCCGAAGAAGCGCCGGTCGCTGACCCGGCCCGGCAAGCGGTCGGCCGCGCCGGACCTGGTCGGGCGGAAGTTCACCGCGGTCGCCGCGGACGTGCTGTGGGTCGGTGACGGCACGCAGATCGACACCGACGAGGGCCCGCTGTATCTGGCCACGGTCGAGGACCTGTTCTCCCGGAGACTGCTCGGGTTCGCCATGTCCGCCCACCACGATGCCGCGTTGACGGTCGCCTCGCTGCAGATGGCCGTCGTCACCCGCGGGGGGAACGTGGACGGGGTGATCTTTCATTCGGACCGCGGATCGGAGTACACCGCGGCCCGTTACCAGGCCGAATGCCGCAAGCATGGCGTGGTGCAGTCGATGGGCCGGGTCGGGTGCGCGCTCGACAACGCCGCCGCCGAGTCGTTCAACAGCACGGTGAAGGTGGAGTTCGTGCACCGGCACCGCTTCCGCACCCGGGCCGAGGCCCGGTTGAAGGTCGCGACCTGGATCGCGGACTTCTACAACACACGCAGGCGGCACAGCGCCAATGACGGGCTGCCTCCGGTCGCATTCGAGCGTCAGATGATCGAGAGGAGGCAAGCGTC
>NZ_BMQE01000140.1:0-1268 GCF_014647955.1 Planomonospora antibiotica | reverse complement strand
ATCCAGGCATCGACGGAGATCGACCTGGAGGACACCGCGGTGGCGCGCAAGGAGTCCGGAGCATCGGATCGCGAGCTCGTCGGCCGGCTGGTCGACCAGGCCCGCGCCGAAGGACTGGACCTGGTCGGCGAGAACGGACTGCTGGGCCGGCTGACCAAGCTGGTGCTGGAGTCGGCGCTGGAAGGTGAGATCACCGACCACCTCGGCTACGGCAAGCACGAGCGAGCCGCCGGCGAGGCGGGCAACGCCCGCAACGGCACTCGCGCCAAGACCGTCCTCACCGACGTGGGACCGGTCGAGATCACCGTGCCGCGCGACCGCAACGGCAGCTTCGAGCCGAAGATCGTACGCAAGCGGCAGCGGCGGCTGTCCGGCGTCGATGAGATGGTCATCTCGCTGGCCGCCAAGGGCCTGACCACCGGGGAGATCTCCGCGCACCTGGCCGAGGTCTACGGCGCCGAAGTCTCCAAGCAGACCATCTCCACCATCACCGACAAGGTCATCGAGGGCATGACCGAGTGGCAGAACCGGCCGCTGGATCCGGTCTACCCGGTCATCTTCATCGACGCGATCCACGTGAAGATCCGCGATGGGCAGGTCGCCAACCGGCCGATCTACGTGGCGCTGGCGGTCACCGTCGACGGTGAGCGCGACATCCTGGGGCTGTGGGCCGGTGACGGCGGTGAGGGCGCCAAGTTCTGGCTGCACGTCCTGACGGAGATCAAGAACCGGGGCGTCGGTGATGCGTTGATGGTGGTCTGCGACGGGCTCAAGGGCCTGCCGGACGCGATCGGGGCGGTCTGGCCGCAGGCCGTCGTGCAGACGTGCGTGGTGCACCTGCTGCGCGCCTCGTTCCGGTACGCCGCCCGCCAGCACTGGGACGCCATCGCCAAGGCGCTGCGGCCGGTCTACACGGCGCCGACCGAGGCCGCCGCGCTGGAGCGGTTCTACGAGTTCGCCGAGGCCTGGGGCGGCCGGTATCCGGCGATCGTCAAGCTGTGGGAGAACGCCTGGGCCGAGTTCGTGCCCTTTCTGTCCTTCGATGCCGAGATCCGCCGGGTGATCTGCTCGACCAATGCGATCGAGTCGGTCAACTCCAGGATCCGGCGGGCGGTCAAGGCCCGCGGGCACTTCCCGAACGAGCAGGCCGCGCTCAAGTGCGTCTACATGGCGATCATGAGCCTGGACCCGACCGGCAAGGGCCGCAAGCGCTGGATCACGCGATGGAAGGCCGCGCTGAACGCCTTCGCCATCACCTTCGAAGGCCG
>NZ_BMQE01000139.1:0-1283 GCF_014647955.1 Planomonospora antibiotica | reverse complement strand
CCCTGCTCAACATCAGGAGGACTCATGCATCCCCTGTCTCACAGCAGTCTGACAGAGAGGGTTTCGACCTCGTCTTCTGCTCCGAGGTGCTCTACTACCTCGGTCGGTCCACCCGCCTGGAGCACGTCGCGCAGCGGATCGCCTCGCTGGTCGAACCCGGCGGGCTGCTGGTGCTCGTCCACTCGCGGCCGCAGGCCCGGCTGCTTCATCGCTACTTCAACTCACGTCCGGAACTGCGCCCGGTGAAGGAGTTCACCAACGACTTCCAGGGGCGTTCCTACACCGTCGCCCTCTATGAGCACGCGTTCCTGCGGGACGCCGCTTAACCAGCACGGCTGAGCCGCGCTTTTCGAAGGAACCGGCTCCCCTGCCGGTCACTGGATCGGTTCACCACCGGCTTCCCTCACCGGATGCACCGGATCTCCAGCCGGGCATGGGCCCCTTCTCCTGCTGCGCGATGTTGAGTGCCTTGTCGCCTGCGTCGACGTTTCGCGCGGGAAGACGCCGCAGGACGCCCAGATTCAGGCCGCCGCCGGGCCCTGAACTGCCGCGCCGGCGATGACAAGGCCCCGCAAGCCCAACACCGCTTCGAGGATGCGCTCCCTTCAGTATCACCTCAGGGCGTCAGGCGCGCACCAGCGTGGTAAGCGCGGGCGCCCGGCCTGACCTCCCCCATAGAGGCAATCGGCAAGCCGATCACACGTGAGCCAGCCGGCCGTGGCCATGAGCCGTGATGAGGCGGCGGCCAGATCGTCCTGCCGGTACGGCGCCAAGCCGTTGCTGCGTCGGTCTGTCCTCACCCAGGGAGAACCGACACGACAGGATGCCCGTCCCTGCGAGCATGCGGGTCGAGCGTCCGAACCGGCTTGACCAAGACGCGCTTCCCGTTGGTAGCGAATCAATCACTCTTTGCAACTATTCGGCACCTGTTGTGCACTCTTCCCGCTACGCCGCACTGGCTGCATGGAGAAAGACGGCCGCTTCCACGGCCGGGTCGGCCTTCAGCCCCGAGCATCACCGCCCTTCGGCCAAGGGATGTCCTGCTGTCTGATGAAGGATCTCTTTCTCCATGACTTTCACCATGCGTTCCACCCGTGCCCGTCTCCTGGCCGTCGCCGCAGGCTTGAGCCTCGCGGCCGGAGCGGCCTTGGCAATCAATGGCGCCGCTCACGCCCACCCTTCGTCCTCGGCTCAGAACCCGCGCCCGGGAACGGCGCAGGCGCTGCTGAAGATTGCTGAGGCGCAGATCGGTATCACCGAGAACGCCGCCGGCGGCGGCACCA
>NZ_BMQE01000138.1:0-1294 GCF_014647955.1 Planomonospora antibiotica | reverse complement strand
CCCGCCGAGACGGATCCGGCCGAACCGGCTGAGCGCGAGCACGACGGCCAGGACCAGGAAGAAGTCGGCGGCCACCACGAACAGCCAGCCGAAGCTGCCCAGCACCCACCCGAGTGCGACGTCGCCGGTCGCGGCGAGCGACTCGGTGAAGATCGCGCCCCACAGCATCACCGCCGACAGCAACCCCACGGCGATGGCCAGCAGCGGGAGGTCGGGTCGGGGTGGGCGCATCATGCCTCCGGTATCAATACTTTGAGTGAGATCAATGTTCCCCTGTGTAAATACCGGCGAACCGTGGCGACCGGTTCCCGATCCGGGGGCGCGGCCCTGCGGATCGCCGACGCCGGGCGGCCCACCGCCCATGGCATGGCGTCCCTGTACCGAGGGTGGCTCGCCCGCTGAGGTGACACGAAGGTGTGCCGGGAAGCCTGGTCGGCGTTGATGATCGTCATCTCACGAGATCAGGAGGTCAGCCGTGCACGTATCCGGCCGTCATGTGCCCAGTGGCGCGCACGCTTGTTCGACCGCTGCAGCACTGCCGAACCGGACATCGGAACCTTCCGCCCCTTCGCCGGCCCCAGCCGCACGGTCAGGCGACATCGGCCTGTGACCTCTGGCCGACGCCCTCCGTAACGGCAAGCTGGGGGTTCGCCGTGAAGGCTTGCGCCTCCGCCATCCGGCCACCACAATCCTTGCACAATGCAAGAGAGATAGAGCCGGAAACATTTCGGGCGATAAGCGCAGACCACAATGACCCCGAGATCGATCCGGTGCTCGCCCCACCGTCCGGCCGACACCGCCGGAGGCCGAGGAGCCGCCCCGTGACCCTGCTCGACGAGACCATCCGAACCCCGCGGGACACCCGCCGCTTCCGCGCCTACACCGGCAAGCACCTGGACGAGCTGACCGCACGCGCCGGGCTCGGCGCCGAGGAGCGGCTGGCCGCTCGGGCGGTGGCCACCGTGCTGCCGTTCCGCACCAACGCCTACGTGCTGGAGGAGCTGATCGACTGGTCGGCCGCCCCCGACGACCCGATCTACCGGCTGGTCTTCCCCCAGCCCGACATGCTGCCCGCCGCCGACGTCGCGCACCTGGCCGGCCTCATTCAGCGGGGCGCGTCCGGAGCCGAGCTCCAGGCCGCCGCCACCGGCGTGCGGATGCGCCTCAACCCGCATCCGGCCGGGCAGCTGGAGCTCAACGTCCCCCGGGTGGGTGAGGCCCCGATCTCCGGCGTGCAGCACAAGTATCCGGAGACGGTGCTGTTCTTCCCCAAGCAGGGGCAGACCTGCCACGC
>NZ_BMQE01000137.1:0-1299 GCF_014647955.1 Planomonospora antibiotica | reverse complement strand
CTTCGGGAGCCGTTGACGGCTTGTTGATCCATACCCGTGAGGGCAACGGCGGCGGACAGGGCCGCCGGCCGCGGAACCGCTCAGGGTGGGCCAGGAAGGCCGCGTTCAAGGTCGCGACCCGCCGGGCGTGGATCTCGACCGCGGAACCGTCGTGCACGGACGCCGGAGTGTGCATGCCGATCCCGGAATGGCGATGCTCGTTATTGTAATACTGGAAGAACTGCCCGCAGAAGACGTTGGCGTCTTCGATGGAACCGAACACGCCAGGGAATGCCGGACAATACTTGAGCGTCTTGAACTGCGCTTCCGAATACGGGTTGTCATTGGATATGCGCGGCCGTGAATGAGACTGATCGATTCCCAGCAATGCGAGCAGGCCAGAGACGGTGTTCGACGTCATCGACGTACCCCGATCGGCATGAATCGCCTCCGGGGCGACCCCGCCGTTGGCCTCGATCGCGTGCTCGATGAACTCCTTGGCGAGGACCCCGCTCTCCGTCGGCCAGATCTCCCACCAGACGGTTTTACGAGAGAAGATATCGATGATGACATACAGCAGATAATAGACGCCGCGCGTTGGGCCTTTCAGTTTGGTGATGTCCCACGACCACACCTGGTTCGGGCCGTCGGCTTCCAGTTCCGGTTTCTTCTTCGCCGGATGGACGGCCTGGGCGCGGCGCTCTCCTACCGTGCCGCGCTCCCGCAGCAGCCGGTACATGGTCGCCTGCGAGCACAGGTAGACGCCCTCGTCCAGCAGGGTGGCCCACACCTGGCCCGGGGACTTGTCGGCGAAGCGGGGCGAGTCCAGCACCGCCAGCACGCGCACCCGCTCTTCCTCCGACAATTCGGCCGGGTGATGGAACGGGCGACGCGGGCCCAGCCGGCGCGGGGCGGGGTTACGGTGCCGGTGCAGCGTGGCCCGGGATCTCCCGAGGACGGCGCACGCTCGGGCGGTTCCGACGGTTTCCTCCATCGCGGGGAAATACTCGTCGACGATCCGGTTCAGCTCTTGCCGGAGTCCGCGCTGCTTGAGATGTCCTGCAGCAGCGCGAATGCTTTTCCCGCGATGTCCAGGGCGGTCCTGGTCTTTCCCAGCTCGCCGGCGAGTCTTTCGTTGCGGGCTTCGAGTTTGGCCGCTTCAGCCTTGAGCTTCTTGTTCTCAGCCCGCAGCAGGGCCATCTCCTCGGCCTCGGCGCTGCGCACGGGCTTTCCCGTCGAGGCGGCCAGGGTGCCGTTTTCGGCCTGCTTTCTCCAGTGCTCGATGTGGGAGTGGTACAGCCGTTCCTTGCGCAGCAGGGC
>NZ_BMQE01000136.1:0-1463 GCF_014647955.1 Planomonospora antibiotica | reverse complement strand
TGATGAGGGTCTGCCGCAGTTGTGGCTTGAAAGGAATAGCCGCCTCGTCGTTCTGGACGCCCTGGCCGCTGATTGAGATCTGATGCGAATCGTCGCTGTTTAGGGACCTGCCGGCGGGGTCGTCCACGGGGTTGACCTGCGAGAACGGGAAGGCGGGCCGGGTGACGGCGACGAGCGTGTGGATCGGTATCGATGCGGGCAAGAGCAGCCACCATGCGGCGGCGGTCGACGCGGCGGGCAAGAAGCTGTGGTCGGTCAAGGTCGGCAACGGCCAGCGGCAGATCGAGGAGCTGATCGAGCGTGCCGCGGCCACGGCCGCCAAGACCGGCGGCCAGGTGCGGTGGGCGGTGGACCTGGTCAGCCCGCCTGCCGCGTTGCTGCTGGCCACCTTGCTGACCAGCGGCCAGAGCGTGGTCTATGTGCCCGGCCGGATGGTCAACGGGATGGCCGGGATCTTCCGCGGCGAGGGCAAGACCGATGCCAAGGACGCCCGGATCATCGCCGACACCGCCCGGATGCGCGGTGACCTGACCGAGCTGAGCGCCACCGACGAGCTGGTGGTCGAGCTGACCCGGCTGACCTCCTACCGAGCCGACGTGATGGCCGACTGGGTGCGTGGCGTGAACCGGCTGCGTGAACTGCTCACCAGCATCTTTCCGGGGCTGGAGGCCAGCTTCGACTTCTCCACCCGCTCGGCGCTGATCCTGGTCTCCGGCTACTGCACGCCCGAGGAGATCCGCCAGGCCGGCCACGAGGGCCTGGCCGCCTTCCTCCATGAAGAGGGTGCCTGGCGCAAAGGCATCGACGGCATGGTCACGACCGCACTGGCAGCGGCCGACCGGCAGACCGTCGCGCTGCCCGGCGAGGCCACCACGGCGATCCTGGTCAAGAAGCTCGCCCGCCAGCTGCTGGGGCTGGATCGGGAGATCAAGGACGCCGACAAGCTGATCGCTCAGCGGTTCCGCACCCACCCCCAGGCGCACATCATCGAGAGCCTGCCCGGCATGGGCCCGCTGCTCGGTGCCCAGTTCGTTGTCGCGACCAGTGGCGACGTGCGAGGCATGTTCACCCACTCGGGCCGCCTGGCCTCCTATGCCGGGCTCGCCCCCGTGCCACGCGATTCGGGCCGGATCACCGGCAACAACCGCCGGCCCAAGCGATACCATCGGCCGCTGCGCCAGGTGTTCTACATGGCCGCGCTGTCCAGCATCCGCGCCGATGGCCTCTCGCGTGCCTTCTACCAGCGCAAACGGGATGAGAACAAGCTTCATACCCAGGCCCTACTCGCGCTCGCGCGCCGTCTGGTCGACGTGCTGTGGGCCCTGCTGCGCGACAACCGGGTCTTCTCCCCGGTCCCGCCACAGCAGGTCACGGCACTTGCCGCTTGACGTGGTCATTGAGATTCCTTCCAGAAAAGGAGGTGAGCTACTGCCTGGTCGATCATCGTCAGGGAAAGGATCGCG
>NZ_BMQE01000135.1:0-1482 GCF_014647955.1 Planomonospora antibiotica | reverse complement strand
GGTGGCGGAGCGGACTGTCCCTCGTGCACGACGATCAGGATGCCGGTGATGTCCTGACTGGTCGGGGGACGGTCATCATCGCGCGGGCGGGCGTGGTAGCGGGAGACGGGGGACTTGACCTTGCGGACGCTGATCCGGTGACGGCGGGGCGGCAGCAGATCCTCCAGGACCGCGCGGCCGATGGCACCGATCACCCCGCCGCGCTCGCCCGGACCCCCGTCTGCGGCCCAGACGACGCCGGAGGCCAGAACGACCTGGTCACGGGCGGCCTGGACCGCGGTGGTGAAGCAGGCCCGGTCCGGGTCGGTACCGGGCCGCGTCTCGGCGGCCTCGGCCATGGCCATCCGCAGCGCCTGGTAGACGCATAAAAGCGCCCACACCTCCTGCCGGACGCCGACGGGGTCGCCCGAGCGCAGCACCCGCCCGCCCAGCAGCGTGTGCCGCAGCGCGAAGAACGCCGACTCGATCTCCCAGCGCTCGTGATAGAGCCGCACCAGCGCGGGCGCCGTATCGCGGCGGGGATCGAGCAGGGTGGTGGCCAGCCGGTACCGTCCGCTGATGCGCGTGCCATCAGCGCAGGTCACGGTGATGTCGGTATCGATGATCCGGACCGTGACCGCTCCGATCCTCGACAGGAACGAACCGTCGTCCAGCCGGGCCAGGACCACCGGGCGGCGGGTGGTCTTGAGCCGCACCAGGAACTGCGCGCCGGTCTCGGCGACGGCGCCCAGCAGGTCGTTGCCGTCGAAGGCGCGGTCGGCCAGCAGCAGCATGTCAGCCGAGAGCAGGTGCAGCAGGCGGGCGGCGTAGCCGGTCTCGCCCGCCCGCGCCGGTCCGATGACCGCGCCCAGCAGGCCGCGGGTGCCGGTCTCGGCCAGCGCCATCACCATCAGGGTCGGGTAGCCGGCCCACGCCAGCCGGTATCTGATCTTCCCGAGCCAGGAGCGGTTGCGTTCGGCGTCGGGCACCTTGATCGATGAGCAGCCGTCGAAGGCGACGGTGCGCCAGCGGCGGTAGCGGGTTCCGGGGGTGTGGGGCTGAGCCAGCGGGGCGGCCACCGCCTCGAACAGTGCCTTCAGCGGGGCCGCGCCCAGGCGGCGGCGCAGTTCCCGCAGTCCTTTCTCCGATGGCCGGCGGATGCCCAGGCCGTCCAGCGCGGCGGTCAGTTTGTGCCACACCCGCAGGTAGCCCAGTTCGGGGAACAGGCCCAGGGCCAACAGGAAGTAGATCCCGACCCGGGAGGGCAAGGCGCGCAGCCGCCGCTGGGTCGTTCCGGTGTCGGCCAGTACCGCGTCGATCAGCTCGAACGGCAGGTGCTGGGTGAGTTCGCCCAGGTGGCCGGGGGCGAAGACACCGTCGGCGACGGTGATGGTGCGGGTGAGCGTGAGGGTGGCAGAATCGGGACGCAACGGGACCTCGGGACACGGGGGGATCTTGGCGGATCTCCTGGTCTATCAGAGGTCCCGTTCCTGTTCTTTCTGG
>NZ_BMQE01000134.1:0-1490 GCF_014647955.1 Planomonospora antibiotica | reverse complement strand
GGGTCAGGGCGGCGGCGGTGGTCAGGGCGCGGGCGGCGAAGCGGGTGGTGAGGGTCATGGAGGCGGATGTCCTTTGCTGCGGCGACGAGGTCTGCGGCCGGTGGTGCCGGTGGCCGGTGCGGGCCCGTGTCGTAGCGGCCTACGACATCCAGTAAGCCGCCTGGACGTAGCGGTGCCAGTGCGGGACGGGTGCAGCCCGGTTGCCGGGACCGGGAAGTTCTAAAGTCCCGCAACCACCGGGGATCCCGGACGCGGCGAACGGGTGGGCGGATCATGTGAGGACCACGGAAGAGGCGGGGTCACGATCTCGATGAAGATCTCCGAGGCACGACGGCGGGCACATTCCAGCCGCCGCGCCCATATCCAGTGATCACTCATCGGTGTTTACGCCGTGAACACTTCCCGGACCCCGACCGTGCGGCGAGCGCGCCCGCGTACGTAGTCATGGCCGCCTCCGGCCGGACACCGCCCGCGTCATCGGTGTTCCTCTCGCTTTCGATCTACTCGGGCTTCCGGACATGGGAAAGAATGGAGAAGTGGGCCTCCAGACCGCCATACCGCTGCCGTCCCGATGGGCTGGAGTGGCCAGGTTGATACCGCCCTCGTTGTCATGCTTGGACGGCCCGGATGGAGGCATCGTCGAATTGCCCTCTGATCTCGCCTGGTCCGGGCGGACCCGCTTCGATCTCTCCGACCGCGACCAGCGCTACCTCTTCCACATGACGGTGCTGACCTCAGCGATCACCGCTGAGCACTACACGCACTGGCTGAACGCTGACCTTCTCCGTTCCGACTGGGCACGGCTCCGGCTTCCCCGGGCACTCCGCGCCCTCTGGCAGGACAGGTTCCCCGAACTGGCGGCCGGGGTTGTCCGATCCGCTTGAGGGTGATCACGCGCTGCTGATGCACACGGCCCTGCCGATCTGTGATCGATACGGTCTCGTTCTGGCGGGCGGTTACGCGATCAAGGCACATGGCCTGGTGCCCCGGAGATCCAGAGTGTTCACGCCGTGAACACCCCCGGTGGTTCCGGCATCGTCCGGAAGAGGTCGCGGCGGCGTGGGCGGGCTCCTGCGGGAGCGATGGTGTTTACGGCGTGAACACTCGGCGGGTGGAGATCTCCGCGGTCACCGGTACTCGGGCGTACGGTCCGAGGGCGAGACAGAAGCCTCCGGTGTTTACGGCGTGAACACCCGGGCGGTACGGCCGGCGGCTTCCTGCCGCCGGGTGCGGCTCTCCGGACGCGGAATGCGTGGAGGCCGCCGCCCGGGTGTCCGGGTGGCGGCCTCGACGGCGTCTGCTCGTGTGCCCGTCGCCCCGGTCGGGGGGAGGGGGGCACCGGGCGGGCCGGGTCTCACTGGGCGGCGGTGCGCAGCACGGTGGCGACCAGGTCCTTCGACGGCGCGGCCGGCGCGGTCTGGACCGTGACCGGCTTGGCCGGGTTCTTGTCCTTGACCGCCCAGGCGCCGGAGGCGAACGGCTCGGGGTGG
>NZ_BMQE01000133.1:0-1572 GCF_014647955.1 Planomonospora antibiotica | reverse complement strand
GCTGACCAGCACGTTCAGGTCGTGCCAGCCTCTAGGGGCCTGAATTACGCGGAACGCGGGTGTCTCACCCAGTTTCCGTGAGGCTGCGGGGACCGCGGATTTGGGCACCTCCGAGGTGAACTGGGCCTATCTGTATGACGACCGTGGATGGCCCTACCGGGTCGTCTGGAACTTCAATCTGCACTCGGACCTGCGTTCCAAGGTCGCAGGGTGGGGAGAGGGCCGGATCGATCAGGCGCGCCTGGGCACGCAGTACCGCAACTGGGACAAGCCGATGACGATCATCGCGCCCAAGGCGAAACCGGGACGAGGACTGGCCGTCGACGAGTTCAGCGACGTACTGAGCGCCCCGGCGCGCCGCAGGTAAGCCGGCCCGATCACCGCCCTGCAGGATCCGGCTCCCCCGGGGGCGCCCATCCGGCATCAGCGGCGCTCGCGGCCTTTGCGCCCAGCGACCCGCTGCGCCCGGCAGGTAGCCGACCGTACTCAGCCACCCACGGCGGGCGGTGCGGTCGGCTACGCGCTGGGCTGCAGCGCCGCCTGCCGGGCCAAGTGGTCAGGACGGCTTGAGCCGGCCCCACCCGGCCTGATCTGGCCCCAGTCCGGATCAAAGCGACGCCTCGTGGCACCTGCCACGACCAAACCTCTCTCGGTTCGATCTCCACGCTACGAGGGGAAGCTCAGTCACCCGCATCGGAACGGCTTTCGGACTCAGCGCGCGGGCGGGTTCTCGTCTTCGCGCCGGGTGAGGACGAGGGGGCCGTCCTCGGTGATGGCGACCGTGTGCTCGGAGTGGGCGGTGCGGGAGCCGTCGGCCGAGCGGATGGTCCAGCCGTCAGGGTCGTAGACGATCCGGTCGGTCGTGCGGGCGAGCCAGGGCTCCAGCGCGAGGGTCAGGCCGGGGCGGAGCTTCATGCCGCGGCCGGCCTTGCCCTTGTTCGGAACGTGGGGATCGCCGTGCATGGTGCGGCCGATGCCGTGGCCGCCGAATTCGTCGTTGACCGGATAGCCGTGGTCGCGGGCCACTGCCCAGATGGCCGCCGAGATGTCGCCCAGGCGGTTGCCCGGACGCGCCATCTCGATCGCCGCCTCCAACGCCTCCTCGGTGGCGCGGATGATCCGCAGGTCCTCTTCCGCGGCGGTGCCGACAATGACCGTGCGCGCCGAATCAGCCGCCCAGCCGTCGATGACGACCGCGATGTCCGCGCTGAGCACGTCTCCGTCACGCAGGGCGTAGTCGTGGGGCAGTCCGTGCAGGACCGCGTCGTTGACGGACAGGCAGATGACGTTGCGGAACGGGCCGCGGCCGAAGGACGGAGCGTAGTCCCAGTAGCACGACTCCGCCCCACGCCGTTTGATCATGCCGCGCACGTGGTGCTCGATGTCCAGCAGGTTGACGCCCACGTCGGCGATCCGGCCGACCTCGGAGAGCACTTCGGCGACGAAGCGTCCCGTCGCGTACATGCGTTGGATCTCGGCGGGCGTCTTCAGTTCGATCATGATTACCTCACGTCAAGGAGCAAGGCCGCGTAGTTAAGCCGTGATCCCTGCTGTCGACTTGGCTGTTTCTGC
>NZ_BMQE01000132.1:0-1573 GCF_014647955.1 Planomonospora antibiotica | reverse complement strand
CCGAGGCCTCAGCACAAACACCGCACGTAGCCTGATGTTCCAACCGGTTTGACAGGTACCGCGCAGCCCGATCGCGGCGGTGGTGCATCGCGGGCGCAGAGGGCAGGGGCCGCAGTCGCGTTTCCGAAAAGCGATCTTGATTACCGGTGCGCCGCGGTTGAGCTCTTCCCGCCACCTGCTGCTGGTGTGGCCTGCCGGGCAGGTCGCGTGCCGGCGATCGAAGTCGACGGCGAAGGCCTCCAGGCCGAACCCCTCGCCCGTGTGAGCCTGGCGGCTGGTGGAGAACTGGACCGGTCCCAGCAGGTCGATGCCGTACCTGTCGCGGGCCCGAACCAGGTGAGGGGCGCTGACGTAGCCGGTGTCGACCGCATGCTCGGCAGGCAGCAGGTCACGTGCCGCCAGGTCGTCATGGATGGCGGCGGTCAGATGAGAGTCCTCCACCGTGGCATCGGTAGTCACCACGTGGGTGATCAGGTGGGGTGCATCCGGCTCGCAGGTCTCGGTCAGGTGTGCCTTGTAGCCGATCCAGCCGGCCTGGCGTTTGATCCCGTACCGCGCCTCGGGATCATAGGGCGAGGCCGGCCGGAGTCTTCCCGGCGGCAGGTCCTTGCCCTGCCGCACACACACCTCACCTTCCTGACGATAGAACTGCTGGACCCACGACTCGCGCATGATCTGCACCGCCGGGATCTGGCGTAGCCACCCGGGTGCGGTCTCATCATGGATCTGCTCCAGCAGCTCATAACCATCCACGCCGACCTGCCGAAGCCAGGACTGCCGGGCACTTTGACCGTCGGGCAGGCGGTAGGTATCGACACGTTTCCCATAGCGTTCCTGCCAGGCAGAGGGCGCCCACCCGGCCAGCCCGGTGCGGCGGCGGCCAGCGCGTTCAACGCTGAGCACATCACCTCACCCACGAACTCAACCCGGTTGAGTGATCGCACCGCGCCCAGCACATGCGTGGAATCGGTCCGCTGACGCCCGCCGCTCCGCAAAAAGCCCAGCTCACCCAGCCGCTCCAAGAGCAACTCAAGGATGTGTTCCTCCTGGCCGTGCGCGACCAGGCGGGCGCGAAAGCCGCTGAGCACCGAGAAGTCGAACCCCGGATCGGTCAGCTCCAGGCCCAGCGCGTACTTCCACTCGATCCGGCCCCGCACCGCGTCGGCGGCCTGCCGATCGGACAGGTTCTCGGCGTACTGCAGCACCGATACCAGCGCCAGCTGCCCGGGAGACAGGCCGGGGCGCCCACGCGCCCCGAACATGCCCGCGAACTCGGCATCGGCGAACAGCGGGCCCAGCGCGTCGCGGATGCGCATCGCCATCGTGCCTTTGGGGAAGGCGGCCCGTGCCACCCGCGCGGTCAGCTCGGGGATCTGCGGCCATGGACGCGGCCTCATCGACATCGGTCCACCATCCTGTCTCCGCCCGAAGAGGGGAAAGCCGAGCGGCAGACCATTCTGATTCAGGGCATCAGCCGCTTTCGAGAAGCCACGACGAATTGAGCAACAGAGTCCTTCAGGCCGGGGAGGAATCCGGACCCCGTCAGGGGTGGCCCGCCGGAGGCGGGACAGCC
>NZ_BMQE01000131.1:0-1575 GCF_014647955.1 Planomonospora antibiotica | reverse complement strand
CGGAGCAGGCCGAAGGCAGCCCGTCCGTAGGTCTGTCGCTTGAGCATCTTGACCCGGTTGACGTTGCCCTCGACCGCGCCGGAGCTGTGCGGAAGGGTCAGCCCGTTGAGGACCGCAGCGTGGTCACGCCGTAGGCCAAGGGTGAAAGAACGCAGATAGGGCAGGTCGTCGGCGTCGACCTTCTCCATCCAGTCGTCGAGCCGCTTCCCCTGGCGTTGCAGCATCATCTCGGCGAAGGCCCGCACGTGACCGGCGAGTGCGTCGAGGTGGGGGCAGTCGGCCAGAACGTTCTTGAGCGCGATCCGGTCGTCGTTGTCCAGGTTGTCGGGGTGCGTCATGATCCAGCGGGTGATGGTGCGGACCTTGGGCGGTTTGGCGACCGCGGGCGGAGCGGTGCCCGTCTCGCGAAACGGGGCCAGGTAGTCGCGGACCGCGCCGTAGCTGCCCCGGTAGCCCTGGGCGGTGATCTCCCGGTGCAGTTCCAGGACGTTGGTGCAGCCGTCGTTCCAGCGCTGGTGCAGGTAGGGCTTGTAAGCGTCGAGTCTGCTGGGTCGTCCGGCCCGGCTGGTGGCCAGAACATCATCGACGCTCTCGGCCCTGTAGAAGCGGCGGACGGTCCCCTTGGCCAGGCCGAGCTCACGCATGATCGGTTTGATGCCGTGACCTGCGGCTTTCAGCTCCTGGATCTGCTGGTAGCGCGTTCGGGTGCGCACCACGATGGCGCTGGTCTCCGCACGGGCCTGCGCGGCTTCGGCTGCCCGCTGTTCCAGATCATGGGACGGGTGGTCGGCTACCGGCATCGCGGGAGCGGGGGCGGGCGGGTACAGGCAGGCGTGGTGGGCGGCGACTGTCTTTTCCGCATATCGGCCCAGGTTGTCCCAGAGGTGCCAGCGGTCGGCGACCTGGATGGCCTCGGGCGCTCCGGCACGGGTGCCTTCGGCGTAGGCGCCGGCCCGGTCCCGGCAGACCACCTCGATGCCCGGATGCTCGCGCAGCCAGGCCGCCAGGGTGGCGGCCTCCCGATCGGGCAGCAGATCGACCGGCCGGCGGGTGTCCATGTCGATCAGGATCGTGCCGTAGACGTGGCCGCGGCGCAGCGCGAAATCGTCCACACCGAGGACCGTGACCTGGCCGACCTCGGGGTCGGGCAGGGCCCGGATCCGTCGCAGCAGGGTGCTGCGGCTGGTCAGCAGTCCGAGGATGCGGGCCAGGCGTGCCCCGGCGCGGCCGGCCAGGGCCAGCGCGATCGCTTTCAGCATCGAGGCCAGCAGCGGGCTGTGGCGAGCGTAGCGGCTGGTCAGGTTCGGGATCTGCTCGGCGAACGTCGCGGCCGGGCACAGGTCGTTGTCGCAGAAGAACCGGCGGCTGATCACCCGGATCAGCACTCTGCGGCCCCCGAGCGCCGCATCGGCAAGACGCCGCTCGTAGCGACTATGGACACGAGCAGAGCCCTCTCCGCATCGTCGGCAGGTGCCGTTCCCAGCGCGGGGCCGTACTCGGATCGCCACATGCGCTTCGGTCACTTCCACGCGGTCCACGACGACAGCGGCCAGGTGAGGAAGGAGGGCGTCAAGC
>NZ_BMQE01000130.1:0-1589 GCF_014647955.1 Planomonospora antibiotica | reverse complement strand
CACGCAGCAGCGTGGTGGCGTGGACGGCGTTCATACGGACCTTGGTCAGGATCCGCCAGTTCTTCAGGGCGGCGAAGCCGTGCTCGACCGGGGCGCGTTCGGCGTTGACGAGCTGGTTGGCCTGCTTTTCGGCGGTCGTGAGGGGCCTGCCGCGGGCGGCTTTACGACCGGTGATGACGACGGGATGGTCGGGGTCGTCGTCCAGGCCGACGAAGCCCAGGTCCGCGATGGCGCCCAGCCCGGCCTCACGCAGCCGGGCGCAGATCTTGTTGTGGCGGGCGGTGGTGATCTCGGAGGCGCGGCCGGGCCGGGCGGCGGAGATCCACAGCAGATTGCCCTTGCGGTCGGTAAGAGCCAGCAGCAGCAGCCCGTGGGCCTTGTGCTTGCCCGAGTAGTTCTTGCGGTTGTCGGCTCCGGTGCGGCGGCGGGTGCGCACCAGGGTGCCGTCCAGCAGGACGACCTCGCCGCCGGCACGTGCGGCCTTCTTCAGGGCGCGGTCCAGGCGCGGGGCGCGGGCGGCGAGCAGGCCGATCGCTTCCAGTACCCAGCGGCGGATGGTGGAGGCCGACACGTCGTTGGCGCCGGCCAGGTCGGCCAGGCGCTGGTCATGGCGCAGGACGGCGAGCACGATGACGGCGATCTTCCCGGGTGCCAGTTTCCGCCAGCGCGATCCGATCGCCGCCAGGTGGCCGCGGATCAGGTCGGCGATGAAAGTGATGGTTTTCGTAGACAGCGGCAGTCGGCACTGGTAGACAGCAGACGGCGTGTCCTCGGCCGGGGTGTTGGTAGTGGTCACACGCCGCCATGCCCCCGCCGGGGACGCGCCCGAGGACTCATGTCACCCGGCGAGATCCCCGGTCAGGGGCGGCCTGCCGCAGCAGGACAGGGACCGGTCTGCTCAGGTGAGCGGCCCGAACGCGCCGCTGGGGGTCTTACGCAGCCAACCCCGCTCGACCAGCCGTTTCAGCTTGGCCCGTACGCCCTCGACCGGCCCCGGCTCGGTCGGCAGCCCGAGCCGCTCGCAGATCGCCTTGCAGATCACGGGGCCATCGGCGGCGTGCACCGCCGTCAGCAGCGCCTGATAGTCGCCCGGCAGATCGTGGACGTCATGGGCCTGGTGGCGGTAGGGGATCAGCAGGCCGCCGGGCGACGGCTCGGCCGCTCGCCCGGCGGGCAGCAGCACCTGGTAGATCGCCGTCACGTCACCCTCGGCCGCTTGATCGGGCAGCGCATCGCGGCGGTCGGGGGCCGGGGTGATGCTCGGCCCGCCGTCCTGCTGTCCGGCGAGGATCTCCTTGACCACCTGTTCGGCGGCGTGCAGCCGTTCCAGGTCGTCTTCGGCCTCGGCCAGCTGAGTGCGCAGGCTCTCGGCGCGCCCGGTCGTCGAGAGCAGACGCGCGGTGATCTCTTCCAGCAGCCACTGTGACACAGGCGTCCTCCGGCCGACGACACATCAGTTACCTGGTGAAAGCATCCGGATACGGACGATAACGATGCGGGCCGGGTCGTCGCAGCTGAATTCCGAAAGATCCGCATTCGTCCGTGGCAAGTGATCGAGGACGATGATTCCCGCCGCCTGCCAGCAGAGA
>NZ_BMQE01000129.1:0-1655 GCF_014647955.1 Planomonospora antibiotica | reverse complement strand
CCGAGGCCTCAGCACAAACACCGCACGTAGCCTGATGTTCCAACCGGTTTGACAGGTACCGAAACGGCCGCCCGGCGTTTCGGTGAGGATGTCCAGCTGGACGAACTGCGCGCCGGAGCCTGCCTGCCGGCAACGTTCGCGGACCTTGCCCAGAGCACGCTCGGAGATGTCCACGCCGACGGTCTGCGCCTGCGGGTACGCGGCGGAGGCGAGCAGGGTGAAGGTGCCCTCGCTGCATCCGACGTCGAGGATGCGCTGGTAGTCCCGATCGGGAAGGTTCTGTAGCGTCGCGGTGTACTTGTGGTGCTCATAAGCACTGATCCCGTGCTTCCACGGATCGGACCGGGTATGCCAGAGCTCGAAGTAGCGGCGCAGCAGTTTCCCCTGCGTTCGCGGCGCCGCCAGCGACAACAGGCCGAAGAGAGCCTGATGCAGCCGGCTCGGCCTTTCGTGATCGATAGCCATGTCCCCTCCGTCCACGCCGAACCCCACGTAAACAGGATTAACTACTATCCATAGTAGACGAAGGTTTTTATTCCGATAGAGCACTCCTGCCGCCCGGCGGAATCCACAGACACTCCTTACGCTCGCGTGACCATGCGCAAGCCCAGGTAACCGAACCGGCGACCGACGCGGCACTCCCGCTGTGGCACGGGCGGCCCTGGCAAGGGGCGCGCCGATCGGCTGGGACCTCCAGCCTTTCCAACGGGAAGATCTCACCGTCCGCACGACTGCCCTACCGTGTCGAAGTTACGGACAGCTGCCCGGCGCCTGCGGCGGCTCGACCAGGCTCAACCGCAAAAATAGGATCCAGTGGCCCGTCGCCCAGCTGAGCGGCGCCTGGGAGACGGATCCCCAGCGCTTGACGGGAAACCCTTGACCCAAAATCTACTATTTTTTATAGTAGATAGCGATGGCCCTCCCGTTGGCCAATACCCGTCAGGTCACCTCGGGCGCGTCCAGCATCGCCCCCGTATGCTGGACGCGCCCGCCCTTCGGAAGGAACGACGTGCCCCAGGGTGCTGATAGCCCCGGGCTCATTTTCCGTGTCTCACGCGGTGTTCAAGTCGTCGGAGGACAAATACGGCCGGAGACCGTGAGCAGCGCGCCAGGCAACATGCGGAGATCGACTGTCCGTCGGGCGGTTTCGCGGGCAAGCCGTCGGGCGACCGTGTTCGTACTCTTCGCAGACAACCTGGCGTGAGCACGTGCAACCGTGCCCTGCGGTTCGGCACGCTCCCGGGTGCAGACGTGTCCCCGCCATGCGAGGGAGCCCATCCACTCACCCGTAGGGTTGGTCTTCCTCGCCCAGCCGCCGCCGGGTCCCGCTGAAGGGCCGGAACACGGATCTCTCGCGTCGCGTTGTCTTCTATGCCTACTCCGAGCACCACGGTGGCCGCATCCGACACACAACAGCAGCGTCCGGCCGGGGCGTCACCTTCGGCGGCCGACCGCGCAGCCTGCGCTCCATCGCGCAGACGGTCTCCTTCGATTCGGCTCAGCCGGACGAAGGGACAAGGTCCACGGTCACCCGGCCGATGGTGTCGTGGCCGGGCATCTCGCGCTCTTATGACGGTCACGGTGAGCGGGCAGGCTGTCCGTGGCCGTGTAAAAGTAGCCGCAGGTGGCCGGGTTGAGGTCACCGCTGGTGGCCA
>NZ_BMQE01000128.1:0-1682 GCF_014647955.1 Planomonospora antibiotica | reverse complement strand
GCGGACGGTGTTGCCGGAGGTGGGCGGGGTGCCGTTCCAACGGATCCTCGACGCCGCCGAGCTGGGTGACGGGTCAGGGCTGGGCGGGTTCCCGATGGACGTCGAGCAGGTCGGGGAGGACGGGCTCGCCGCGGCGCTGAGCGCCTTCGCCGGTCAGGGGTTCGATCTGGTGACCGAGCCGCCGCTGCGGGCGCGGCTGTTCGGGCTCGGTCCGGACGAGTGGGTGTTGTTGCTGGTGGTGCATCACGTGGCGGCGGACGGGTGGTCGATGGCGCCGCTGGCGCGGGATGTGATCGCGGCGTACGCGGCCCGAACCGAGGGCCGGGCGCCGGTGTGGGAGCCGTTGCCGGTGCAGTACGCCGATTACGCGGCCTGGCAGCGGGAGCTGCTGGGGGATGAATCCGATCCGGGGAGTGTGGCGGCGCGGCAGGCGGGGTTCTGGCGGGAGGCGCTGGCGGGGTTGCCGGTGGAGCTGGAGTTGCCGGTGGATCGTGCGCGGCCGGTGGTGGCGTCGTATCGGGGCGGGACGGTGCCGGTGGAGATCGACGCGGGTCTGCATCGGGAGCTGGGGGTGCTGGCGCGGGGGTCGGGGGCGTCGGTGTTCATGGTGGTGCAGGCGGGGTTGGCGGCGTTGCTGTGCCGTCTGGGTGCGGGGTCGGATGTGCCGATCGGGACGGTGGTGGCGGGCCGGAGCGATGAGGCGTTGGACGATCTGGTGGGGATGTTCGTCAACACGCTGGTGCTGCGGACGGATGTGGGGGGTGATCCGTCGTTCCGTGAGTTGGTGGGGCGGGTGCGGGAGGGGGATCTGGGGGCGTTCGGGCATCAGGATCTGCCGTTCGAGCGGGTGGTGGAGTTGGTGGATCCGGTGCGGTCGATGGCCCGCCATCCCCTCTTCCAGGTGATGCTCGTCCTGCAGAACACCCCGGCCGCCACGCTCGATCTCGACGGCCTCTCCGTGACGATCGAGCCCTTCGTCCCCGAGACCGCCAAGTTCGACCTCCAGCTCACCCTCGCCGAGGACCCGTCCGGCGGTCTGTCCGGCGGCCTGGAGTACGCCGCCGACCTGTTCGACCGGGAGACGGCCGAGGACATCGCGGCCCGGTTCGTCCGCCTGCTCCGTGCCGCGGTCACCGACCCGGACACCCGCATCGGGCGGCTCGACATCCTGGACGAGACCGAGCGGGCGGCCGTCCTCGGCGACTGGACGGGCACCGGAGGCACGCCCCCGGCCACCACCATCGTGTCGGAGTTCGCGGCGCGGGTGGCGGCTTCGCCGGGGGCGGTGGCGGTGGTGTGCGGGGATGCGGCGTTGACGTATGCGGAGCTGGATGCGCGGGCGGGGGCGCTGGCGCGGCGGCTGGTGGGGTTGGGGGTGGGGCCGGAGCGGTTGGTGGCGGTGGTGGCGTCGCGGTCGGTGGAACTGGTGGTGGCGGTGCTGGGGGTGCTGAAGGCGGGGGGTGCGTATGTGCCGGTGGATCCGTCGTATCCGGCGGATCGGGTCGGGTTCATGGTGCAGGACGCGGTTCCGGTGGCGGTGGTGGCGGTCGCGGGGTCGGAGGGGGTGGTTCCGGGTGGGTTGCCGGTGGTGGTGCTGGAGGACGGGGGCGCGTCCTGCCGTCTCCTGACCGATGGGAGCGAACCGGAGGTGGGGGGAGCCGGGTCCTTTGTGACGCCGGGGC
>NZ_BMQE01000127.1:0-1779 GCF_014647955.1 Planomonospora antibiotica | reverse complement strand
GCTGTGGCCGTACTCACCGGTGGCTTGCCGCACGTCCGAGATCCTTAACTACGCGGCCTTGTGACAAGAGGCCGGCGTAGTCGACGATTCCGTCTCAGCCGACGATGACCTTCTCCTCGGGCAACTCGTAGCGGCGCCTGCGATCCCGCAGCGCCAGCGCGGAGAACAAGGTGGCCGGACCGACCCGGCCGGCGAACATCAGCAGCGCCACCAGAATCTGCCCGGCCACCGTCAGGTCGGCGGTGATGCCCGTCGACAGTCCCACCGTGGCGACCGCGGAGACCACCTCGAACAGGACCGCATCGAGGCTGTGCGGGGTCAGCGCGAGCAGCGCGTAGGTGGAGGCGATGACCAGGGCCACGCCCAGTAGGGCGATGGCCAGCGCCTGGCGCTGCACGGTCGCGGCCAGGCGGCGGTGGCCGGCGTTGACGTGGGTCTCACCGCGCAGCTCGGCCCACAGAACGTAGGCCAGCACCGCGAAGGTGGTCACCTTGATGCCGCCCGCGGTGCCCGCGCTGCCGCCGCCGATGAACATCAAAACGTCCGTGGCCAGCCAGCTCGTCGGCTCCATGGCGGCGATGTCGATGCTGTTGAACCCGGCGGTGCGCGGCATCACCCCGGTGAAGAACCCGGCCAGCAGCTTGCCGGGCGCGTCCATCGGGCCCAGCGTCTTGGGGTTGGCCCACTCGGTGATCGTGAACACCAGGAAGCCGACCAGCAGCAGGACCAGGGTGGTGGCGACGGTGATGCGGGTCAGCACCGACCAGCGCCCGGGGCGGCGCCAGGAGCGGCGCAGCTCGAAGACCACCGGGTAACCCAGGCCGCCGACGACGACCGCCGCGGCGATCGGCAGGCAGATCCACGGATCGGTCGCGAACCGCACCAGGTTGTCCGGCCACAGGCCGAAGCCCGCGTTGTTGAACGCCGAGACCGCATGGAAGACGCCCAGGTAGACGGCACGGCCGAACGGCTCGCCGTAGCCGAGCGCGAACCGGGCGGCCAGCACGATCGCGGTGAGCACCTCCCATACCAGGGTGAAGACCACCACGTGGCCGATCACCCGGCGCAGGTCGCTCAGCTGCGGGGCCTTGGTCTCGGCCTGGGCCCACATCCGGGCGCGCAGCCCGACCCGCCCGGAGATCATCATCGCGAACAGGGTGGCCAGCGTCATGATGCCCAGACCGCCGACCTGGATCAGCACCACGATGACGACCTCGCCGAAGACCGACCAGTGGCTGGCGGTGTCCACGGTCACCAGCCCGGTCACGCACACCGCCGAAACCGCGGTGAACAGCGCGTCGATCAACCGGGTGCCGGTGCCGGATTCAGCCGCCCACGGGGTCGCCAGCAGGCCGGTGCCGACCGCCGCGGCGGCGGCGAACGCGGTCACGATGACCTGGGCCGGGTGCTGGAAGCGGTCCAGCAGCGCCTGGGAGAAGGAACGACGCTTCACCGCGCCCATCCTGCCGCCTGGACGGTGCCCGGGCATCGGCGGGGGTAAGGAAGTGCGACACCTGGCGTCGGCGTCCGGTGCTCGGCTACCGTGGCGCCGCATTCGAGAAGAGATCAACGGCGCCGGCAGCCGCCCTGCAGCGGTCGGTGTCCGCGTTCGGGCTGCACGCTCCTTTCTCCGAGGCCAGGGACAAGCGGTGACGGAAACACGTAACGACCCGGTCGTGGTGATCGGGCTCGGCCGGTTCGGCGGCTCGCTGGCGGTCGAGCTGGTGCGGCGGGGCACCGAGGTGCTGGCGATCGACAGCCGGCCGAAGGTGGTGCAGA
>NZ_BMQE01000126.1:0-1850 GCF_014647955.1 Planomonospora antibiotica | reverse complement strand
GGGGCGGGGACTGGTCGGGTTCTCGATTCGGCCTAGATACACGAATGTTCGCCGTTTCCTAGTCCCACCAAGGGTTATGGCGTTATCGTCTAGTCCATGTACCTGCGGTCGACACCTCGCCGGAACAAGGACGGGACGGAAGTCCGATACCTGCAACTCGCGCACAACGTGTGGGATCCGGTGCTGAAGCGGTCGAAGGTGCAGGTCGTCTACAACTTCGGCCGCGAGGATGCCGCGAACCGGGAAGCCTTGCAGCGCCTGATCGCCTCGCTCACCCGGTTCCTCGATCCCGACGCCGCCTTGTCGGCGGCGACCGACGGGCCGGCGTTCACCGAGTCCCGACCTCTGGGCGGCACCTGGGTGCTCGATGCCCTCTGGCGGCAGCTGGAGATCGGCAAGGTGATGAAACGGCTGCTCAAGGGCCGCCGGCTCGACCCGGCCGCGGAGCGGGTGCTGTTCGCGCTGGTCGCCAACCGGGCCCTGGCCCCCTGCTCCAAGCTCGCGGCGGCCCGCTGGGTGAACGAGGACGTGGCGATCGACGGCCTGCCCGCGACCAGCGACGATGCCTGCTACCGGGCGATGGACTGGCTGATCGAGATCTCCGCCAAGCTCGAGGAAGAGGTGTTCCACCAGGTCGCCAACCTCCTCAACCTCGAGGTCGATCTGCTGTTCTTCGACACCACCTCGACCTACTTCGAGACCGAAGACGCCGACGAAGCCGTGCCTCGCGACGCGTTCGGCCAGGTCGTGCCCGAGCAGGACGCCACCGACGATCACAAGCGCAAGGGGTTCCGGTCGTTCGGCAAGTCCAAGGACCACCGCGATGACCTGCCGCAGGTCGTGATCGGGATGGCCGTCACCCGCACCGGCATCCCCGTCCGGGTGTGGTCCTGGCCCGGCGCGACCGGCGACTCCGCGCTGATCCGGCAGGTCAAGGACGATATGCGGGACTGGACGTTGTCGCGGATCGTGTGGGTCGCCGACCGCGGCTTCGCCTCCGAGCGCAACCGGCTGCACCTGCGCAAGGGCGACCACCACTACATCATCGGAGAGAAGCTCCGCTCCGGATCGGCCGAGGCCACCGACGCACTCGCCCGCCAGGGCCGCTACCAGGAGATCCGCGACAACCTGCGGGTCAAGGAGGTCCGGATCCGCGAGGACGAGCGGTTCATCATCTGCTTCAACCCCGAGGCCGCGCAGCGCGACGAGAAGGTCCGGGAACGACTGCTCGCCCGGCTCACGACCTTGATCGAGGGCACCGACCAGCTGAACGCGACCAAACGTGCGGAGCTGCGCGGGGTGATCTCCACCAAGCCCGGCCTGAACCGGTACCTGCGGACCACGCCCGGCGGGCTGCTGCGCATCGACGCCGCGAGGATCAAGGCTGAGGAGAACCTCGACGGGAAGTACCTGCTGCGCACCTCGGACCCGAAGATGACTCCTGAGGACATCGCGCTCGGCTACAAGCAACTCCTCGAGGTTGAGCGAGGCTGGCGTGACATGAAGCAGATCATCGACCTGCGGCCGGTCTTCCACCGCAAGGAGCAGCGCATCCGCGCGCACGTCCTGCTCTGCTGGCTGGCGCTGCTGCTGGCCCGGATCGCCGAGACCTCCACCGGGCAGACCTGGCCCACCCTGCGCCGCGAGCTCGACCGGATCACCCTGGGCACCTTCACCGGCCCCGCGGGCACCTTCCAGCAACGCACCGAGATCACCAAATCCCAACGCGACCTGCTCCACGCTCTCAAAATCGACGCCCCGCCCAGGATCTACCAGCTCACCCCGCCCAGCCGCTGACCAGGCCGAACCCCAGCCCCTAGATACACGCCGTCCCGCCAGCAGACGGCACG
>NZ_BMQE01000125.1:0-1859 GCF_014647955.1 Planomonospora antibiotica | reverse complement strand
CCGTGGTGGCCGGGGGTGGCCTGGACGACGCCGGCCTGCGCGCCTGGCTGGCCGAGCGGCTCCCGCCGTACATGATCCCCGAGTGGACCACCCGGCTGTCCGCCGTGCCCCTCAGCGCCAACGGCAAGGTCGACCGCGCCGCCGTCCAGGCGCTCCTGAGCGAGCGGCCGACCGAGCGCGAGGACCTCGATCCGCCCCGCCCCGGCGTGGAGAGCGTCGTGGCCGCGACCTGGGCCGAACTGCTGGGACTGCCCGCCGTCGGCCGCGACCAGAACTTCTTCAGCCTCGGCGGCGACAGCCTGCTCGCCACCCGCCTCATCACCCGTCTGCGCGCGGCCGGCGTCACCGGCGCCGAGCTGACGGACCTGTTCGACCATCCGGAGCTGGCCGACTTCGCCGCGACCCTGCGGCCGGAGGAGCACGCGACCCTGCGACCGGGGGAGGAGCACGCTCCGGGGCGGATCGCCCTGCGCCCCGACCCCGGCCACCGGCACGAGCCGTTCCCGCCGACCGACGTGCAGCGCGCCTACTGGATGGGCCGCACCGACGACTTCGCCCTCGGTGGCGTCGGCTGCCACTTCTACACCGAGTACGACCTGGCCGGACTCGACCTGCCCCGGCTGGAGGCGGCGTGGAACCGGCTCATCGAGCGGCACGAGATGCTGCGCGCGGTCTTCCTGCCCGACGGCACCCAGCGCATCCTGCCGGAGGTGCCGCGCTTCGCCGTCCCGGTCACCGAGGCCGGCGAGGGCGACGCCGACCGGGTCCTGGCCGAGCTGCGTGAATCCATGTCGCACCAGCTCATCGACGCCACCCGCTGGCCGCTGTTCGACGTGCGGGCCGTGCGGTACGGCGAGGACCGCACCAGGCTCGGGGTCAGCTTCGACAACATCATCCTCGACGCGCTCAGCACCATGACCCTGCTGCGCGAGTTGGACACCCTCTACCGCGATCCCGGCGCCGAACTGCCACCGGTGGACCTGTCCTTCCGGGACTACGTGCTCAGCGTGAAGCCCGATCCCGAGGCGTTGCGCCGCGCACAGGAGTACTGGTCGGCCAGGGTCGCCCAGCTGCCGCCGGGTCCCCGGCTCCCGCTGGCCGGGGACCCGGCCGGGATCGCACGCCCGCGCTTCACCCGCCGCCAGGTCCGCATCCCCGCCGAGCAGTGGCAGGCCGTCAAGGACACGGCCCGCGGGTACGGCCTGACCCCTTCCACGGTGCTGGCCACCACGTTCGCCGAGGTGCTGGGCGCGTGGAGCGCCCGCCGCGACATGACGATCAACTTCACCCTCTTCGACCGCCGCGAGGTGCACCCGGACATCGACAGGGTCCTGGGCGACTTCACCTCACTGCTGCTGGTGGCCTACGAACCCGGGGAGACCTGGCTGGACGGGGCCCGCCGCCTGCAGCGCCGGGTGGTGCGCGACCTGGAGCACAGCGAGGCCTCCGCGCTGTGGGTGATGCGCGAGCTGGCCAGGAAGTCCGGCTCGACGGACGTGACCATGCCGGTGGTGTTCACCAGCACCCTGGGCGTGACGGGTGAGGACGGCGGGCTGACCGGCACCCTGTTCGCCGGTCCCGTCTGGGGGGTGTCACAGACGCCGCAGGTCTGGTTGGACCACCAGGTGGTGGAGGTCGACGGCGGTCTGCAGGTGAACTGGGACGCGGTCGAGGAGCTGTTCCCGGCCGGGGTGCTGGACGGCATGGTCGCGGCGTACGACCGTCTGCTCGACCGGCTGCTGGAGGGCGACTGGGACGCGCCGGTGCCGTGCCTGGTCCCGGCCGGGCAGCTCGTCACCCGTGCCGGGGTGAACGACACGGCCGCGCCGCTGCCGGAGGGGACGCTGCACGGGCGGTTC
>NZ_BMQE01000124.1:0-1949 GCF_014647955.1 Planomonospora antibiotica | reverse complement strand
GCAGTACGACGACTGGGGCGGCGCCAACCAGCAGTGGCAGCTCGTGAAGGTCGGCGGCGGCTCCGGTCCGGGCGGCGACTACACCAACCCGGTCGTCTGGCAGGACTTCGCCGACGGCGACATCATCCGGGTCGGCGACGCCTACTACTACTCGGCCTCGACGATGCACTACTCGCCGGGCGCGCCGATCCTGCGCTCCTACAACCTGGTCGACTGGGAGTACGCCGGACATTCGGTCCCGAGGCTCGACTTCGGCTCGGGCGCCTACGACCTCAACGGCGGCCGGGCGTACGTGAAGGGCATCTGGGCCTCCACCCTGAACCACCGGCCCAGCAACGGCACCTACTACTGGATGGGCTGCGTCGAGTTCAACCGGACCTACGTCTACACCGCCTCCGCCGTGGACGGCACGTGGACCAAGCGCTCGCAGATCGACAACTGCTACTACGACGCCGGCCTGCTGGTCGACACCGACGACACCATGTACGTCGCCTACGGCAACGGCACCATCAGCGTCGCCCAGCTCTCGGCCGACGGCCTCAGCCAGGTGCGCGCCCAGCAGGTCTTCCGGACCCCTTCGAGCGTCGGCACGCTGGAGGGCGCCCGCTTCTACAGGCGGGGCGGCTACTACTACATCTGGCTCACCCGCCCGGCCAACGGCCAGTACGTGCTCCGCTCCACCTCCCCGTGGGGACCGTACGAGATGCGCCAGGTCCTGCTCGACATGCCCGGCCCGCTCGTAGGCGGCGGGGTCCCGCACCAGGGCGGGCTGGTCCAGACCCAGGCCGGCGACTGGTACTACATGTCGTTCGTCGACGCCTACCCCGGCGGCCGGGTCCCGGCACTCGCACCGATCACCTGGACCGACGACTGGCCGGCCGTCCGGACGGTGAACGGCCGCTGGGGCGTGAACTACCCGCGGCCGAACATCCCGACCAGCCGCACGGTGGCCCCGATGACCGGCCCGGACACCTTCACCTCGGGCGGCCTCGGTCACCGGTGGGAGTGGAACCACAACCCCGACACCAGCCGCTTCTCCACCGGCAACGGCCTGCGCCTGCAGACCGCCACGGTCACGGGCGACCTCTACAACGCCCGCAACACCCTGACCCACCGCATCCAGGGCCCGTCGTCGACCGCGACGATCGAGCTCGACTACTCGCAGATGGCGAACGGCGACCGCGCCGGGCTGGCGATGCTGCGCGACCAGTCGGCCTGGATCGGCGTCAGGCGCGACAACGGCGCGTACCGGGTCGTGATGACCAACGGGCTGACCATGAACGGCTCGTGGCAGACCACCGGCACCGGCACCGAACAGGCGGGCGCGGCCATCTCCGGCGGCCGGATCTGGCTCAGGGTCAACGCCGACATCCGCCCGGGATCGGGCAGGCAGGCCCGCTTCTCCTACAGCACCGACGGGACGAACTTCGTCGGCCTCGGCCCGGCCTTCACGTTGAACAACGCCTGGCAGTTCTTCATGGGCTACCGCTTCGGGATCTTCAACCACGCCACCCAGGCCCTCGGCGGCGCCGTGACCGTGCGCCGCTTCGACCTGACCACCCCCTGACCATCCATCCCCTGACCATCCATCCCCTGACCATCCATCCCCTGACCATCCATCCCCTGACCATCCACCCCCTGACCGGATCCGCCGTCCGGTCGGGATCCGGAACACACCCCCAACGCAGAAAGGCATCCCGGTCGGCCGGCCCCTCGCGGGCGGCACAGCAACACAGCCCTGATGGAATCGGAGCACGAAGTGAGAATCAGACCCTTAGCCATCCTCACGACCATGGCCGCGCTGCTGGCGAGCCTGTTCGTGGCCGCCCAGCCGGCGAACGCGGCCACCGTCGACACCGACGCGTGGTACGTCCTGGTCAACCGCAACAGCGGCAAGGCGCTGGACGTCTACAACCTGGCGACCGGCGACGGCGCCCGCATCACCCAGT
>NZ_BMQE01000123.1:0-2199 GCF_014647955.1 Planomonospora antibiotica | reverse complement strand
AGATGTCGAGCAGGGCGGTGCGGGACAGGACCAGGTGCAGGCCGTCGAGGGCGAGCAGGAGTCCGGCCAGGCAGCCGAGCAGGGTGGAGCGGGTCATGCGGCGGGCGGTGCGGGCCAGGATGAGGATGGAGATGACGCCGGCGGCGGCGGTGGCGAAGCGCCAGCCGAAGGGGGTCATGCCGAACAGGTGCTCGCCGGTGGCGATCAGCCACTTGCCCAGCGGCGGATGCGCCACGTAGAGCGGGCAGGGGTCGGCGTCCGCGGGGACGCACTGCTCCCAGATCCGCGTGTCCCCGGCGATGAGCATCCGGTCGGCGACCGGGTCCTCGACGCTGCCGAGGGCCTTGCGCTCCACCCCGAAATTGAGCAGCGCGAACGCGTCCTTGGCGTAGTAGGTCTCGTCGAAGACGACCGCGTTGGGGCGGCCCAGGTTCACCAAGCGCAGGACCGCGCCGAACGCCGCCACCAGCAGCGGGCCGATCCAGCCCCACAGGACGCCCTCCGGCATGGGCGGCACCAGCCGGTCACGCGTTGATCCCATTCAGGAGATTATGCTGACAAGTCAGGCTCGATGGACAGCGTCGTACAGGTCACGTTTGGGGATGCCCGCGGCCTTGGCGACGTCCACGATCGCGTGCTTCCTCTGCACCCCGGCCTCCTCGCGCCGGGCGACCTCGGCGACCAGGTCCTCGATGACCGGCTCCAGGGCCTCCTGGACGTATCCGGCGACGACGACGGTGATCTCGCCCTTGACCCCCTGTGCGGCCCACTCGGCGAGCTCGCCCAGGCCGCCGCGGCGCACCTCCTCGTAGGTCTTGGTGAGCTCCCGGCAGACCGCGGCGGGGCGGTCCGCCCCGAACGCCTCGGCCATCGCCGCCAGCGAGGCCGCCAGCCGGTGCGGCGCCTCGAAGAACACCATCGTGCGCTCCTCGGCGGCCAGGGCGGCCAGCCGGCGCGTCCGCTCGCCCTGCTTACGCGGCGGGAACCCCTCGAAGCAGAACCGGTCGCTGGGCAGGCCGGAGACCGCCAGGGCCGTGGTGACCGCGGAGGGGCCGGGCAGCGAGGTGACCATGATCCCGGCGTCGACGGCCAGGCGGGTCAGGCGGTAGCCGGGGTCGGAGACCCCCGGCATGCCGGCGTCGGTGACGACCAGCACGGTGTAGCCGGCCTGGAGCACCTCCAGCAGCTCGGCGGCCCGCGCGACCTCGTTGGCGTCGTAGTAGGAGACGATCCGGCCGCCGATCTCCGCGCCCAGGTCCGAGGTCAGGCGGCGCAGCCGCCGGGTGTCCTCCGCCGCGACCACGTCGGCCGTCTCCAGGGCCTCGCGGAGCCGCGGCGAGACGTCGCCCGCCTGCCCGATCGGAGCCCCCGCCAGCACCAGCCTGCCGTTGTCCGTCACCCTTCCATCTTCTCCCATCCCGCCCACCGTTCCCGCCTCCGGCCCCGCCCTCCCGGAGGCCCCTGCGAGCCCCTGCGAGCCCCCGGGAGCCCCCGGATCCGGGGACGACACCGGAAGAGCGCGGTTCCGCCGTGGAGAAGCTCCCCGGTTGGGTACGTACGGGATGTTTCTTGAGGTGCACGGGTGACGAGGCCCGTACGATGTCCGGGTGGCCGTGACCGATTTCCCTGAGCAGGTGTCCGAGCAGCCGGAGCCCCGGCCGGGCAGCCGACCGGAGGACTCCGTACGCGACCGGCTGGTGCCGCCCATGCCGGGGAGCGTCCTGTGGGGCTGGATCGGCCCGCTGCTGGTGGCGGCGTTCGGCGCGGTCCTGCGCTTCGTGAACCTGGGCCGCCCCAACGCGGTCATGTTCGACGAGACCTACTACGCCAAGGACGGCTTCGCGCTGCTCAACTTCGGCGCCGAGCGGAACGCCGTCAAGGACGCCGACAAGCTCCTCATGCAGGGCAACACGGCGATCTGGGAGCAGTGCGCCCCGGCCGAGCTGGACAAGTGCGCGTCGTACGTCGTCCACCCGCCGCTGGGCAAGTGGCTGATCGCCACCGGCGAGCACCTGTTCGGCATGACCCCCTTCGGCTGGCGCTTCGCCACCGCCGCCGCCGGCGTCATCTCCATCCTCATCCTGGCCCGCACCGCCCGCCGCATGACCCGCTCCACCCTGCTCGGCTGCCTGGCCGGGCTCCTGCTCGCCCTCGACGGCCTGCACCTGGTCCTGTCCCGCACCGCCCTGCTCGACATCT
>NZ_BMQE01000122.1:0-2262 GCF_014647955.1 Planomonospora antibiotica | reverse complement strand
CCTGGCGCAAGAAGGTCCTGATCCGGGTGGACGGCGCCGGCTTCTCCCACGCCCTGCTGGAATGGATCGCCGGCGCGGGCGGCCGCACCAGCCCGTCCTACCGGTGGGAGTACTCGGTCGGCTGGGCCTTCACCGAGCGCGAGCAGGACGCCGTGGAACTCGTCGACGCCCGCGGCCTGTGGCAGGCGGCGACCGGGCCCGGCGGCGAGTCGCGCCCGGATGCGTTCGTCGCCGACGTCACCGGCCTGCTCGGTGATCTGTCGGCCTGGCCGAGCGGCCACCGGGTGATCGTCCGCAAAGAGCCTCTGCACCCCCGCTACGCCCGCGACGCCTCGCCGTACGAGAAGAAGCACGGCATGCGGTATCAGGCCTTCGCCACCAACACCGCCCGAGGCCAGATCGCGTTCCTGGACGCGCGGCACCGCAAGCACGCCCGGATCGAGCCCAGGATCCGTGATCAGAAGGCGAGCGGCATGGGTCTGCTGCCCTCGCGTGAGCTGCAGGTCAACGCGGCCTGGCTGATGGCCACCGCGCTCGCGGTCGATCTGCGGGCCTGGCTGCAGCTCCTGGCGTTGGACGGTGAGCTGGCCGCGGCCACACCCAAGACGCTGCGCTACCGCCTCCTGCACGTCCCGGCCCGTCTGGTGCGCGGCCAGCGCCGACGCCGGTTGAAGATTCCCGGCACGTGGCCGTGGGCGGACGCCATCGTGCGCGCTTTCTCGCGTATCTGGGCCCTGCCCCATCCGACCTGACCGGAGCACCTCGCCCGACGGCCATCGAGAGGAGGACCTGCATCGTCCCGGGCCCGTGGAACCCGGCGTCACCGGCACGTCAGCCGAAGCGCGTCCCTGCCCGATCAGCGTCCCGGGCAGGGATCAAAGCGACATCACAGGCGCAAGATCAGCTGGCCGCTGCGGTGAAACAACGAGGCCGGTAGGCATCGACGATCTCGTTTCGCAGGCTGTTGCGGATTCCCGCTGTTCTGGCCAGCCAGATGTCACGGCCCACACCATGCGGAACGTATTTGGCGAAGTAGTAGCCGAATCGCTCATCCACTTTGCTGGCGAAACCGCCGGCAGGCGCGCTGCTCCTGCGCTGCAGCGTTCCGTACTCCATGTCTTTCGCATGGCGGCGTACTGTTCTGAAGCGCCACTCCGCACCGTTGCGCGCACCGAAGTAACCCCCGATGACACTCAGCAGGTAGGCGAGCAACTCGACGACCCGGCCTGCCTGTGCCAGCAGATAGCCGATGTGGAGTGTCGCGATGACGAAGACGACAGTCGCCGCCACGGCCTGAGCCCAAACAGCGAAGGGAACGTCGACCGGCTGCGGTGGACGCACCCGAGGCTTCGCAGAGATCGGTTCGAAGAACTTCCAGACGCGATCGGCCCGATCCCTGGCTGTCTGCTCCAGCTTGGCCCGTGTCAGGGCATGGTGCCACATCTGGTCCTCGATCGGCCCGTCCAGGAACGAGTCCAGATGCCGCACGATCAGAGTGCGCTGGGTGTCACCGAGCTCGTTGAATTCCTTCAGCAGGACACGGATGTCCTCCCCGGGTTTCTCCACGGATTCCAGCAATCGGTGAATGGCTTTCACGCCGTCGGACCATGCATCGTCACCGACCAGATGAAGCATCCTCTTCGAGTGCCGCAGCCTGGCTGCTTCTTCCTCGGACAACTCATGCCGAGTTCTTCCGCTCACCAGGGCGAGCAGCCAGTAGAAACAGACTTCGTTGGTGACGTATCGGGCTTCGAAGGCTTCGTGGATGAGCTGCCACGCCCGTCTCGGCATACCGCCGTTGAGGACCCGAACGCGAGCAATCGTCAAGACCTGTGGATCGAAGAAACTCAGCTACCGGCGTTGCTGAGCCAGCCGAAGACCGGCAGCAGCGCGAACACGTCGTGTTCTTCCCCGGTCGGCAAGTAGGCGCAGTGCAGCCGATGATGTCAGCACCTGCGCGGCCGTGCGCTGACACCAATCGGAGGCGGCCAGAAGATCCTTCGGCCCCCACGGGTCCTTGACGGCGATCGACCTCAGCACCATCCATTCGCGCAGGCGGTGAGCGAGGAACTCCCACTCCGCGGTCACGGTGACCATGGCCTCGATCCAATCGGGGAAACCCGCATCGGCCAGAAGCTGCGCTGCTCGCCGGTCCAGGTGACGGACCACCGCAGACTGGGCCATCACCGTATCCGGATCACTCAGAGGGCTTTACGTGAGCCGAAGTCTTTGATGTCACAGTGTGATCGATTGGATTTGTAT
>NZ_BMQE01000121.1:0-2380 GCF_014647955.1 Planomonospora antibiotica | reverse complement strand
GTTTTAAGTCCCCACGCCCTTGTGTGCTTGCCGGTGTGTCGTGGGGCGGGCATGCCCCTGAACGGTGATCGTGACGGTGTCAGCCAGTCACAAGATCACCGTTCAGGGAGTCTGCCGGGCCATGAAATCTTCGGGGGAAGTCATGGACATCATCACCGCCTACCGCGAGGTAGGCACCTATCGCGGGGCCGCGCAGATGTGCGGCACCACGCACAAGACCGTCAAACGCATCATCGAGAAGGCGCTGGCCGGGGACAAGGCGCCGCCCCGCAAGCAGCGCGAGCACAACTACGACGCGGTCGCCCATCTGGTGGCCGACAAGGTCACCGCGACGCACGGGAAGATCTCGGCCAAGCGGCTGCTGCCGCTGGCGCAGGCGGCCGGGTACGGCGGCTCGGCGCGCAACTTCCGGCGGCTGGTCGCGAAGGCGAAGAAGGACTGGCGGCGCGACAATCATCGCGAGCGGCGCCCGGCGATCTGGGCCCCGGGCGAGATGCTGGTCATCGACTGGGGTGATGCCGGGGGCGGGCTGCACGTGTTCTGCGCGGTGCTGGCCTGGTCGCGCGTGCGGTTCGTGCGTTTCGCCGACAACGAGCGCGCCGAGACCACCCTGGCGCTGCTGGCCGAGTGCTTCGAGAGTCTCGGCGCGGTGCCCAAGGCGGTGCTGGCCGACCGGATGGGCTGCCTGAAGGGCGGCGTGGTCGCCAACAAGGTCGTCCCCACCGCCGACTACGTCCGCTTCGCCACCCACTACGCCTTCCGCCCGGACTGGTGCGAGGCCGCCGATCCCGAGTCGAAGGGCATCGTGGAGAACCTGGTCGGCTACGCCAAGCGGGACTTGGTCGTCCCGCAGGCGCCGTTCGAGGACCTGACGGTGGCCAACATCGCCGCCCGAGCGTGGTGCGCCGAGGTCAACGGCGTGGCGCATTCGGAGATCTGCGCGATCCCGGTCGAGCGGCTGGCCGCCGAGCGGCAGGTGATGGGCGCGCTGCCGTCGCTGCGTCCGGTGATCGGCAAGGCGCCGCTCACGCGCAAGGTGGACAAGCTGTCGTGCGTGCGCTTCGGCTCGGCCCGCTACTCGGTGCCCACCCGGCTGATCGGTGCTCGTGTCGCGGTGGCCGAGGCTGAGGGGCGGCTGCTGGTGACCGACCTGGCCACCGGCGAGATCGTCGCCGAGCACGCGCCGGTCGCGCCCGGCGAGGCGGCGGTCTGTGATGAGCACTACGGCGGGCCCCGGCCCGCGCCGCGTCGCGCCGCCCGGCCCCGCACCCCGGCGGAAAAAGCGTTCTTGGCGCTGGGCCCGGTCGCCGAGGCGTGGCTGAGCGGCTCGGCCGCCTCGGGCAACACCCGGCTGGCCGCCGACCTGGTCGAGCTGGCCGCCCTCGGTGCGGCGCACGGGGACGCCGCGCTGGTGGCCGCGCTGGAGCGCGCCGCGTACTTTCGCCGCTGGCGGGCCGAGGACGTGCGCTCGATCCTGGCGGCCGGGGCCGGCGTTCCGCAGCCGACCGCTGCCGGGCAGGCGCTGGTGATGGCCCTGCCCGCCGTCCCGACCCGGTCGCTGACCGACTACGCCCTGGAGCGGATCGGAGAGGCCGGATGAGCGCGCCCGCCGTTCCCGCGCTGCCCGGCGACCTGGATGCCGCCCTGCGCCGCCTGAAGCTGGCCGCCATGCGCCGTCTGGCGCCCGAGCTGCTGGTGACCGCGCGCACGCAGCGCTGGAATCCCGAGGAGTTCCTGCGCACGCTGCTGGAGGCCGAGCTGATCGCACGCGATGCCTCCAACGTCCGCACCCGGATGAAGGCCGCCGCCTTCCCGGTGATCAAGACGATCGAGGAGTTCGACGTGGCCGGCTCCTGCATCCCGCGGGCGACGTTCGACTACCTGGCCTCGCTGGAGTGGATCCGCGCGAGCGAGAACTACTGCGCCATCGGCCCGGCGGGCACGGGCAAGTCCCACAGTCTGGTCGCCTTCGGCGTCGCGGCGGTCCACGCCGGGCACAAGGTGCGCTACTTCACCGCGGCCGAGCTGGTCGAGACGCTCTATCGGGGCCTGGCCGACAACTCGGTCGGTCGCGTCATCGACAACCTGCTCCGCAACGACCTGGTGATCATCGACGAGGTGGGGTTCGCTCCGCTGGACGATACCGGCGCGCAGCTGCTGTTCCGGTTCGTGGCCGCCGCCTATGAGCGCCGAGCGCTCGGTATCGGCTCGCACTGGCCCTTTGACCAGTGGGGTCGTTTCCTGCCTGAGCACACCACCGCTGTCAGTCTGCTGGACCGGCTGCTGCATCACAGCGTCGTCGTGGTCACCGAGGGCGAGTCCTTCCGCATGAAACAGGCACGAACCCGGACAGGCGGACGCCTCACCAAGAGGTAGTCAA
>NZ_BMQE01000120.1:0-2609 GCF_014647955.1 Planomonospora antibiotica | reverse complement strand
ATACAAATCCAATCGATCACACTGTGACATCAAAGACTTCGGCTCACGTAAAGCCCTCTCAGGAGCCGGTGCTGACGGTGAGCCAGATCAGCCGCAGAGCCGCGCTGCCGCTGGCCACCGCCGTCCGCCTGGTGGAAGAGCTGACCCGGCACGGGCTGCTGGCCCGGGACGAACAGCGTCGGGTGCGGATCGGGAACCGGTTGTGGGAGCTGGCCCAGCGGGCTTCACCGGTACGTACGCTGAGGGAGACCGCGATGCAGTTCATGGGCGACCTGCACAGCGTGGTCGGCCACTCCGCGCAGCTCGGCATCCTCGACGGCGAGGAGGTGCTGTTCGTCGAGCGCCTCATCGCACCCGGCGCGGTCGTCACCGTCACCCAGATCGGTGGGCGGCTGCCGCTGCACGCCTCATCGGCGGGTCTGGTCCTGTTGGCGCACGCGCCCGCCGACGTCAGGGACCGGGTGCTGCGCGGACCTCTGCAGGCCTACACCCCGCATACGATCACCGATCAGCGAGCCCTGCGCGCGGCCCTCGCCGAGGTGCGCCGGAACGGGTTCGCCTTCTGCCCGGGTCACATCCGCCCGAACGCCACCGGGATCTCCGTGCCGGTGCGGGTGGCCGGGCGCGTGGTCGCCGCACTCGGCCTGGTGGTGCCCAACGACGAGCACGCCTGGTCACTGGTCCGGTCCCTGCAGATCACCGGGATGGCTCTCAGCCGCGCGCTCGACGTGCAAGCCGGCCTGCTACAGCAGATCGAGCTGTAGCGGATCGGCTGACCACCCTGGCCGGTGACGTCCCGGATGAGAGGAGCGGCGTACGGCGCCCCATACGTAGTCCGACAAATTGCCGAATTTGGGAAGTGGATAAATTGGAGGAGCGTATTCATCAGATGAATCCGGAGAGCACGGATGAGACTGGAAAGCCTCGACCTGAACCTACTGATCACGCTGCATGCGCTCCTGGAGGAGCGCAACGTCACCCGCGCGGGACAGCGGATCGGGCTCAGCCAGCCGGCCACCAGTGCGGCGCTGAGCCGACTGCGCCGCCACTTCGACGACGAACTGCTCCTGCGCGTCGGCAACGGCTTCGAACTCACCCCGCTCGCCGCCTCGCTGATCGACGCGACAGCGCTGGCGGTCAACGTCGTCGATCGGGTCTTCTCCGCCAGGCCTGACTTCGACCCCGCCACGAGCGACCGCGAGTTCACCCTGATCAGCTCGGACTACGTGCTGACCGTCCTGGGCGGGGAGCTGATGCGCACCCTCGATCGCGAGGCTCCCCGCGTCCGCCTGCGACTCCTGCAGATCAACGTTCCGCGTGTCGACGACATCGATACCACCCTGCGCTCGGTGGACGGCCTGCTGATGCCGCACGGTTTCATCTCCACCCATCCGGCGGTGGACGTCTACACCGACAGGTGGGTCATCATCGCCGACCGGGACCATCCCGACCTGCGCGACGGCATCACCATGGACCACCTGCGGGAGCTTCCCTGGGCGGTGACCTTCCGCGGCCCGACCGCGATCGCCTCAGCCGCACGGCAGCTCAACATGCTCGGCGTGGAGCCCCAGGTGGAGATCGTGGTGGAGAACTTCCAGTCCCTGCCGTTCCTCGTCGCCGGCACCAGGCGCATCTGTCTGCTGCAGGAACGGCTGGCCCTGCGGCTGGCAGGACTGGAGGATTTCCAGATCCTGCCCTGCCCCTATGAGGCCGTACCCGTCATCGAGGCGTTCTGGTACCATGCGGTCCATCAGGCCGACGCGGGGCACCGGTGGCTGCGCGAAGTCCTCGTCGAGGTCGGCAAAAAGGTGGAGCGCCAGTGAGCCGCTCCACCCGTCAGAAGCTTCCCGGGCTTCTCTGAAGGCCGTCGCTCTTCGGAACGCTCCCTGGCCGTCAAGAGACGACGAACGGCCCGCTTCTGGATCTACCGGGCCGCGGACGCCCAGACTCCGGCCGGAGGAGACGGCATCGTCACAGCAGTGCTCGCCCGTCCGCGGACGGAAGGGCGCCGCAACGCTCGTCGTCAGGTCGGCCGGAGTCCGGCAGACCCCGGACATCCGGGGCACCGTAGCGGTACCAGCCACCGCCCAGGTGATGTTTGGCCCGGTACATGGCCATGTCCGCGTGATGCATCAGCTCGTCGAGATTCAGCTCGCCAGGGCCGCTCAGCGCGATGCTGCCGCGCACCTGCAGCACGGCGTCACCGACCATGACCGGCTGCCGCATCTCGGCCAGGAGGCGCTGTGCCACGGTCTCGGCGTCCTGCGGCGCGGCGATGCCGTGCAGCACCACCGCGAGCTCGTCCCCGCCGAGCCGCCCGACGACATCGGAGCCGAGCACAGCACGACGCAGCATCCGACCGAAGGCCACCAAGAGCTGGTCGCCGGCCTGGTGGCCCAGCGAGTCGTTGACCTGCTTGAACCCGTCGAGATCGGTCAGCAGGACGGCCACGCTCTGGCCGGAGCGGGCTGAGCGCGCCAGCGCCCGCGACAGCACTTCGGTCAGATGGGCCCGGTTGGCCAGGCCGATCAGGGGATCTGTCATCGCCTGAGGCTCCCCCTTCGGCGTGGACACCCCTGACAATGGATCTTGTTCCATGAAGGGGAGTG
>NZ_BMQE01000119.1:0-3083 GCF_014647955.1 Planomonospora antibiotica | reverse complement strand
CAGCGCCTCGGCGAGCCCTCCGCTCTGTTTCCTCGTCCCTGGACCGTCACCACCTGGGTGCAGACCAAGTAAGCGGGAAAGGGGCCAGCCGCAGGTCAGAGGCTATGACGAGGCTCTGGTAGCTCTGATCGGTGCCGACGCCGCGGCGGAGCCAGATGCTCGGTGACGGAGGCGATGGCCTCAGCGCCGGGTTGGACGTAGCGCATGGCGGTGCGGGGGTTCTTGTGCCGGGTCTTGCCCATGATGAGCTGCAGCGGGATCTCCGCCTCGCCCAGATGGGTGGCGGCGCTGTGGCGCAGCTGGTGCAGGTCGATCCCGGCGTACTTCTCCAGCAGGAAGCGGGCGCGATCGTAGCCGAGGCGGGCGCGGCCGGTGTGCGGGCAGATGTCGGCGGCCGCGGGCCGGCGGGCCGGGACGGGGCGGCGCTCGGACAGGAACAGCGGGCCGCGGGTCCGCGACGTGCCGTCGGGCAGACGAAGCAGGCGGGCGGTGCCGATCTCGGCCTCGGTGACCTCGGCCAGCGGCCGGTCGCGGCCGAGCAGGGCGATGACGCGGTCGATGGCCGATGCATAGGCGCGGTGGGTGTTGGGGTTGGCCGTGCGCGCCGTGGCCAGGAAGGCGTCGGCGGCCGCGGCGAGACTGACGTGCCCGCCGCGCAGCGCGGCGACCTTCGGCGCGGCGCTCATGCCGGCCGGGCGGCGGTCGCTGCACCGGCCCAGGAGATGTACCGGATAACGCACCGGAGTCGCGCACCGCAGCGGCGAGGGCTTGTCCTGGTCGCCGCGCCGCCGTGATCGCGCATGTACGCGATAATAGACCGCTATCACGTACATGCGCGGAGTGCCGGTCGGACCGCAGGTGCTCTTGCACTCACCGTCCTGCAGGCAGCGCCGTGATTGCCTGGTTGGGCCCGCCGACTTCCCCGAGCACCGTCGCGACGCGCTGCTGCGCCGGCTGGCCCGGGGAGGCCGGCGTCGACGAGTCGGCTCAGCGTAGCTTGCCGGTGATGATCCACAGGTGGCCGAACGGGTCACGGATGCGGCCCGAGCGCTTGCCGTAGGGCCGATTCTCGATCGGCACAACCACCTCGGCGCCGTGGGCGATCATGCGTTCGCCGACTGCATCTGGATCGTCGACCTCGACCTCGAGCAGGACCGCGGATCCGCCGAGATCATCGGGTGACGGCCACCCCCACGATGAGACGGCCGGCGAGACCCGGAAGGACGACTTTCCGACGCGGTGGTCAACGACGCTGGGCCGGCCATCGTCGCTCCGGGGAGCGCTGAACACCTGCTCAGCGCCAAGGGCGACCTGGTAGAACGCCGACGCACGGTCCGGGTCGGGCACGATGAGACGGGGAGAAAGATGAATATCAGGCGTCATGAACCCATCGTCAGGCCGGACGGGGGCAGAGGTCTTGAAGATTTGGGAACGCCCCATGCGTCCGCCGTCACCTGGACGTACCCCACGGCCTGGTGGCCCATCGCGGGCTGATGGACCCTACGCGATCAGGCCTTCGGCGCGTAGCCACTCGGTCGGCGTACACCCGGCCATGGCCCGCCATTCCCGGGTCAAGTGCGCCTGGTCGGCGAATCCCGACGCCGCGGCCACTGCCGCCAGGCTCACCGTCCCGGCACGTGCGGCGGCCACGAGTCCGCCACGTGCGGCCTCGAACCGAAGGAGCCGCTGGTACTCCTTCGGCGTCACACCTAGCTCCGCCCGAACGGTACCGCTCAGGTGGCGCCGGGAGCACCCGAGAAGCCGAGCCGCCTCCTGCACCCGGGCGGTCCCGGACAGTGCCGCCAGCGTGGCCCGCAGTTCTTGGCCGCGGGTGTTCTCCTGGTGCCGGGCACGTCCGGCGATCAGGGCGCCTTCGACGAGGGCTCGGCGTTGCGGCCAGGACCGGCAGGCCGCCAGCTGCTCCGGCAGGTGCGCCATCGCTGGGGCCACGTCGGCCAGATCGGCGACGTGCCCGGTCAATGCCGACGCCGGGATCCCCAGCAGCGCGCCGGCACCCAGCGGGCTGAGCGTCAACCACACGCCGCGCGTGCCGCCCTCCTGCCTCAGCTCGGCTGCGTCCAAGTGAAGCCCGGCAACGACGGTCCGGAACCGTCCCCGCGAGCCGGGCCGCCCGAGCCACGCGATCTCCAACGAGTCCGCCTCCGGAATCGTGATCGACACCGTGGACGAAGGCAGCCCGCGATGAACGCCGACCGAGCCCGGGCCAAGCTCGTAGGCGCTCAGTGTCGCCACGAACGGCGCCAGAGCCGCGGACCTCTGGTGAGCAGGCACGATGGTCACCCCTTCACACTATGGCGGCCCGGCGATGCGACCGATGCCTCCGCCCCGCTACGGACGCACGCCCGCCTGGTACGGCTTTCCAGGGTTGTGATCTTCTTCCTCCTTGTATGGGTGTTCGTCTCGCAGCGGTGTCTCGCCTGTTGAGCGGGGCGGCCGGGTGACCTGCGCGGTGACGTCGGTGGAGCGGACCACCTGTCGGGTGTTCCCGCAGTTGATGATGGGCTGCGGGCCGGACAGCGGGTTGCGGTCTCGGGGTGAGCAGGTAGCCGACCAGCTTGAGTCCCGGCCGCGTGGCGGTGAAGTCGCGCCCGACCAGGTCGGGAATGCCGCGAAAGGCGCCCTGGGCGGTGGTGGTCGGCCGAAACGCCCGCACCTGGGCCGGGACCAGGCCCTGCTCGCGCATCAGCGCCCGCACCAGCTCGGCCGAGCAGGACTCGCCGCGCCGCAGCAGCTCCGCGTGCACCCGCCGATATCCGTAGGTCTCGTGCGCGTCGTGGAAGATCTCGGATACCAGCCGGGCCAGCAGTACGCGGCGTTGCGCGGTGGCCGAGGCCGGCCGCTGACGCCACTCGTAGTAGCCCGAGCGGGACACCTCCAGCCAGGCGCACATCTTGGCGATCTTATGGTGGGCCTTCTCCGCATCGATCAGCTCGTACTTGGCGAGCGTCATCGACTCTCGGCCGCGAAGAAGGCGGCTGCTTTTTTCAAGAACGTCAGCTTCTCTCCCGCGTTCCGCGTAATTCAGCGGCCTGGAGGCTCGAATATGGGCTGTGAGCTGGGCT
>NZ_BMQE01000118.1:0-3088 GCF_014647955.1 Planomonospora antibiotica | reverse complement strand
CGAGCTCGTAGTCGACGAACGTGCCCGGCAGCACCGGCTCGCCCCGGTGGCCCGCCGTCAGTGCGATCTCCGCCTCCCCGTAGGCGTTCCGCGGCTTCGCGGACCGGTCGCGGGCGTCCCCGGACCCACCGTCGCCCCCGAGGGTGAGGACGGCCCGCCGGTTCACCCGGTAGACGCCGTCCACCTCGGTCCAGGGCAGCACCCGCAGGAGGTGGCGGGGCGTCGACGCCTGCGTCTGCGGCACGCTCTTGGCCGTCGTCGCCAGCCTGCGGGCGGCGGCCGTGCCCAGGCTCAGCCGGGAGGCCTCCGCGACGGGAGCGGTCCGAGCGCTCTCCGTGGTCTCCGTACGCTCCACGCCCCCCGTGCTCACCGGATGCCCCCCGGCCCGGCCGGGACGCGGACCCCCGCGGCCGGTCCCGGCGGGGCGAGCCGGGCCGTGGCGGTGCCGAGGCCGGTGGGGCCCTGGGTCCAGCGGACCGGCGTGGAACGGGCCGGCGCGCCGCCCGGATAGCGCCGGGTGCGCTGGTGCCAGCGCACGATGGCGGCCATCCAGTCCTGCAGCTCGGTCACGTAGCCGGCGACCGATTCGCGGACCGCGTCGCCGGCCTCGATCCGCTCCAGCAGGACGGGCAGGTCGACGGCGGTGATGTGCTCGAACTGCTTCATCCGGGAGGTCAGCAGGGCGTCGACGATCGCGACGCCCTGCTGCGGGTCGCAGTCGAAGAAGGTCTGCACGACCAGGACGGCGTTGTGCAGCTCGCCTTCGAACTGGATCTCCTTCTGGTAGGAGAACAGGTCGTTGACCAGGCAGGCGTAGTCCTGGGCGGCGTCGGCCATGCCGAGGAACTCGCGGGTCCGGTACAGCCCGGCGGGGATGTGCCGCCCGGGGGCGAGCCGGGCCAGGCTCATCGTCATGTCGGAGCCGAAGGTCCTGCGGCGCATCTCGAGGTAGTCGATCGGATCGGGGACGCGGTTTTCGGCGTGGCCCGCCAGCTCCCAGATCCAGCTGTCGAGCATCTCCTCGACCGCAATGCGGAAGGCGCGCCGCGACTCCTCCGGCATCGGCCCGGCGGTGCGCGGCCACAGGTCGGCCAGGCCGCGCTCGACCGGGTTGGCCGGTGCGGGCGCCGGGGACAGGTCGACCGGCATGAACCGCCGCAGCCGCCGGTTGGCGAGCTTCGCGCCGGTCAGGTCGCGGGCGGCGCCGAAGACCCGGGGGTAGTAGTCGTCGCCGTAGGTGCCCCAGGCCAGCCAGTTGGTCGCCAGGACGAGCCCGTCCGCCGAGGCGTCGGGGTCGATGCCCGAGGCGCACAGGGCGAGGTCGAACCCGACGAGCTCGCTCTCGGTCCACACCGCCGTCTCCGGGATGCCGGGGAGGGCGTCGAAGAACCCCATCTCGGCGCACCAGGCCACGTCGACGGCCCGGGCCGCCTCCAGGTGCGGGTTGTCGCGCACCCGGAAGGGCATGTACGGCTGCGGCAGCCGTACCGAGACCTCGGTGAAGGGGGTGCGGCTGTGGTTGCGCAGCCCGCCGGGGCCGGTCAGGTGGGCGCGCGAGACGTTCATGCCGAGGGGCCCGGCCGGACGGACGGCCCTGGTGTAGCGGCTGGAGGCGGTGTGCCAGGCGTGTCCGCCGGCCTGCCAGTCCTGCAGCCCTCCGACGTAGCGCAGGACGCGTCCCTGCTCCTCGGGCGAGACGCCCTCGTCGGTGAAGAGCTGCGGGAGCTCGGTCAGCGCGGTGTGCTCGAACTGGTGCAGCCGCGAGGTGAGCAGGTCGTTGGTGATCTGCACGGCCTGCCGGGTGTCGCAGCCGAAGAAGCGCTCGCAGACCAGGACGCAGTTGGACAGCTCGCCCTCCTGCCGGACCTCGCGCTCGTAGGAGAACAGGTCGTTGCGCAGGTGCACGGCGTCGGCGAACGACTCGGTCAGCACCCGGACCGGCCTGCTCGCGGCGAGCCGGGCCGGCAGCTCCGCGCCCGCCGCGTGCTCGACGAGGGCGGCCGACCACGGGGCGCCGCCGACCTTGCGGCGTTCCTCGACGTACTCGATCGGGTTGGAGACGGCGTCGCGCTCGATGTGGAACAGCTCCCACATCGACTCCTGGGTCAGGTCGCGGGTGACCCGGACGAACCGCCGCCGCCAGGACGGCGACATGGCGGGCACGGTGCGCGGCCACAGGTCGGCCAGGCCGCGCTCGACCGGGTTGGCCGGTTCGGGTGGATCGTCGGCCATGAAGGCGTCGAGCCGGTCGAGGTAGGCCTGCGCGCCCTTGAGGTCCCTGCTCCTTTTGAAGGTCTCCAGGAAGTGGTCGTCGAAGTAGAACACCCAGACGTACCAGTCGGTGATCAGGTCCAACTCGGCGGCCGGGCAGTCGGGGTGGGTGTAGGCGCACATCAGCCCGTAGTCCATCGCCTCCAGCCGCGGCGCGTCCCAGATGTCCGGGTCGTCGAGCATGCCCATGTCCGCCGCCCAGGCGCGGGTGTGCGCGCGGGCGGTCTCCAGGTGCGGGTTGAGCCTGGGGGGATGAGGCAGGTAGAAGTCCGGCAGCTCGTAGGAGGGCATCAGGCGACCTCGACGCTCTCCAGGATGCCGAGGGCGTCGGGCACCAGCACGGCCGCCGAGTAGTAGGTCGTCACCAGGTAGGAGATGATCGCGTGCTCGTCGATGCCCATGAACCGCACCGACAGCCCCGGTTCGTACTCGTCCACCAGCCCGGTGCGGCGCAGCCCCACCACGCCCTGGTCCTTCTCTCCCAGGCGCATCACCATGATCGAGGTCAGGCCGCCGTCGCTGATCGGGATCTTGTTGCAGGGCAGCATCGGCACGCCCCGCCACGCGGGCGCCTTCTGCCCGTTGATCTCCACGCTCTGCGGGTTGATGCCCCGGCTGTTGCACTGGCGGGCGAACGCGGCGATCGCCTTGGGGTGGGCGAACAGGACGGTCGGGTTCTTCCAGACGGTGGCGAGCAGGTCGTCGAGGTCGTCGGGGGTGGGCGGCCCGGAGCGGGTGTGGATGCGCTGCTTGAGGTCGGCGTTGTGCAGCAGCCCGAACTCGCGGTTGTTGACCAGCTCGTGCTCCTGCCGCTCCC
>NZ_BMQE01000117.1:0-3133 GCF_014647955.1 Planomonospora antibiotica | reverse complement strand
ACAGCCCGAACTGTCCGGTGCAAGCGACGAAGGGGACATCAGCTCACGTAAAGCCCTCTGACACTGCAGGACCGCCAACTGGTGCCGCAGCACCAGGATCTCGATCTCCTTGTCACGATCGCTTCCCGGCAGCAGCCGCAGGAACGCGAAGACGGTCGCCGCGGTGAGGTAGGCCAGACGCAGCGGCACGACAGACCATCATGCCGCGGCGGCGTAGACCTCACGGCTCCGAGACTCAAGGCACGTGATCACCACTCAGCGCTCTGGCCTGCGCGGATGAATTTTCGGCACCCACATTGTCTCCGGCAGGGTACGGAGATCACGAGTCCGGGTGGGCGGTCAGGACGGGCAGGGGGCGTTCGCGGTGGGGAACCGGAAGGCGGTGCGCGCCGGGGCGCCCACCAGGTTGTCCCAGAACCGGCCCGGGGTGAGCGGGGCCCGGGTGGCGTCCAGCAGGTCCCGGAACCGGCCGCGGGCCAGCTCGCCCCTGATCCGCTCCACCTCGGCCTGGAACCGCTCGTCCGGCAGCCGGGTCCCAGGGTCGGCGTAGTCGGCGAAGACGTACTCGGGGGGAAGCGGCTTCTCGTGCCCGACCCGCTGCCCGCACGCCGTCTCCATGTGGCTGCCGAGGGCGTTGGCCAGGCCGAGCCGGTCGATGACCAGGGCGTCCAGCGGGAACGACGCCCCCAGCGTGCCCAGCACGTTGCCCGATATGCCCAGGCGCGCGGGCCGGCCGGCGCGGAGCGGGACGGGGCCGAACGCCGTGCCCGGCACGTACAGGCCGGTGGCGTCCTGCGTGCTCAGCGGGTCGGCGGCGGCGCGGACGTAGGGTTCGGCGCCGATCGGGTGGGGGTCGCGGGTCCAGGCCACGTAGAAGCCGCGCTCGTCGGCGATCCCGTCCGGGCCGATGGCCTGCCCGTACGGCACGTGCAGCGCGGTGGCGCAGAGCGCGGCCCACATCGCCACGGCCGTGCACGCCAGGGTGGTCACCGCGTGCAGCGGCAGGACCAGGGCGGGCAGCAGGACGAGCAGCAGGACCGGCAGCATCATCCGGCCGTGCATGAAATCGCCGCCGACCCGCAGGACGTACAGCAGCATCAGGGCTCCGGCGGTGAGCGGGGCCGCCGCCAGGACGAGGTCGCCCCGCCTGCGCAGAGCCCACAGCGCCAGCGGGACGACCGCCAGCAGAGGACCGGCGAGCTGGTAGGTCAGCACGGTGTCCCCGGCGTACAGCAGCCCGCGCGCCCACCGGCTCGCGCCGGCCTCCTTGGCCAGGGCCGTGTTGGGCACCAGGAGCCCGTAGTAGCCCATCCGGAAGACCTGGTAGGCGACCGGCAGGGCCATGGAGACCGCGACCCAGCGGGCGGCGGTGCGCCATCCCGGACGCCGCAGCACGAGCAGCGCACCGAAGAAGACCGGGTAGACCAGGGCCAGCTCCGGCCGGACGAGGGGCGCCAGGCCGAGGACGAACACCAGCGGGAGCACCGGTCCTCCCCGGACCGCCCGGACCAGCAGCCACCAGGACGCGCCGATCCACAGGAACGCCAGCCCGGTCTCCAGGCCGGAGGTGGCGAACTCCCAGAAGGGCGGGAGCGCGAGGACGATCAGCACTCCGGCCGGCAGGAACCAGTGCGAGCGGCCGTGCAGGAGCATGGCGCCGGCCACGGCGAACACCACGGCGCCGATCGTGCACACCAGGCCGAGCACCACCGAGACGGGGGCCGGGTCCGCCCGGCCCAGCCAGGAGACCAGCGCGACCAGATAGGTCCACGCGGTGCTGGTGTTGGCCTCGACGCGCTCACCGATGTTGAAGACCGGCCCGTTGCCCGCGAGTAGCTGCCGGACGGTCCGCACCGCGATCAGGCCGTCATCGCTGATCCAGCGGTTCTGCCATCCGGCGAAGGCCGTCGTGGCCGCGGCCGCCACCGTGATCGCATGGTTCCACATCCGTGTCGGCTGCGACAGCCACGTGGCAGCGGACGCCTGATCGACGTACGCGGGCGGGAGCACGACATCCTCCATGCTGATCACATTGCACTCACTGTGCAGCGTTCACCCTGAATGCGGAAATTAGCGGGTATTCGACTGTTGTCAGCGTAGTTGATCTCTGCTTGTACTCAGCCGGGCTGAGACGTGTGGGTGCCGGAAACTCGGCCAGCGACGGTGACCTGCGGTTCGGTGCTCGAGTGCCCGCTATGCATGATCGTTGCTCATGGCGTTGCGGCTGTTCTATCTGATCTTTCTTCGGCTCGCGGGCTGGCTGATGCTGCTGGTCCGCTCGGACGCGTCGAAGGGCGTCGAGATTCTCTTGCTGCGTCATCAGCTCGCGGTGCTGCGCCGCCAGGTCGCCCGGCCGCGACCCTCCTGGGCGGATCGGGCGGTGATCAGCGCGCTGGCGCGGATGCTGCCCGCAGCCGACCGCCTGCGGGTGTTCGTGACGCCGGGCACACTGCTGCGCCGGCACGCTGATCTGGTGCGGCGGCGCTGGACGGTCAAGCGCCGCAGGCAAGGCCGACCCGCCACCCGTCCCTCGGTGAGATCACTGGCCCTTCGCATGGCCCGGGAGAACCCGTTGTGGGGATATCGGCGGATCGCCGGGGAACTCACCGGCCTGGGGTACCGGGTCGGCGCTTCTACCGTGTGGCTCATCTTGAGGAAATCCGGCCTCGATCCGGCACTGCACGCACGGGGCCGGCCTGGAGCGAGTTCCTACGCGCTCAAGCCTCCGGCATCCTGGCGTGCGACTTCTTCCATTGCGACACCGTGCTGCTCAAACGCCTGTACGGCCTGGTCGTCATGGAGCTCTCCACCCGCAGAGTGCATCTGCTCGGTGTCACCGAGCATCCCACCGGGGACTGGGTCGCTCAGCAGGCTCGGAATTTGATGATCGAGCTGGGGGATCGGGCCGAGGGCTTCCGGTTCCTCATCCGGGACCGGGATGCGAAGTTCACCACCGTGTTCGATGAAGTGTTCACCGACGCGGGCATCCGGATTTTGAAGACGCCGCCTCGGGCTCCGCAGGCGAACGCCTACATCGAGCGGTGGATCAGTGGGCTGCGCCGGGAACTCCTTGACCCAAGGCCGCGTAGTTAAGGATCTCGGACGTGCGGCAAGCCACCGGTGAGTACGGCCA
>NZ_BMQE01000116.1:0-3301 GCF_014647955.1 Planomonospora antibiotica | reverse complement strand
GCTGTGGCCGTACTCACCGGTGGCTTGCCGCACGTCCGAGATCCTTAACTACGCGGCCTTGTACCAAGAGGAGGATCGCGATGCCATCGTCACGCTGGCCCCACGCCTGACCGAAGGAGTCGCGCCCTGGCGAGATGCCGATGCCGTGGCCGCCGCCGTGCGCGGCTGGGTCACCGGTTCCCTAGACCAGGGCAACGGCGACAGTCACGGTGTATTCGTGGCGGTCCACGAGGGTCATGTCACAGGCTTTGCCACCGTGACCACCCGCCGGCACTTCACCGGCCACATGGACGCCTACATCGGCGAGCTCGTCGTCTCCGCCCAGGTGGAGCGCATGGGCATCGGGCGCGCTCTGGTGGATGCCGCTGAGTCCTGGGCACGCGACCGCGGTCTGCAGCGCATCACGTTGGAGACCGGCGCGGCCAATACCCGGGCCCGGAACTTCCACCAGGCGCTGGGGTACGCGGAGGAGGAGGTACGGCTGAGCAAGCCGGTATCGGCTGACGATCAGGCGGCGTCAGCGGTACCCGATGCCACCGTCTCCGATCGTGGCCGGATACCCGAGCGGGGGAAGGCGGCCGACTCGTCGTAAACCTTGCGGTTCTGCAGACAGTGGAACAGGCAGCCGAGCATCCGGTTGAAGGTGTTGCGCAGCGCGCTGGAATGCCGGTCACCCTCGGCACGCCGGTGGTCGTAGTGCACCCGGGGACCGGGCGCTCGGAGGGAGGCGAAGGCCCACACGTAACCGGCCGCGGCCAAGCGCTGATTCTTCACCTTGCGGTGGTGGACCACCAGGCTCTTACCCGAGGCCCGGGTGATCGAAGCCGGAGCGGTTCAAAACGAGGTGACGGGATCGAGCGCGCGCGATTCTCCGATCAAGGATGCATGATGTCCGTATAAGGGTCGGGGGATTCCTTTTATGGGGGAGCACTGTTGGGTGAAAACAGAAGAGCCTTCGCCGCATGCGCGGGGCTCCTTCTCGGCGCGTCACTACTGTCCGCCCCATCAACCGCCCTCGCCGCAGCCGAGCCCGTCCCGGTGGCCGCCTACGGTATGGAGGAAGGAACCGGAACCGTCATCGGCGACGCGGCGGGCCAGGGCCACACCGGTACGTCCGCGTCCGGCCTCCCGCTCACATGGACGGGCGGGAAGTACGGCAGGGCCATCGCCCTGGACCGGAGAAGCAGGGTGATCGTGCCGGATGCCCCGTCCCTGCGCCTGACCTCAGCGATGACGGTGGAGGCCTGGGTAAATCCCGACATGGACCCGGTGAACGGGGGACTGACCGTCTCCAAGAGCTCCTACGGCTTCTCCGCCACCACGGCGACCGTCGGCACCTCGCCCGCGAGCCGGATCACCTTCCGGCCCCTGCCCGCGCGGACCTGGAGCCATCTCGCCGCCACCTACGACGGCCAGGCACTGCGCGTCTACGTCAACGGGGCCCTGGTGGCCTCCCAGCCCGCCCAGGGCGCCATCAGCCTCAGCACCACCCCGCTCGCCATCTGGGGGACGGGTCTCATCGACGAGATACGGATCTATGACACGGCCCTCAGCGAGGCCCAGATCAACGCCGACATGACCACACCGGTGGCCGGAGGGGCCCCGGACACTCCGCCGACCGCACCGGACGCCCTGACCGCCGTCCCCGGGTACGGCAAGACCGTGCTCTCCTGGCAGGCGAGCACCGACGACGACGGCATCACCGGCTACGAGGTCCACCGATCCACCCAGGCGGATTTCACGCCCACGGGTTCGACTCTGCTGAGCACGGTGACCACCACGTCCTACACCGACGTCCCCAAATACCGTGACACCTATCACTACCGCGTGCGCGCGATGGACACCTCACGCCGGCTCGGCCCGCCGTCCGAGCCGGCGTCCGCCAAGGCGATGGAACCCGACAGCCCGCCCGGCGCGCCGTGGGGGGTCAACGCGTACGGCCACGGCGGCTGGGCCACCGTGTGGTGGACCGGCGTTTCCGACGACCACGCCGTCCACACCTGGGAGATCCACCGATCGACGGCCTCCGGCTTCGCCCCTTCGGCGGCGACCCTCCTCGCCCTGGTCGACAGCCCGCCCTATGAGTACATGGACACCGTGCAGGAACCCGGCACGTACTACTACCGGGTCATCGCGGTGGACTCGGTCGGCCAGCGCGGCACGCCTTCGGAGGAGCAACGCGCGACGGTCGGCCCGGCCCCCGATCTGTCGCAGACCCTGGCCGCGGCCTACGGGATGAACGAGGGCGGCGGCGCCACCGTGCGAGACGGCTCGGGCCGGGGCAACACCGGTACGGCCTACGGCGCCAGATGGGCCGACGGCAGATTCGGCAAGTCCGTGGAGTTCTCCGCCGAAGGAGGCACGGTCCTTGTGCCGTCATCGACATCGCTGAGGATGACCACCGGCATCACCATGTCCGCCTGGGTCAACCCCATGCGTTCCAAGACGAACGAGACGATCCTCCGGCGGTGGAGCCCGCACGAGACCCTCGAACTGTCCACCGCCAAGTCCCACGCGCCGTACGGCCCTCACGTCTACGCCTCCGACGGGATGAACAGCACGGTCAGCGTCCCGAGCGAGCTCATCCTGCCCCCCGGAGTCTGGAGCCACGTGGCGGTCGTCCTCGAAGGCGAGGCCGCCGTCCTGTACGTCAACGGAGAAGCGGCGCGGATGGTCCGGTGGAGTCCCCACCCGACCGAGGAGACGGGCCAGCTGAAGATCGGTAATGACGGCGTGAGCCCCTTCGCCGGCAGGATCGATGAAGTCAAGACCTACAACGCCGCCCTCAGCCCGTCCCAGATCAAGGCCGACATGCAGACACCCGTTCCCTGACCGGAGGCACAGCCGGCGCAGTTCCGGTGCAGGCGTGCATCCGCTTCTTCCTCGCTCTGGTTTCCGTGCCCTTACCGTTCAGTCCTGCACGGATCCTCCTCGACTCCGGGCCTCGCGCAGACGCCGGAAGTCCGCCCAGGCGGTGCGGACGCTGACCGCGTGCACGACGGTGTAGGAGCGCATGACGGCCTGCAGGCCGGCCAGGCGGCCGCGCTCATCGGCCCGGTGGGTCAGGTGGCGGGCCATGCGCCAGGCGCAGTCGTCGGCCAGCTCACCGCGGTGGCGCTGCAGGGCGGCAAGCCGGAACCAGGTACGGCGAGGCATCCCGGGCAGCTGCTCGGGGCCCTCGTAGTAGGCCGTGCGCGGCCGCCGGCGGGCAGCGGTCTCGGCCGGGGGGATGGCGTCGGTTGAGGCTCCCCCTTCGGCGTGGACACCCCTGACAATGGATCTTGTTCCATGAAGGGGAGTG
>NZ_BMQE01000115.1:0-3506 GCF_014647955.1 Planomonospora antibiotica | reverse complement strand
CGATCTTCCCGGCCTTCGCGCAGGCGATCGAGAAGGCGCTCACCCAGCACGGCTACACGCCGCTGCTCTGCACCCGGCTGCCCGGCGGCGCCGCCGAGGACGAGTTCACCGAGCTGCTCGTCGAGCGCGGGGTGAGCGGCATCATCTTCGTCTCCGGGCTGCACGCCGACACCACCGCCAACCAGGACCGCTACACCCGGCTGCTCGGGCAGGGCGTGCCGCTGGTCCTGCTCAACGGGCACTCGGGCGACGTGCAGGCCCCGTTCATCTCGCCGGACGACTGGGCCGCGGCGCGGCTGGCCGTGCAGCACCTGGTCGACCTCGGACACGAGCGCATCGGCCTGGCGGTCGGGCCGGCCCGCTTCGTGCCGGTCATCCGGAAGATCGAGGGCTACCGGCGCGCGATGTCCCAGCTGCTCGGGATGACCGAGGTGGACGAGTTGATCTCGCACTCGCTGTTCTCGGTGGAGGGCGGCCAGGCGGCGGCCGGGGTGCTGCTGGAGCGCGGCTGCACCGGCATCGTGTGCGCCTCCGACCTGATGGCGCTGGGCGCGATCCGGGCCTGCCGGGACCGGGGCCTGTCGGTCCCGGGAGAGGTGTCGGTGGTCGGCTTCGACGACTCGCCGCTGATCGCCTTCACCGACCCGCCGCTGACCACCGTGCGCCAGCCGGTGCAGTCGATGGTGACGGCCGCGGTGCACACCCTGCTGGAGGCCATCGCGGGAACGCCGGGGCAGCACTCCGAGCTCATCTTCCAGCCGGAGTTCATCGTCCGGGGCTCCACGGGCTCCGGCCCGAAGATCGTGCGCTGACCCGTCCCGCCACCGTCCTCCCGGGACGCCGTGCCCGGGAGGACGGAGAGGTTCTCCCGGGCGGCTCTCCGGACGCTCCGGCGTCTCCGGACGCCCCCTCCGGGGGTTCCGTACCACAGGACATATCCTGGACATCTCCTCCGAACATCTGCGAAACCTGTCCAGGACACCCTGGGGGCCAGAGAGAGGTGATCGGGATGATGTTGCGGCTACGGGTGTCCTTCCCGGACAGGCCGGGCGCCCTGGGACAGGTCGCCCGGGTGCTCGGCACACTGGGCGCCGACATCCTCCAGGTGACGGTCCTGGGACGGGAGACCGGCCGGGCGGTGGACGACTTCGTGGTCTCCTGGCCGGGGTCGCCGGACACCGCGACCGTCCAGGACCGCCTGTCCGCCGTCCCGGGGATCCGCGTCGAGGGCGTCTGGCCGACCCGCGAGATCCCCGGCGCCGCTCCCGACTACGACCTGCTCCGCCACGTCGCCACCGACCCCTCGCGGGCCTTCGCCACGCTCGTGGACGCCGTGCCCGACCTGGTCGGCGCCGAATGGGCGGTGGCCTTCTCCTCCGACGGGGACGGCCTGGTGCACCGGAGCTGGCAGGCCCCGTCCTCCCTCGACGAGGACGGCGGCATCGCCGGCGTCAAGCTCGCCGACCTCGCCTCGCTGCGCCCCGCCACCCTGGCGTCGGGCTCCCACCAGCTGATGAGCCTGCCCGTCCCCGCCGCCGGGATCCACCTGGTGCTGGCCCGGACCACGGGCCCGTCGTTCCACCGCGCGGAGGTGGACCGCGCCGGCCGGGTCGTCGAGCTCGTCTCCCTCATCGCCGGCCCCTGACCCCGCCCCTGTCACGTTCCAGAAGGCTGTCACGTTCCAGAAGGCTGTCACGTTCCAGAAGGCTGTCACGTTCCAGGAGGCGGGGTACGGCGTGCCCGTCCGGCCCGGCGGCGGAGCGGATCAGCGGTGCGGCGGGTCGATCCTGGAGCCGTCGGGTGCGAAGAGCAGCAGGCGGGTGGCGTCGACGCCGACGCGGGCGGGCTCCCCGGCCCGCCAGACGGGGCGGGAGCCGACCCTGACGATGAGGTCGGCCCGGCGGTGGGTGCCGCTGGAGTGGTCCTGCGCCTGGTACTGGGGCTCGGCCTGCTCCTCCCCGCTCGACAGCAGCCGGCGCATCATCGCGCGGATCCGGCCGCCCTGGGCGGGGTCGGCCCCGCGGGCGTGCAGCCGGGGGTCCGGGGGCTCGGGGACGCTCACCGAGGTGATGCCGGACTCGACGTAGGCCATCCACTCGTGGCCGTGGTACTCCAGGGCCCGGACGCGGCCCAGGAAGACCGGCCCCTCGAAGGTGTCCGGCACCGGGGCCAGGCAGTCGGGGCGCAGGCCGACGATGATCTGGTTGCCGACGTGCTGGGAGATGGCGTAGGCGCGCGGATCGCTCCACGGGATGGTGATCTGGTGCGGGCCGAAGTCCAGCAGGATGAACTGGTTCTGCGGCGTGCGGACGACCGCCGAGAGCAGGTTCAGCTGCTGGGAGTTGAGGAAGGCCGCGGTGAAGGCGGTGGCCGGGTCGTTGTAGACCTGGCCGGGGGTGCCGACGTCCTGCAGCACGCCGCGGTTCATGATGGCGATCCGGTCGGCCAGGGTCAGCGCCTCGACCTGGTCGTGCGTGACGTAGATGGTGGTGACCCCCAGCGAGCGGACCAGCGAGCCGATCTCCATGCGCAGTTCGGTGCGCATGCCGGCGTCCAGGTTGGACAGCGGCTCGTCCATCAGGAAGAGCGAGGGCTGCCGGACGATCGCACGGCCCATCGCGACCCGCTGCCGCTGACCGCCCGAGAGCGTTCCAGGACGGCGGTCGAGGGTCTCGTCGATGTGCAGCGCCTTGGACAGCTCGGTGACGCGCTCCCGGACCATCTCCGGGTCGGCCTTGGCGATCTCGAGCGGGAAGGAGAGGTTGCCGCGGACGGTGCGGTGCGGGTAGAGCGCGCCGTTCTGGAAGACCATGGCGACGTCGCGGTCACGCGGGGCCAGGTCGTTGGCCAGGTTGCCGCCGAGCCACAGGTCGCCGGAGGTGACGTCCTCCAGCCCCGCGATCATCCGCAGCAGGGTGGACTTCCCGCAGCCCGACGGCCCGAGGAGCACCAGGAGCTCCCCGTCCTCGGCCCGCAGGTTCATCCGGTCGACCGCGAGGTATCCCCCTGGATACACCTTGGTCACGTTGTCGAGGACGACGGTACTCATGCGCGCTCGTTCCTCCCGGACGAGGATGCCCGGATCCAGCCGTGTGATTGATGAGGTAGTACATCGCGCATTGTGGCTGTGTGTCCATAGATGCCATCAGAAATCACACATCTGCAGGTCACAACTCTGTTACCGCCTTGTTTCCGGCTCGTCAGGCGGACCGATCCGTGCCGACGGCGCCGGGTATTCCGCCGCCGTCCACCCATCGGCGCCGGTGGGATGTTAGTATTTTCGGAAAGTTTACGTAAGAAATTTCACAACGGGCCGGGGCGGGCCGCCCGGCTTGCCGCCTCCTCCGCCCGCATGGTGAGGTGGGTTCCGATGGACGGTGAAGTGACGCAGATCCCGCGCTCGCGTGCCGACGGGGCCGCCACCCGTCTGGCCGACATCGCCGTGCAGGCGGGGGTGAGCGAGGCGACGGTCAGCCGGGTGCTCAACGGCAAGCCGGGGGTCTCGG
>NZ_BMQE01000114.1:0-3800 GCF_014647955.1 Planomonospora antibiotica | reverse complement strand
GTGCCCGGTGCCCGAGACGGACATGCCTGAGACGGAGATGTCCGGGGCGGATGTTCCCGGGGCGGTGCGGTCGGTTACCGCCGAGGTGCTGGGGGTGGTGCAGGCGTGGCTGGCCGAGGAGCGGTTCGCCTCGTCGCGGCTGGTGGTGGTGACGCGGGGCGCGGTGGCGGTCGGAGCAGAGGACGTCGATGTGCGGCTGGCTCCGGTGTGGGGTCTGCTGCGGGCGGTCAGGGCGGAGAACCCGGGCCGGTTCGTGCTGGTCGACATCGACGGCATGGCCGAGTCCGGTGAGGTCCTGGAGACGGCCGTCGCTTCGGATGAGCCGGAGACGGTGATCCGGGGCGGTGAGTTGCGGGTGGCGCGCCTGGCCCGGGTGCCGGTCGGGGCTGCAGTGTCGGTTCCGCAGGATCGGGCGGAGGCCGGGCCGGGTGCGGGCCGGGCGGTGCCGGATGCCGCCCGGATGGATGGAGCGGTGCCGGAGGCCGGCCGGGTCGGCGAGACGGTGCCGGGTGCGGACGGGTCCGCTCCGGTGTGGGATGCGGACGGCACGGTGCTGGTGACCGGTGGCACGGGTGGTCTGGGTGCGCTGGTGGCGCGGCACCTGGTGACCGAGCACGGGGTGCGGCATCTGGTGCTGACCAGCCGGCGGGGGCTGGAGGCGCCGGGTGCGGTGGAGCTGGCCGAGGAGTTGTCCGCGCTGGGGGCGCGGGTGACGGTGGCGGCGTGTGACGTGGCCGACCGGGAGGCGCTGGCGGGGCTGCTGGCGGGTGTTCCGGCGGCGCATCCGCTGCGGGGTGTGGTGCATGCGGCCGGGGTGCTGGACGACGGGGTCGTGGGGTCGCTGACGCCGGAGCGGATCGATGCGGTGTTGCGGCCGAAGGCGGATGCGGCGTGGTATCTGCACGAGCTGACGGCGGACATGGGGTTGTCGGCGTTCGTGTTGTTCTCGTCGCTGGCCGGGACGCTGGGCAATGCGGGTCAGGGTAATTACGCGGCGGCGAACGCGTTCCTGGACGGGCTGGCGGCGTATCGGCGGGCGCGGGGGTTGGCGGGGCAGTCGCTGGCGTGGGGTCTGTGGGCCGGTGGCGGGATGGGTGCCGGGTTGGAGGCGGCGCAGGTGCGGCGGATGGCGGGGATGGGGATGGGGGCGCTGGCGCCGGAGCAGGGTTTGGCGTTGCTGGATGCGGCGGCGGGGGTGGATGTCGCGGCGGTGGTGGCGGTGCGGCTGGATGTGCGGGTGCTGGCGGGGGCGGGGGCGGGGTTGCCGTCGGTGTTCGCGGGGTTGGTGCCGGTGGTGCGGCGGCGTGCGGGTGCCGGTGGGGGTGGTGGTGCGGGCGGGTTGGGTCGTCGGCTGGCCGGGTTGGGGGCGCGGGAACGCGAAGCGGCCCTCCTGGAACTGGTCCGTACTCACGTCGCAGGCATCCTCGGCCACACCGGTCCGGAGGCGGTCGAGCCCGAGACGGCGTTCAAGGAGCTGGGCTTCGACTCGCTCTCCGCGGTCGAGTTCCGCAACCGGCTCAACGAGGTCACCGGGCTGCGGCTGCCGCCGACGCTGGTCTTCGACTATCCGAACGCCGCGGTCCTGGCGGCTCACCTCGATTCCGAACTGGCACCCGACCCGGGCGCCGGCAACGGCCAGGACTCCGGCGAGCAGCGGATCCGCCGGATCCTGGAGAGCATTCCGCTCACCAAGCTCCGGGACGCCGGGCTGATGGACGTCCTCCTCGAACTGGGCGGAGCCCGCTCCGCCGAGCCCGCATCGGAGGCGGACGGCACATCCGAGTCCATCGATGACATGGACCTGGAGAGCCTGATCAACATGGCGCTCGACGGTGTCGACGCCACCGACGCGACCCAGGGGGCGTGACTTCGAATGGCCAACGAAGAACAGCTTGTCAAGGCGCTCCGTACGTCCCTGAAGGAGACGGAGCGGATCAGAGCCGAGCATCGGAATCTCCTGGCCTCGCTGCGTGAGCCGATCGCGATCGTGGGGATGGCGTGCCGGTACCCGGGCGGGGTGGAGTCGCCGGACGACCTGTGGCGGCTCGTGGCGGACGGGACGGACGCGGTCGGGGAGTTCCCGCCGGACCGCGGCTGGGACGTCGAGGAGCTGTTCGACCCCGAGCCCGGCGTGGAGGGCAAGACCTACGCCCGTGAAGGTGCCTTCCTGTACGGCGCGGCGGAGTTCGATCCGGGGTTCTTCGGGATCAGTCCGAACGAGGCGCTGTACATGGATCCGCAGCAGCGGTTGCTGCTGGAGACCTCGTGGGAGGCGATCGAGCGGGCGGGGATCGATCCGGCGTCGCTGAAGGGCAGCCGGACCGGGGTGTTCGCCGGGATGATGTACCACGACTACGCCTTCAACAGCGCCGCGGGCGCCATCGTGTCGGGCCGCATCTCCTACGCGCTGGGGCTGGAGGGCCAGTCCGTCACCGTGGACACGGCGTGCTCGTCGTCGCTGGTGGCGCTGCACCTGGCGGCGCAGGCGCTGCGGTCGGGGGAGTGCTCGCTGGCGCTGGCCGGCGGTGTGGCGGTCATGGCGACGCCGGAGGTGTTCGTCGAGTTCAGCCGGCAGCGCGGCCTGGCCCCCGACGGCCGCTGCAAGTCCTTCGCCGCGGGCGCCGACGGCACCGGCTGGGGCGAGGGAGCGGGCGTACTCCTGCTGGAGCGGTTGTCGGACGCGCGCCGCAACGGGCATCCGGTGCTGGCGGTGGTGCGGGGTTCGGCGATCAACCAGGACGGCGCCTCCAACGGGCTGACCGCGCCGAACGGGCCGTCGCAGCAGCGGGTGATCCAGCAGGCCCTGGCCGGAGCGGGCCTGGCCCCTGCGGACGTCGACATGGTGGAGGCGCACGGTACGGGGACCCGGCTGGGCGACCCGATTGAGGCGCAGGCCGTCATCGCGACCTACGGCCAGGACCGGCCGGAGGACCGGCCGCTCTGGCTGGGCTCGATCAAGTCGAACATGGGCCACACCCAGGCCGCCGCCGGCGCAGCGGGAATCATCAAGGTGATCCAGGCGATGCGCTACGGGGTCATGCCCAGGACGCTGCACGTGGACGAGCCGTCGCCGAACGTGGACTGGTCGGCGGGCCGGGTGGAGCTGCTGACCGAGGCCCGGGAGTGGGCGAAGAACGGCCGTCCGCGCCGGGCGGGCGTGTCCTCCTTCGGCATCAGCGGCACCAACGCGCACGTGATCATCGAGGAGCCGTCCGCGGCGGAGGAGCCCTCTGCGGAGGCGCCGCCCGTGCCCGTGCCCGTGCCCGTGCCCGTGTCTGGGGCGGTGTCCGCATCTGGGCGGATTTCGGTGCCGTTGGTGGTGTCGGGTCGCAGTGTGGAGGCGTTGCGGGCGCAGGCCGGGCGGCTGGCCGCGCATCTGGCGGATCGTCCGGAGGCGGGTCTGGCCGATGTCGGGCTGTCGCTGGTGAGCACGCGGGCGGCGTTCGAGCGGCGTGCGGTGGTGGTGGCCGCCGACCGTGAAGGCGGGTTGCGTGCACTGCGGGAACTGGCCGACGGGAGCGCAGCGGTGGCCGAGGTCGTCCGCGGTGGCGGGAAGACAGGGTTTCTGTTCTCGGGTCAGGGGGCGCAGCGGGCGGGGATGGGCCGGGAGTTGTATGCGGCGTTCCCGGTGTTCGCGGATGCGTTGGACGCGGTGTGCGCGGTGGCGGACGTCGAGCTGGGGCGGTCGTTGCGGGAGCTGATGTTCGCCGAGCACGAGCACGAGGGCGAGGGCGAGGCCGGGGGCGCGGCGGAGGTGCTGGGGCGGACGGAGTTCGCTCAGGTGGCGTTGGTGGCGTTCG
>NZ_BMQE01000113.1:0-3917 GCF_014647955.1 Planomonospora antibiotica | reverse complement strand
TCTCGACCTGCAGAAACAGCCAAGTCGACAGCAGGGATCACGGCTTAACTACGCGGCCTTGGTCCTTGCTGTGCGCCCCGGCCTGCTGCGGGTAGATGTGGATGTCGAAGTAGTCCAGGATGCGGGTGCCGTGCTCCTCCTCGTACTCCCGCATCCGGTCCAGGTACCACGGGCCCAGGTCGGTCCCGCCGTGCGCAGCCCGGTCAGGAGGGTTGTTCCAGCAGCCGGTCCGGCCGCAGACGTCCTGGTCCAGCCCCGAGTAGAAGATCGAGTTCAGGCCCCAGCCGACCGGGCCGAGGGTCTTGGCGCCCGGGTCGGCCGCCTTTATCGCCGCGGCGTAGGAGTAGGTGCGGTCGCGGAGTTCGTCGTAGCCCAGTCCAGCGGGGCGCACGTCCCGGTGGGTCGAGTGCCACAGGTCGGGCTCGTTGTCCAGGTTGTAGAACCGCACGCCTCCGCTGTCGGCACTGCCGTACCGGTCCTTGAGGTGGGTGATCCAGTCGGTGACGTACTGCGGGCCGATCGCGACGCTGGTGTCCTTCGGGTCGGTACCGGTGATCGGCGTGCCGTCGGGTTTCCTGCCGTTGCCGCAGTCGGGCGACCACGGGTCGGTGGACTGCTGCGGGCCGTACTTGGCGACGCTGAAGCCGCAGGCTCTGGCCCGGTCCTTGGCCACCCAGCCGAGCATCGGCACGGTGAGGATGGTCTGCGCGCCGACCGCCCGGTTCTGCTCGACGAACCGGTCGGTCTCCGATCCGTCCGGCAGACGCGCCGGATCGGGGTTGGCGTTGGGGATGTTCTCGAAGTACCAGTCCGACGCCCGGTTGGTGGCGTCGTTTCGGAAGTTGTAGCGGGTGGTGTGGTTGCCACCCCACCGGTGGAGCGGTGTTCCCCCAGGTTGGCTCTGAAACTTTCGGAACGACCGGCCGTTGCCGGGTGACGGCCGTCCGCCGCCGCGTCCGGCACGCCCGCCTCCGCCCCGGGACCGCTGCGGCCCGTCCCGGCGATCCGGGCCCACCGCGGTCATGACGGCCCCGGGTCTTCGGACCCGACGGTTCCAGACGATCCCCCTGTACCCGCGCCGCAGGTCAGAGAGGATGATGGAGGTGAAAGCGGGACGCCGGACGGCAGGCCCGCCCGGTGGCCGCCATTCGCTGTGCGGAGGCGGCCGAGGAAAGGGGAAGGCGATGAAGGCAGCGGTGGGGGACCGGCTGATCGTCGAAGGAACCTACAACCATGAGCCCCGGCGGATCGGCGTGGTCACCGAGCTGCGCCATCCCGACGGCTCACCGCCCTACGTGGTGCGCTGGATGGACGCCGAGCACGAGACGCTCGTGTTCCCCGGTCCCGACGCCCGGGTGGTGACCAAGCAGGAGCGGGAGGCCGATCTGGCCGCCTTGTGACCTTCCTGCCGGAGGTGCCGGAGCCCTTGTGGAGGTCTCCGGCACCGGAGCCGTCTGCGGCACCGCGGTTCCGCCCGGTGGCGGGCGGCGATGCGCGCCGTCAGCCGCGGGCGGCCGATGCCCCGCCACCGCGGAGCGTCTCCAGACGGCTGCGGTACTCCTCCGCGTCGATCTCCCCGCGGGCGAACCGCTCCGCGAGCAGATCCTGCGGGGACGGTCTGGCCGGCGGTGCACCGGTCCGTTGGGCTACGCCCAGGTAACGGAGCGTGATGACGGTTCCCGTGATGATCAAAGCCCAGACGATGACCATGCCTATGGACATCACGAGCCAGCCCCAGCCGCTCATCCCATGCTCGTGCCACCCCATCACGGCACCCCCCCCGACATCCGTAGCGGTTCATCTCCACGTTGCTACCCGCAGGGCCCGCTGACCAGGGCCGAAAGTCCCTCCCGCCCGGAGGGAAGGTCTTCCCTCCGGGCCCCACCCGCCGTCGCCATCCCGGCCGCCCCTTCACTCCGGCGGGCACCCGGCCGGGACCACCCTCGGATCACCGGCCGGCGGGCTCGTTGAACAGGCTGAGCACGCCCACCATCGCCGCCAGGTGGATCCCCTCGGCCGTGGTGCCGCCCTGGACGCCGCGCACGTCGCTGTTGAGCGCCTCCACCAGGAACGGCTCGGAGGCGCCGGGCCGGACGCGGGCGGTGGTCACCGCACGCGCGGGGCATCACCCCGGGTGAGAACCAGTCCGAGGACAGGAGCGGCCGATGAGCTACGCCCACACCATCACCGTGCAGGCGCCCTTCGACGAAGCGGTGGCCGCCACCCGCCAGGCTCTGGCCGAGCACGGGTTCGGCGTCGTCAGCGAGATCGACGACCGCCGGTGAGCAGCGCCGAGCGTTTCACCGGGGGTCGGTCGCCGGCTGCGGGAGGCCAGTGGGCGATGTCCGGCTATCACTGAATTCTTTACCTGACCTTTGGAGGGATTTGCTCTACGGTTACCGGCAGGCAGAAACGGGCAACCGGTACACAACCGGTGGATGGAGTCACGTGTGAAGTCTGAGCAGGTCCTTCGGTCGTTGCCGTTCGTCGTCATGGCGGCGGTGGCCCTGATCGACGTGCTGGCCGGCCCGCGTCTGGGCTTCCTGCCGCTGCTGACCCTGGGGCCGACCTTCGCCTCGGTCTCCGGCAGCATCCGCCGTACCGCGCTGGTGGGCGTGATCGCGCTGGCGCTGTGCATCCCCCTGGCCTCCTACAACCGGCTGCTGCTCACCACGCAGAACAACCTCACCATCGCGACCATCATCGCCATCACCGCGGCCAGCATGCTGGCCGGCCACCTGCGCATCCGGCGCGAGCGGGAGCTCGCCAACGTCCGGCTGGTCGCCGAGGCCGCCCAGCGGGTGCTGCTGCGTCCGGTCCCGCGCAAGGCGGGAGATCTGCGAGTGGCGCTGTCCTACACCTCGGCCGCGGCGGAGGCGCGGATCGGCGGCGACCTGTACGAGGTCGTCACGACGCCGTACGGCGTGCGCCTGCTCATCGGCGACGTGCAGGGCAAAGGGCTGGAGGCCGTGGAGACCGCGGCCTGGGTGCTGGGCGCCTTCCGCGAAGCAGCCTACGACGAGGCCGATCTGCCCGGAGTGGCCGAGCGACTGGAGACCAGCCTGGACCGGCACCTGGGCGGCGAGAGATTCGTCACTGCGATCATCGCCGAGGCCGCCGACGGTGAGATCTCCCTGCTCAACTGCGGCCATCCGCCGCCCCTGCTGATCGACCGCCACGGCCGGGCCCGCCCGGTGGAACCCCAGGAGGAAGGGCTGCCGCTCGGCCTGGCGTCGCTGGGCCCGCCCCTGCCCAAGCCGCAACGGATCCCGTTCGGCGAGGGAGAGCAGATCCTCTTCTACACCGACGGCGTCATCGAGGCCCGCAACGAGTCCGGGACCTTCTACCCACTGCCGGAACGCGCCCACCTGCTGGCGGTGACCGATCCGCAGAACGCTCTGGACGAGCTGCGCTCGGACCTGCTGGACCACATCGGAGGGCCGCTGCTCGATGACGCAGCGATGCTGCTGGTGCGCAGACAGTCCACGTGACCCTCCAGATCACCCTTTTTTGCCCTATGCAATGATGGATCGCCGTGTATCCCGATCGGGGCCGGAACGGTCCCGTCGGTGTGTCCGTCCGGGTCCGTCAAGCGCACCACTTCTGCCGCAGGGCCCGGGAATCCGGCAGCGAAAGGCGATCACACGAGTGGCATGGGCCAATCCCTCTGGATCCGGAACCCTCTCCGTGCTCACCGGTCTGCGCGGCGCCGTCGTCATCGTGCGGCCCGCCGGTGAGCTCACCATGTCCACCGCCCCGTACTTCCACGCCCGGCTCGAACAGGCCGCGGCGTTCAACACCCCGCCCCGTGTCGTGGTGGACACCGAAGAGATCACCTACTGCGACTCGGCCGGCCTCAGAGGGCTTTACGTGAGCTGATGTCCCCTTCGTCGCTTGCACCGGACAGTTCGGGCTGG
>NZ_BMQE01000112.1:0-3920 GCF_014647955.1 Planomonospora antibiotica | reverse complement strand
ACAGCCCGAACTGTCCGGTGCAAGCGACGAAGGGGACATCAGCTCACGTAAAGCCCTCTGAGGACTGAACGCCTCAAGGATGCGTACGGCGCGAGTCAGCACCGACTCGCCGCTGGATGACCTGGCCATGCCTCACATCATCGCTGGTCGCCGACCGTTCTGGCACGGCGTCGTCCATTGAATGGATACGCCGTGGAAGGGCGCCGGTAACCGGCTCATCATCGACTGCTAACCCACCCCCCGAAAGGCCGGTTAGATGCGCACTCATCCTGCGGTGCTGCGCGCCCGCATAGACGAGGCCCCGATGTCACGCCTGCAATGGTCGGCGATCGCCGTATGCGTCTTGCTGAACGTGCTGGACGGCTTCGATGTCCTGGTCATGTCCTTCACCGCTGCCGCCGTGTCGGCCGAGTGGTCCCTGTCGGGCTCGCAACTGGGGCTGCTGCTCAGCGCGGGCCTGGTCGGGATGGCACTGGGATCGCTGTTCCTAGCGCCGCTGGCCGACCGAGTCGGCCGCCGCGCGCTGATCCTGGCCTGCCTGCTGGTGGCCTCGACCGGGATGCTGCTGTCGGCCGCCAGCCAGAACGCCGTCCAACTGGGCCTGCTGCGCATCCTCACCGGTATCGGCATCGGCGGCATCCTGGCCAGCAGCAACGTCCTCGCCGCCGAGTACGCCAACCGGCGCTGGCGCGGCCTGGCCGTCAGCCTCAACTCCACCGGCTACGCCGTCGGCGCCACGGCGGGCGGCGTCATCGCGGTGGCACTGCAGGATTCGTCGGGGTGGCGGTCGGTGTTCACCTTCGGCGGTGTCGCCACCGCTCTGCTCATCGGAGCGGTGCTGTGGCGGCTGCCCGAATCGCTGGACTTCCTGCTCACCCAGCGTTCGCCGCGTGCGCTCGACCGGCTCAACGCCCTGATGACCACGATGAGGCAACCTCCGCTGGAGTCGATGCCCGAGCACCCGGTCACCGCCGAATCCGCGCCCCGCATCCAGCAGATCCTGTCCCGAACCCAGCGCCGCGGCACCCTGCTGGTCTGGGCGGGATTCTTCACTGTCATGTTCGGTTTCTACTTCGTCACGAGCTGGACCCCCAAACTGCTGGTGGAAGCCGGGATGTCGACCAGCCAGGGCATCACCGGTGGCGTGCTGCTCAACCTCGGCGGCATCTTCGGGACCACCCTGCTGGGACTGCTGGCCGCCCGCTTCGCGCTCAAGCACGTCCTGTTCGGCTACACGCTCGCCACGGCGGTGCTGCTGGCCGCTTTCGTGCCCGCCACCTCGGCGTACGCCCTGGTTCTCGCACTGGGCGTACTGATCGGACTGTTCGTCAACGGCTGCGTCGCCGGCCTGTACGCCCTGACCCCCTCCATCTACCCGCCTCAGGTGCGCGCGACCGGCGTCGGCTGGGGCATCGGCGTCGGCAGGGTCGGCGCGATCGTCTCTCCACTGGTGGCCGGGTGGCTGCTCGACGCCGGATGGGGGCCCGGACAGCTCTACCTGCTGGTGGCGATTGCCCTGGTCACCGGGGGACTGGCCGTGCGCGCCCTGCGCACCCCGACCGAGGAGAACCCATGACCTCACTGAACTTGAGAGTCGCGACGAAGACGTGGGCGGCCGACGGCGTCGTGACCCTGACCTTGGAGCACCCGCACGGCGGGCGGTTGCCGGACTGGACGCCCGGCGCGCACATCGACCTCATCCTGCCGAACGGGCTGACCCGCCAGTACTCCCTGTGCGGCGACCGCTGGGACCCGCACACCTACCGGATCGGCGTATTGCGCGAGCCGGACGGCCGGGGCGGGTCGGCCTACGTCCACGACGCGCTGGCCGAGGGCGACCCGGTCGCGATCGGCGGGCCGCGCAACGACTTCCCCCTCGTGCCGTCCGAGCGGTACCTGTTCATCGCCGGCGGCATCGGCATCACACCGCTGCTGCCCATGATCTACCAGGCCGAACTGCTGGATGCGGACTGGCGACTGCTGTACGGCGGGCGGACCCGGGCGTCGATGGCGTTCACCGGCGAGCTGGCCCGCTACGGCGGCAAGGTCACCTACGCCCCGCAGGACGAATGCGGTCTGCTCGACCTGCCCGACCAGCCGCCGCCGGACACCAAGGTCTACTGCTGCGGCCCCGCCGGGCTGCTGGAGGCGCTGGAGCGACGCGCCGCTGACTGGCCCGCCGGATCACTGCGCACCGAACGATTCACGGCCAAGGACCTGACCGCACCCGCCCGTGACGAGCCCTTCGAGGTGGAACTGCGCCGCTCGCGGTTGTCGGTGACGGTCACCCCCGGCCGGTCCGTCCTGCAGGCGATCAACGACGCCGGGATCGGCGTACTGTCCTCCTGCAAGCAGGGCCTGTGCGGCACCTGCGAGACCGGCGTGCTGGAGGGCGAGCCGGACCACCGCGACGCGCTGCTCGACGACGCCGAGCGGGCGGCCGGGGACTGCATGCTCGTCTGCGTCTCCCGCTCCCGCTCCGACCGTCTCGTCCTCGACCTGTGAAGGATCCCGCCGTGACCGTCCTGCCCGTGCTCGACGCTGACCCGTTCGCCCACGACGTGCTGGAAGACCCGGCACCGCTGCACACCGCCCTGCTGGAGGCCGGCCCCGTCGTCCACCTGCCCCGCTACGACGTCTACGCCCTCGCCCGCCACGAACACGTGCACGCCGCACTGACCGACTGGCAGAGCTTCCCGTCCGGAGCCGGCGTGGGGCTGAGCAACTTCCGTCACGAGAAGCCGTGGCGCCCGCCCAGCCTGCTGCTGGAGGCCGACCCTCCCCGGCACGACGCCCCGCGCGCCGTCCTGACGAAGATCCTCGGCCCCCGGGCGCTGCGCAGGCTGCGCGAGCGATGGTTCTCCGAAGCCGAGGACATGGTGGAGAAAGTACTGGCCGAGCACGAATTCGACGCCGTCACGGCGCTCGCCGAGGCGTTCCCGCTGCGGGTCTTCCCCGACGCGGTCGGCATCCCCAGCGAGGGCCGGGAGAACCTCCTGCCCTACGGCGACCACCTCTTCAACGCCTTCGGCCCACCGAACGACCTGGTGGCCAAGGGCGACCCCCGGGTGGGCGAGCTGTCGGCCTGGGTGAACGCCCAGTGCCGGCGCGAGGTGCTGGCCGACGGCGGATTCGGCGCGCAGATCTGGGCGGCGGCCGACCGCGGTGACATCACCTGCGCGCAGGCGCCGCTGGTCGTGCGCTCCCTGCTGTCGGCCGGCGTCGACACCACCGTGCACGGTCTGGCGGCCGTGCTGTACGCCTTCGCCGTCCACCCCGGCCAGTGGCGGCGGCTCCGTGAGGACCCGAGCCTGGCGCGGGTCGCGTTCGACGAGGCCGTGCGCTGGCAGTCTCCTGTGCAGACCTTCTTCCGCACCGCCGACCGCGACGTCGGGATCGGCGGGGCGGTCATCCCCGAAGGCAAGAAGATCCTGATGTTCCTCGCCGCGGCCAACCGCGACCCGCGCCGCTGGGAGGACCCGGACGCCTTCGATCTGTCCCGGGACCCGTCCGGGCACGTCGGCTTCGGCATGGGCATCCACCAGTGCGTCGGCCAGCACGTCGCCCGCCTGGAGGCCGAGGCGCTGCTGACCGCGCTGGCCCGCAGGGTCGAGCGCTTCGAGCTCGCCGGGACGCCCCGGCGCCACCACAACAACACCCTGCGCGCCTGGGCATCGCTCCCCGTCCGCGTTCACCTGGAAAAGAGAAGCCGATGACATACGAAGCCCGAGCAGTGGTCGCCCGAGCCAAGGGCGAGCCGGTATCCGTCGAGACCATCACGGTGCCCGATCCCGGGCCCGGTGAGGCGGTGGTGAACGTGCAGGCGTGCGGGGTCTGCCACACCGACCTGCACTACCGGGAGGGCGGGATCAACGACGAGTTCCCGTTCCTGCTCGGGCACGAGGCCGCCGGGACGGTCG
>NZ_BMQE01000111.1:0-3950 GCF_014647955.1 Planomonospora antibiotica | reverse complement strand
CGCATCTGGCCTACATCGGCCCGCGACACCGATAGTCCCAAAACTTATGATCGGCTCAGTATCGCACCGAACCCCGCAGCTTCCCAACGATCACTAAGCCTACCGTTTGATCCGTCCACAATTAGCTCAAATAGATCAATAGCACCCCCGCCAGACAAGCTCCACGGGAATCCTGAAAGCTGTTTCCGATCAACATCGGACACACTAACCCATTCGCTGCATGAGCCAGCATGACCGATTTGATCAACGATTGCCCGCCACACCTGACCATCCTTAGGGTCTTCAGGAGCAGCCGGCTCTCCCCGAATCCCCATAACCGTACGAACAGTCTCTCTTCGCGCTTGCCGATAGTTCTTGTTTCGGCCGACAAGAATCACAGTCGGAGTACCATGGCCAGGGATGTAGGCACCCGATGTGTCGATGACATGCGTCAGCTCGATCTCGTCCCGGAAGAACTGTTCGATGAGCTTCTTACCGAACTCACGCTTCATGAACGAGTTCGCCGTGATCTGACCGACATAGCCCGCACCCCGCCCGTCCGCACCGGCCAGGCAGGCGAGCTGGAAGAAACGCTGGGCGAACGGGACCGACAGAGCGTACTTTCCTGAGCATGCATCGTACAGCTCCCGATAGAGCTGGTTGAGGTTCTTGTCCTTGACCGTGATGTAGGGCGGGTTGCCGACGACCACGTGGTAGCGGCCCTCGTCGAGGATGCCGGGGAACTCGTCGCGGTCCTCGGTCTCGTAGAAGAAGCCCGCGAGCGCCTCGTCCTGATCGATTCCGGGAATCGACCGCTGCGGGTCCTTGATGAGGGCGTCGCCGATGGCGAGGTTGAGCGGCAGCTCGTACTTCTCGATCTCCGCCAGCGTGGTGAACCCGGACGCCTTCGCCGCGGCGATGAGGAGACGGAACCGGGCGATCGCCACCGCGAAAGGGTTGATGTCGACGCCGTGCACCGCCTCCAGCGCCAACCGGACCAGCTCCCGCCGGTCCCGGGCGGGCGCGTTCCGCGTCCACTCGTCCAGCAGCCGGTGGAACGCTCCCAGCACGAAGTGACCGGAGCCGCAGGTCGGGTCGATCACCTTCACCACGTCGTGGCCGAACTCAGCGACGGCCGGCGTGAGCGTGTGGTCGAGGATGAACTCCTCGACGAAGTCCGGCGTCTGCAGCAGCGCGTACGTCTTGCGGGCCGACTCCGACAGGTCCTGGTAGAGGTCGCCGAGGAAGCGGGTGTCCCACTCGCCGGAGACGAACGAGTGCACGAGCGTGCCCGCCTCGGTGCGCCGCCGCCAGAAGGCGAGCAGGTCCTTGGCCGCGTCGTGGGAGAGCGGGATCTGGTAGAGCGGGTTGTGCCGCTCGTCGAAGAGCAGGCGCCCGGCCTGGGAGCGGGCGATCTCGGCGAAGGCCGCGAGCAGCCAGCCCCGGTCGGTCTGGCTCGGGTCGTTGCGGAAGAACTCCTCCTGCGCCTCCTCCGCCAGGACCATCCGGTCGTGGTCCGGTCCCGTGATGTAGGGCTCGGTGAGCAGTCCGTTGTCCTCGCAGAAGCGCACGAACACCGTGCCGAGCACCCACGCTACGGCGGCCTGGGTGATGCGCTCGGCGCGCCAGGCCGACTCGGTCGCGGCGGTGCGCCCGACCCGGAACGCCCGGTGGTACTCCCGGGTGAGCCGGTCGTGGACGTCGGCGACCGCCTCGGCCTGCTCGCGCAGGTCGTCCTCGAGCAGCTTCACCTGCTTGACCAGGTCGTCCTTGAGTGCCTTGGAGACGATCACGACGCCTTGACTCCACTTCGGTGCTGGTTGGCCACCCACGCGTCGGGCAGCACGATCCATTCGTTGGGCAGCTGGGCGGGCACGAGCATGCCGTCCAGGCGGGGCTGCTGCCCCGGGTTGTTCATCGGGCAGAGCAGCCAGACCGGCGCGCCGCCCCGGCGGGCCCGCGCGGCGAGCTCGAAGAGCAGATCGCCCGCGTCGTAGCGGGCCAGGGGCGCCGCGTCGTGCAGCAGCAGCGGGGCACCGGCCGCCTGGCCGGCCTGGGCCTCCAGGAGCGCGGAGATCCGGGGCTCGGCCCGCTGCCACGCCTCCCCGGCGTACTCCCTGAGCTTGAACGCGGCCTTGCTGTCCGGGGCGGCCGCGTCGGCGCCGAGGATCGTCTCCCAGGTCGGCTTCCGGCCGGGGACGACCTGCTCGCGCAGCGCCTCCAGGAAGACCTTCGCCAGGTTGACCGGGTGCGCGCCGAACCGCGCGACCAGCTCCCGGCGCGCCCTGCCGTACAGGCTCACCTGCACGGTGAGCGCCCGGAAGCCGCCCTCGCCGGGCGCGGCTCCGGCCGCGGCGCTCAGCCGCTCCTCAGCGCGGAGCGCCTCGGCCAGCTCGGGGGTCTCGGCGTTCCAGCGGGTCGTGCCGGCCCGGGTGGCGCGGCGGGTGAGCGGCGAGCCGGTCGACGACTCCTCGGTCTTCGGGGAGACGTACCGGTCGCCCTGCCAGCGCACGTCGAACCCGGCCTCGCGCAGCAGCGCGTCGAGCTTCGGACGGTTCGGCAGCGGCGCCAGCGCGGGGAAGCGGGCGGCGACCTTCTCGGCGATCTGTCCGGGGGTCAGGCCGATCGGCCTGCCGTCCCTCGTCCCGGCGGGGATGACGCCCGCCTGGGTCAGGCGGAGCGCCCGGACCGGGGAGAGGTCGCGCGGGTAGATCTCCAGCCGGGCGGTCGCCGCTGCCCTGTCGGAGGCGGCGGCGGCGAGGGAGACCAGCCGCCGGTCGTCCAGGACGGTCGCGACGCCGGGGACCCTCACCGCGCGCAGCTCGCGCAGGACGGTGGCCGCGGTGGGCAGCACGTCCTGGGCCGCGAGCCGGTCGGCGGCCCTGCCGAGGGCGTCGGCGTAGTCGAGCAGCGCGGGACCAGCGGGAGTGTCGGGCGCGTCGGACTCGGTGGCCTCGAGAGCCACCATGATCCGGTCGCCGTGCCGGCGGGTGATGAGCCGGGGCTCGCCCTCCACCGGGTCGATCTCGACGGCGGCGCGGACGGCGGCCAGGGCGATCGCCCGGCGCAGCGCGCCTCCGGTGCGGGCCGATCCCCTCCGGGCGAGGATCGACTCGGCCAGCTCGGCGGCGCCCATGACCCGGCCGCTCTCGGCCAGGAGCGCGATGACCTCGTCGAGGACGCTGCGGACGAGCGGCTCGCCGCGCCAGCGGGCACGCTGCTTGACCATGATCTGCGCGACGCGCCCCGAGGTGACCTTGGGCTGGAGGGCCGCGGCGACCTGCGGCTGCTGCGGCCAGGGCGGCAGCGCCGGCAGCTCTCCCGAGGGGGCGGGCAGGCCCAGCAGGAGCCGGGTGGCCTCCACCTCGGTGGCGTTGCGCCGGTTCGCCTGCAGGTCGGGGACGAGCAGCGAGGCGATGGCATCCAGCCCGATCCGGCGGAACGCGTCCGCGTCGTCCCCCGCCTCCTCGGCGGTGTGCCGGGTCTCCGCCTTGGCCGCCTGCTTCTCGGCCGCGGCCAGCGGCGAGACCTCGTCCTCGCCCAGCCGGGCCCGCCACTCGCGGATGCGCCGCTGCAGCTCCTGGCGGGTCTTCGCGCCCAGGCCGGGGAGGTTGAACAGCGACTTGGAGGGCAGGTCGAGCAGGTCGCCGACCGTGGTCGCCTCCAGTCGCGCGGCGGCCGAGACGGCGCGCGGGGTGAGCCCGGCGGCGTCCAGCGCGGTCGCCCGGGTGGCGGCCTTGGCTGCCTTGTCGCGGGCCTTCTCCGGGGTGCCGTCCTCGGCGGGAAGGCTGCCGCTGCCCGCGGCGTCCTCCGGGTGCTCGGAGCCGACCGGCGGGGCGGCATCGGAGGTCTGGAAGACCATCCGCCAGGCGGTCGCCATGTCCTTGAGCGTCTCGAACCGCTTCTTGGCCCAAGGCCGCGTAGTTAAGGATCTCGGACGTGCGGCAAGCCACCGGTGAGTACGGCCACAG
>NZ_BMQE01000110.1:0-4094 GCF_014647955.1 Planomonospora antibiotica | reverse complement strand
CCTCCTTCGACCTGACCCAGTGGCCTCCGGCGGGTGCGGTGCCGGTGGACGTGGACGGCGCCTACGAGCACCTGCTGGCCAGAGGCTACGGGTACGGCCCGGCGTTCCAGGGGCTGAAGGCGGCCTGGCGGCGCGGGGACGAGGTGTTCGCCGAGGTGGCGCTGCCGGAGCAGGAACGTGAGGAGGCGGGCAGGTTCGGGCTGCACCCCGCGCTGCTCGACAGCGCCATGCACGCCGACCTCGTCGTCGACCGCGACCCGGACGGAGGAGCGACGCTCCTGCCCTTCACCTGGAACGGGGTGACGCTGCACGCCGCCGGCGCCTCGGCCGTGCGCGTGCGCATCCACCGGCTGCGGGGCGAGGAGGTCTCGGCGATCGAGATCGCGGACGAGACCGGCCGGCCGGTGGCGACGGTGGACTCCCTGGTCTCCCTGCCGGTCTCCGCCGAACAACTCGACGCCGCCCGCGGAGGACTCTCCGATTCGCTGTTCCGGGTGGAGTGGGTCCCGGTTCCGGTGCCGTCGAGCCCGGTGCCGTGGGCGCGGTGGGGAGCGCTGCCGGAGGGGGCCGAGGTGCCCGAGGCGGTGGTGTTCGAGTGCCCGGTGCCCGAGACGGACGTGCCCGAGGCGGTGCGGTCGGTCGTGGGCGAGGTGCTGGGGGTGGTGCAGGCGTGGCTGGCCGAGGAGCGGTTCGCGTCGTCGCGGCTGGTGGTGGTGACCCGGGGTGCGGTGGCGCTGCCGGGTGAGGACGTCGATGTGCGGCTGGCTCCGGTGTGGGGTCTGGTACGGGCGGCGCAGGCGGAGAACCCGGGCCGGTTCGCACTGGTCGACGTGGGCATCGAGGTCGGGGCCGGTGGCCGGGACACCGGTGGCGGCGTGGCCGGGTCGGTTCTGGCCTCGGTTCTGGTTCCGGCGGTCGCGGCCTCGGACGAGCCGGAGATGGCGCTGCGGCGCGATGAGCTGCGGGTGCCGCGCCTGGTGCGGGTGCCGGGCGCGGCCTCGGCGCCTGTCCCGTCGGGCCGGGTGGCGGCGGAGACCTCGGCGGACACGCGGGTCGATCAGGCGGCTGCGGGCCGACCGGGTGCGGACGGGTCCGCTCCGGTGTGGGATGCGGACGGCACGGTGCTGGTGACCGGTGGCACGGGTGGTCTGGGTGCGCTGGTGGCGCGGCACCTGGTGACCGAGCACGGGGTGCGGCAGCTGGTGCTGACCAGTCGGCGGGGCCTGGAGGCGCCGGGTGCGGCGCAGCTGGCCGCCGAGCTGGAGGCGCTGGGGGCGCGGGTGACGGTGGCGGCGTGTGACGTGGCCGATCGGGAGGCGCTGGCGGATCTGCTGGCGGCGGTTCCGGTGGAGCATCCGCTGCGGGGTGTGGTGCACGCGGCCGGGGTGGCCGACAACGGGCTGGTGGGCACGCTGACGCCGGAGCGGATCGACGCGGTGCTCCGGCCGAAGGCGGATGCGGCGTGGTACCTGCACGAGCTGACGGAGGAAATGGACCTGTCGGCGTTCGTGCTGTTCTCGTCGGCGGGCGGGATGGTGCTGGCGGCGGGTCAGGGCAACTACGCGGCGGCGAACGTGTTCCTGGACGGGCTGGCGGCGCACCGCAGGGCCCAGGGCCTGCCGGCCACCGCCGTCGCCTACGGCCTCTGGGAGGTCAACACCGGCCTCGGCGGAGAGCTCACCGCCGCCGACCTGGACAGGGTGAGCCGCCTGGGCCTGCCCGCCGTCTCGGTGCGGGAGGGTCTGGCCCTGTTCGACGCGGCCGTCCTCGCGGACGAGCCCGTGCTGGCGGCCGTCAAGGTCGACCGTACGGCCCTGCGCGGCAGGGGCGGCGACCTACCGGCCCTGCTCCGAGGCCTCGTACGCGGCGCCGCCCGCCGTACCGTGCGCTCCGGGGAAGGGCACGCGGACGGGAACGCGCTGGGGCGGCGGATCGCGGGACTGGCCGGCGCGGAGCGGGACCGCCTGCTGCTGGAGGTGGTCCGCGGCCATGTGGCCAAGGTCCTCGGCCACACCGGACCCGAGGCGGTCGGTCCTGACCGGGCGTTCAGAGAACTCGGGTTCGACTCCCTCGCCGCGGTCGAGCTGCGCAACGAGCTCAATGCGGCGACCGGGTTGAAGCTGCCCGCGACCCTCGTGTTCGACTACCCGACGTCGCGCTCCGTGGCCGGGTATCTCGCGACCAGGTTCTCCGGAACCGTCGCCGAGGGGGCCGCTCCCGCGGTCCCCGTCCCCGCCGCGCAGCAGGACGACCCGGTGGCGATCGTCGCGATCAGCTGCCGCTTCCCGGGAGACGTCCGCTCCGCGGAGGACCTCTGGCGGCTGGCCGCCGAAGGCCGGGACGCGATCACCGATTTCCCGGCGGACCGCGGCTGGGACGTCGAGGGGGTGTTCGATCCCGAGCCGGGCACGGAGGGGAAGACCTATGTCCGGACGGGCGGGTTCCTGCACGACGCGGCCGAGTTCGACCCCGAGTTCTTCGGGATCATGCCCCGCGAGGCGCTGGCGATGGACCCGCAGCAGCGCCTGCTGCTCCAGGCGTCCTGGGAGACGCTCGAGCGGGCGGGCATCGACCCGAAGTCGGTGCGGGGAAGCCAGACGGGCGTCTACGTCGGCATCATGTACAACGAGTACGGCAGCCGCCTGGCCGAGGTGCCCGACGACCTCGCCGGCTACCTGAGCAACGGCAGCGCGGGCAGCATCGCCTCCGGTCGCGTCGCCTACACCCTCGGGCTCGAGGGCCCGGCCGTCACCGTCGACACCGCGTGCTCCTCCTCCCTCGTGGCGCTGCACATGGCGTGCCAGGCACTGCGCCAGGGAGAGGTCACGATGGCGCTGGCCGGCGGCGTGACGGTGCTGCCCACCCCGGATGTCTTCATCGACTTCAGCAGGCAGCGGGGTCTGTCCCCGGACGGCCGGTGCAGGTCGTTCGGTGCGGGCGCCGACGGCACCGGCTGGGGGGAGGGACTCGGCCTGGTCCTGCTGGAGCGGCTGTCGGACGCGCGCCGCAACGGGCACCCCGTCCTGGCCGTCGTGCGGGGTACGGCGATCAACCAGGACGGCGCCTCCAACGGGCTGACCGCGCCGAACGGCCCGTCGCAGCAGCGGGTGATCCAGCGGGCGCTGGCCGTCGCGGGACTCTCCGCGAAGGACGTGGACGCCGTCGAGGCGCACGGTACCGGCACCCGGCTGGGCGACCCGATCGAGGCGCAGGCGCTGCTGGCGACCTACGGCCGGGACCGGCCGGAGGACCGGCCGCTCTGGCTGGGCTCGATCAAGTCGAACATGGGCCACGCCCAGGCGGCGGCGGGTGTCGCCGGTGTGATCAAGATGGTCATGGCGATGCGGCACGGCGTGCTGCCCAAGACGCTGCACGCCGAGGAGCGCACCCCGCAGGTCGACTGGTCGGAAGGCCGGGTGGAGCTGCTGACCGAGGCGCGGGAGTGGGTGAAGAACGGCCATCCGCGCCGGGCGGGGGTGTCGTCGTTCGGGCTGAGCGGCACCAACGCGCACATGATCATCGAGGAGCCTCCCGCGGTCGAGGAGGAGACCGCTTCCGGGCAGGTCCCTGCGACTCCGGAGCGGCCGGAGGCCGGGCCGGGGCGCGTCCCGCTCATGCTGTCCGCGGCGACCCCGAAGGGGCTCTTCGAGCAGGCGGGGCGGTTGGCGGAGCATCTGGCGGATCGTCCGGAGGCGGGTCTGGCCGATGTCGGTTTGTCGCTGGTGACGACGCGGGCGGCGCTGGAGCACCGGGCGGTGCTGGTGGCCGCCGATCGGGAAGATGCGCTGGCCGGGTTGCGGGAGCTGGCCGATGGGCGGGTGCCGGGCGGGGCGGTGACGGGGTCGGTGGGCGCCGAGGGCCGGACGGGGTTCCTGTTCTCGGGTCAGGGGGCGCAGCGGGCGGGGATGGGCCGGGAGTTGTATGCGGCGTTCCCGGTGTTCGCGGATGCGTTGGATGCGGTGTGCGCGGTGGCGGACGTCGAGCTGGGGCGGTCGTTGCGGGAGCTGATGTTCGCCGAGCACGAGGGCGAGGCCGGGGGCGGGGGCGCGGCGGAGGTGCTGGGGCGGACGGAGTTCGCTCAGGTGGCGTTGGTG
>NZ_BMQE01000109.1:0-4302 GCF_014647955.1 Planomonospora antibiotica | reverse complement strand
CTACGGAGCCGTGGGGACCACTACTTGGCCACCAGCGGCGACACGCACTTGGCCGTTGACACAGGCCAAGCGTGACAGCGCATCTACGATGCTCGGTAGCATCAAGAGACCATGGGAGGGAGCCGATATGGTGCGTGGCCTGGGAGAGCTGGAGTCCACGATCATGGAACGCCTATGGTCGTATCGCCGTCCCGCGTCGGTGCGCGACGTGGTGGAGGACCTTCGCCAGGATCGGGAGATCGCCTACACCACCGTCATGACGGTGATGGACAAGCTGCACGAGAAAGGTCTGCTCAAACGCCGATCGGCCGGTCGTGCATACGTTTACGAGACGATGGCCAGCCAGGAGGCCTACACCGCGCAGCTGATGCGCGACACTCTGGCGGCAAGCGGCAACCAGGCGGCCACGCTGGTGCACTTCCTGGAGCGCCTGACCCCTGAAGGAGCCTCCGCGCTGCAGGCCGCCCTGCAGGTCTACTCACCCAGGGGTCACGCATGATCGTGTCGATGGTCCTGGTGCTGTACGCCGTCGCCGCCGTACTCGTGCTGCCTCGGCTGCTGAGTCGGGGCGCGTGGGCCGAGCGGGCGCCGCGCCTGGCGATCTGCGTGTGGCTGGCCGCCTGCGCCTCGGCGATCGCCTCCATGGTCCTGGCCGGCGTGGCCGCCGCGGTGCCCGGCTCCGTGGTCGGGCATGGCTTGGCGGGTTTCTTCGAGGCCTGTGCCGCCATGCTGTCCGGCGGGACCGCCCTGGCCTCCGCCGAAGCCCGCCTCGCATTGCTCGGCTCCGGCCTGATCATCGCCAGGTTCACCTACTGCGCGGCCGCCGTGCTGCTCCGGGCGCGGCGCGAGCGGCGCCACCATGCCCAGATGTTGGCCCTCCTTGGTTGTCACGACGGCGAGCTGGGTGCGGTGGTGCTCACCTACGACGAGCCCGCAGCCTACTGCGTGCCCGGCCGCAGGGGCCGGGCCGTCATCACCACCGGGGCCCTGCAGTCATTGGCTCCTGAAGAGGTGGCCGCCGTGCTCGCCCACGAGCGAGCACACCTGCGGGGAAGACATCACCTGGTGCTGGCCGCCGCCGAAGCCCTGGTCCGAGCCTTCCCCGGCCTGCCGCTGTTCGAACGGGCCAGAGCCGAGGTTGCCCGCCTGATCGAGCTTCTGGCCGATGACGTCGCCGCCCGCCGTCACCCCCGCATCCATATCGCCTCCGCCCTGGTACGGCTGGCCACCGGGCAGACGCCGGCCTTCATGCTGGGCGCGGGGGGCGAGACCGCTCTTACCCGGGTGCGCCGCATGCTCGGACCCGAGGTCCCGTTGTGCCGCCGCGAGCGGCTGGCGGGCATGGTCGCGGTCGCCGTCCTGCTGGCCGGGCCCGCCGCCATCGCCGCACTCCCCGGCGTGAGCTCGTTCGTGGCCCACCACTGCCACCAACTCGCCATCTTCTGAGCCGTCTACGATGACTGATAGTAGATTGAGGTAGGCTGCCCGTATGACTTCAGTCCGCGCAGCCGCCGTTGTGGTGATCGCGGCCCTCTTCGGCGCGGCGTGCTCCGGGCAGCCGTCTCCGATCGCCACCTCTGCTCCGGACGATCCGGGCGTCGGGCATATCCACGGTCTCGGTGTCGATCCCGCTGACGGGAGCATCTATCTCGCTGGGCACTACGGGCTCTTCCAGGTGCGGTCGCCGCAAAGTGCCGTGCGCGTGGCCGACCGGATCGCCGATCACATGGGCTTTACCGTGGTGGGGCCGAAGACCTTCCTGGCCAGCGGTCATCCCGGCGCGGCGGAGATGTCCACCGGCGGCGCCCCGCACCTGGGGCTGATCCGCACCACGGACGCCGGTGCCAGCTGGAGTCCGGTGTCGGAAGCCGGCGTCGCCGACTTCCACGCCATCCAACCGGCCGGAAGCAGCCTGTACGCCTACGACAGCCAGACCAGCCGGGTACGGCGCAGCACCGACGGGGGCCGTACCTGGGTCCAGGGGGCGCAGATGCAGGTGGCCGACCTCGCCGGCAACGCCGTACAACCGGACCGGGTCTACGCCACCACCCCTGATGGCCTGCAGGTGAGCGAGGACGGCGGTGCGAGCTTCACCGTGCTGCCTACAGCTCCGCTGCTGTCTCATGTCGACGCTCCCACCAAGAACGCCCTGGTCGGAGTCGGAGCAGACGGCCAGGTCCACACCAGCAAAGACGCTGGCAAGACCTGGCAGGCCACAGGCGAGATCTCGGGCCAGGTGACGGCCTTCACCGCCGTCGACGGCCAGCGCCTTCTCGCGGCCCTGGCTGAGGGCACGGTTGTGGAGTCGAGGAACGCGGGCACCGATTTCTCCGTCGCCTACCGACCTGCGCAAAGCTGATTGCAAGAGTATCGCCGCGCTCACCGGCCTCGGCCTCGTGTCCTGGGCTCGTCCCAGCCGACTTGCGGTCTGCTACGGGTGCGCCTCCCTTCCTCCAGCCGACCGCCGTCTTTCACTCTCCGCTGCCGCGGTCATCGAGAGGGGGGCCAAAACCGGTTGTCCCACGCCTCCGGACCGTCGTCCGGCCACCTCCGACACTCCCCAACCCGGTCCGGCGTAGGTCCGGCTCAGGCGGGTACCGCACCGTCAGCACATCCGCTACCAGAGGGGAGAGAAGATGACGACTGCGACGAAGCCGATGATGGAGACGTATCCGGCCGAGATCAACCTCGACCGGACCAAACTCGCCGCCACCATCGACTCGCTGATCACGTGCAGCGAAGCGTGCACGGCCTGCGCCGACGCATGCCTGAGCGAGGGCATGGTCGCCGAGCTGACCAAGTGCATCCGCACCAACATGGACTGCGCCGACATCTGCGCCACCACCGCCCGGGTGCTGTCACGGCACACCGGCTACGACGCCAACATCAGCCGCACCCTGCTGGAGGCCTGCGCCATGGCGTGCAAGTCCTGCGGCGACGAGTGCGCCCGCCACGCCGAGGCGCACGAGCACTGCCGCATCTGCGCCGAGGCCTGCCGCTCCTGCGAGCAGGCCTGCCGTGACCTGCTGGCCAGCATGAGCTGAAATCAGCGCCGGACCTCCCCTCCCCCCGGGGAGGCAGCGCAGACGTTACCGGGGCATCGCCGGACGCCGCCGGGATCGCGCCGTCCGGCGACGACCAAGCCTGCCGGTGGAGCGTCGTCCGCCGTGTCACCACTCACATCATCGCGGCCCTCGCCCGCCAGGACGGCAGGAAACCCCGCCTGCATAGCGGTTGGTTCGCGATGCGCGTCTGGCTATGACGGCTCCAGATCCCAAACCAAACCGTCCTAGCCACGCGTCGCGTGCCGTCCGGGCCGAGACCACGTACGGGGTACGCCGTACAGCAGCGCCACCGCCCGTCGGTGACCCCTGGCATCACGGACAACAGGTCCGCGCGCCCCACCACGGGCAATAGTCGGCTTTGGCCCGCTCTCGGTGATCGCGGTAGCGCAGAGTGAGGCGCGGCGGTCGGCTGGAGGGCAGGAGGCACTCCTGCAGGAGGTCGATGTCGGCTTGGTGGCGCCCCTGCGGGCCGGTTGCCTCACGCACGGTCGCCCCATCATCGAGAGCAGGCCAGACCTCGTCACGTCCGCGCGCAACAGGTGCGACGGCTTGTCTCCACCGTCAGGGCGACCGGGCCCGCGATGGCACCTGCCAACCTGGGCATCGTCTCCTATCGAGGACCGTTGATTGACGCGGCTTTTCCTCAGGCGATGCCGAAAGCGGCCGATGAACGGGATGAGACAACCGGGGATGTGCCCTCGCTGACCAGCGGGACCAGGCTCTGGATGTTTCCTGTCCGGCCTCCATGGGGCTCAGACCGATCAATGACCGCTGTACCCCTGGCGACCGCTGAACCGCCGGGTCGAGGTGGTCGTCCTGCCCGACCTCGATGCCCGAACCAAGGTACTGCTGCCCACCATTGCGGGCGCGTTCAGCACGAGTAACTGACACCCATTGGGGAGAACATCATGGCCACCGCGACGCTGAAATCCGCCCCCGATGCCGGGGAGGCGAAGGACGACGGCAAGAAGTCGAAGAAGAAGCTTTTCATTATCGCCGGAGCCGTGCTCGCCCTGGTGGGTGCCGCAGCGGCCTACTTCCTGCTTTTTGCCGGGAGCGGGAAGGCGGAGGAGCCTAAGCCGGAGCCCGGCGCCATCGCCGCCCTGGATGCGATCACCATCAACCTGGCCGACGGGCACTTCCTCAAGCTCAAGATGGCTTTGCAGGCCACCAAGGCCTGGGTTCCGCAGCTAATCAGGGTTCTGGGCCACGGGTGAGGGTGTAGGTGCTGGTCAGA
>NZ_BMQE01000108.1:0-4390 GCF_014647955.1 Planomonospora antibiotica | reverse complement strand
GGGTGGCGGATGTGGCGGTGGTGGTGCGGGAGGACCGGCCGGGGGACCGGCGGCTGGTGGCCTACGTGGTGCCGGCCGGTACGGCGCCGGGCGGGGTGTCCGGGGTGCTCGTGCCGGAGGTGGTGCGGGGGTTCGCGGCGGAGCGGTTGCCGGAGTACATGGTGCCGTCGGTGGTGGTGGTTTTGGAGGCGCTGCCGTTGACGGGCAACGGGAAGCTGGACCGGGCGGCGCTGCCGGTGCCGCGGGCGGCGGGCTCGGGGGTGGAGCCGGACGGGGAACCGGGGCCGGGGTCAGGGTCGGGCGAGGGGCCCGCGAGTGTGCGGGAGGCGGTGCTGGCGGGGGTGTTCGCCGAGGTGCTGGGGGTGGAGTCGGTCGGGGCCGGGGAGGGGTTCTTCGATCTCGGTGGGGACAGCATTCTGGCGATTCGGTTGGTGGCGCGGGCGCGTGAGGCGGGGGTGGTGTTCTCGCCGCGGGAGGTGTTCCGGCATCAGAGTGTGCGGGCTTTGGCGGCGGTCGCGACCGAGGAGCCGGCCGGTGCGGTGGGGGAGCCGGAGGGGGCGGGGGTCGGCCCGGTGGACCCCACCCCGATCATGCGGTGGCTGGCCGAGCGGGGCGGGCCGATCGGTGGGTTCGGTCAGACGGTGGTGCTGCAGGTGCCGCCGGGTCTGGGGCTGGAGGCGTTGACGGCCGGGTTGCAGGCCGTACTGGACCGGCATGATGCGTTGCGGCTGGTCTGCTCGGGGGTGGAGGCGCTGCGCGGGGACGGTCGCGGGGTGCTGGAGGTGCCGCCGTCCGGTTCGGTGCGGGCGGATGAGTGCGTGCGCCGGGTGGAGGTCGCGGACGACCCGGAGGAGGCGGTGGCCGAGGCGTCGGCGCGGTCGCGGGCGGAGCTGGATCCGGCCACCGGCCGGATGGTGCGGGTGGTGTGGCTGGACGCGGGTCCGGGGGTGTCGGGCCGGTTGGTGGTGACGGTGCATCACCTGTCGGTGGACGGGGTGTCGTGGCGGGTCCTGTTGCCGGATCTGTTCGCGGCCTGGGAGGCGGCCCGCAGGGGTGAGGTTCCGGTGCTGCCGGCGGTGCCGACGTCGTTCCGCACCTGGGCGCGGATGCTCCAGGCCGAAGCCCGGCGCAGGGCCGGCGAACTGGACGACTGGATCGACATCCTCGACGGGCCCGACCCCCGCATCGGCCACCGGCCGCTCGACCCGGAGAAGGACACCGTCGCGACCGTCCGCACGCTCCGGCTCACGCTGCCGCCCGAGGTCACCGGACCGCTGCTCACCACCGTCCCGGCGGCCTTCCACGGCCGGGCCCTCGACGTGCTGCTCACCGGTCTCACCCTGGCCGTGGCGCACTGGCGCCGGAAGCGCGGCGGGCGGGGCACCTCCGTCCTGCTCGATCTGGAGGGCCACGGCCGGGAGGAGATCGCCGACGGCGCCGATCTGTCCCGGACCGTCGGCTGGTTCACCACCCTGTACCCGGTCCGGCTCGACGCGGGCGCCACCGCCTGGACCGACGGGCGGACCGTCACCCGGGCGGTCAAACAGGTCAAGGAGCAGCTGCGGGCCATTCCGGACAACGGCATCGGGTACGGCCTGCTCCGCCACCTCGACCCGGAGAGCGCCGCCGAACTGGACGGGCTCCCCCGGCCGCAGATCGTCTTCAACCACCTCGGCCGGGTCGCGACCGGCGAGGGCGACTGGAACGTGGTCCCGGCGGAGTTCGGCGGCCACGACCCGGAGATGCCGGTGGCCCACGTACTGGAGATCAACACGACCGTCCACGACCGCCCGGACGGCCCCCACCTGGAGGCCGTCTGGTCCTGGCCCGACGGGGTGCTCACCGAGGCGGAGGCCGAGGAGCTGGCCGGGACCTGGTTCGACGCGCTCGGCGGGCTGGCCGCGCACGGCTCCGGCGGGCACACGCCGAGCGACCTCCTGGTCGAACTCGACCAGGAGGAGATCGACCGCATCCAGGCCGCCTGGGAGGACCGATGACGCAGGTCCAGGACATCCTTCCGCTCTCGCCGCTGCAGCGGGGCCTGTTCTTCCACGCCCTGCACGACGAGCACGACGTCTACACCGCCCAGGTGACGCTCGACCTCGACGGTCCGCTCGACGCGGCCCGGCTGCGGCGGGCCGCCGAACGGCTCCTGGACCGCCACCCCAACCTGCGCGCGGGCTTCTGGCACGAGGAGCTGAGCCGACCCGTCCAGGTCGTCCCGGCACGCGTCGACCTGCCCTGGCGCGAGGTCGCCGGAGAGGACCCCGGCCGGGTGACCGCAGAGGAGCGGGCCCGTCCCTTCGACCTGGCCCGGCCGCCGCTGCTCCGGTTCTCGCTGGTGCGGCTCGGGCCGGAGCGGCACCGGCTGGTCCTCACCCACCACCACATCGTGCTGGACGGCTGGTCGACGCCGATCCTGATCACGGAGCTGCTCGCGCTCTACCTGGGCGTGGAGACCGCGCCCGCGCCGCCGTACAAGGGCTATCTGGCCTGGCTGGCCCGGCAGGACCGCGACGCGGCGCGGGAGGCGTGGGAGCGGGCGCTCGACGGGGTGGACGGGCCCACGCTGGCCGCACCCGGGGCACCCACCGCGGCCGTCCCCCCGGAGCGGGTGCGTCTCGAGCTGGACGCCGGGCTGACGAGAGCCCTCACCCGGATGGCCCGCCGCCACGGCGTCACGCTCAACACCGTGCTCCAGGCGAGCTGGGGCGTCGTGCTCGCCCAGCTCACCGGCCGTGACGACGTCGTCTTCGGTTCCGTCGTGTCGGGCCGCCCGCCGGAGCTGCCCGGCGTCGAGCGCATGGTCGGCCTGTTCGTCAACACGGTCCCGGTCCGGGTACGGCTCCACCCCGGCGAGTCCTTCGGCGACCTTCTGGCCCGCCTCCAGGACGAGCAGGCCGAGCTGCTGCCCCACCACCACCTCGGCCTGACCGAGATCCACCGCGGCACCCTCTTCGACACCGTCACCGTGCTGGAGAACTACCCGTTCGACCCGGACGCGGCCGGTGCCGCCCTCGGTGACCTGCGGCTGACCGGGTTCGGCTCGACCGACGCCCACCACTACCCGCTCGCGCTCGCCGCCGTCCCCGGCGAGCGGCTCACGCTCCGCCTGGACCACCGGTCCGACCTGTTCACCGCAGCGGAGGCGGGACGTCTGCTCGGCCGGGTGCGGCGGCTGCTCACCACGGTGGCCGGAGCGCCCGGCACCCCCGTCGGGCGTCTCGACCTGCTGGAGGAGGCCGAACGGCGGCGGATCGTCGAGGAGTGGAACGACACGGGCGATCCGGTGCCCGGCCGTACGCTGCACGGACTCTTCGAGGCGGCGGTGGCACGGGACCCGGGGGCCGCCGCGCTGGTGGACGGCGGGACGACCCTGACCTACGGCGAGCTCAACGCCCGCGCCAACCGGCTGGCCCGGCTGCTGCGGCGCCGCGGAGCGGGCCCCGAACGGGTGGTCGCGCTGCTGCTGCCGCGCTCGGCCGACCTGGTCGTCGCCGCGCTGGCCGTGTGCAAGGCCGGCGCCGCCTACCTGCCGGTGGACCCCGGCTATCCCGCCGAGCGGATCGCCGCCATGCTGGACGACGCACGCCCGGTCCTGGTGGTCGGCGGTGAGCTGCTCGCCGCGGCGGACGTGTCCGGTTTCGCGGAGGGCGACCTCACGGAGGACGAGGTCCGGGTGGAGCTCCGGAACCCGGCTTACGTGATCTACACCTCGGGTTCGACCGGTCGGCCCAAGGGCGTGGTCGTGACCCACGAGGGCGTCGCCGCCTTCGCCGAGACCCAGCGGGACCGGCTCCGGGTGGGACCGGACGGCCGGGTGCTCCAGCTCGCCTCGCCGAGCTTCGACGCCTCGGTCATGGAGATGCTCATGGCCTTCGCCGCCGGGGCCGCGCTGGTCGTCCCGCCCGAGGGCGTGTACGGCGGTGCGGAGCTGGCGGCGGCGATCGAGGAACGGCGCGTCACCCATGCGCTTATCACCCCGGCGGCGCTGGCGAGCGTGCCCGCCGCCCCGCTGGAGGGCTTCCGCACCCTGGCGGTCGGCGGCGACGCCTGCGGACCCGGTCTGGTGGAGCGCTGGGCGCCCGGCCGGTTGATGGTCAACGCCTACGGCCCGACCGAGGCCACGATCGCCGCCACGATGAGCGGTCCGCTGAGCCCCGGAGAGGTCCCGCCCATCGGATTCCCCGTCCGGGACACCCGCGGCTACGTGCTGGACGGCCGGCTCCGGCCGGTGCCGGTGGGGATGCCGGGGGAGCTGTACCTCGCCGGGCCGGGCCTCGCCCGCGGTTACCTCGGCCGGCCGGGATTGACGGCGGAGCGGTTCGTGGCGTGTCCGTTCGGTTCGCCGGGTTCGTCGGGTCCGGTGGGGGAGCGGATGTACCGGACG
>NZ_BMQE01000107.1:0-4831 GCF_014647955.1 Planomonospora antibiotica | reverse complement strand
CCGCCGAGGACTGCACGTAGGAGATTCTGCGCTGCTGGCCGTACCAGGCCCGCGTGCGCTCCTCCAGCGCCTTGTTGTACACGAGGCGGACGCAGCCGAACGTGCGGGACAGCTCAGCCGCCTGCTCGTCCGTGGGGTGAAAGCGGTACTTAAAAGCCCGCTTGACCTGCTGCGTCATGCCTCACATCGTATCAGTTTCCGTGTGAGCGGCGGGTTTCGGCCGGTGGCCGTGGACGCCGAATCGCCCTGGCGGCGATTCGCCTTTCCCTGCCCCGCTACGCGGGAGCTTCGTTTCCTCCCCAGCCTGAAGGCCGGGGTATCCACGAAGGAGGCCCCATGATGAAGGCGGAGGAACGCTGGCAGACCAGGTTCCGGGCGCCACGCGTGACACTGCCCGTCTGGGCGCGGCATGCCCCCGCCCGCGCCGTGTACCGCAGCAACGTCTCCGGCGCCTGGGAGGTCTACTCCTGGGACCGCGCGGAGGGCGTCGTGCGCCAGGTGACCGCGCGCCCCAAAGGCACCTCGCACGGGACCGTCGACCCCACCGGCCAGTGGATCTGGTGGTTCGCCGACACCGACGGTGACGAGTGGGGCGGCTGGATGCGCCAGCCGTTCACCGGCGGCCCCGACGAGCCGGTCGACCTCGGCCCCGGCCACCCCGCCGGGATCGCCCTGGCCGCGACGGGCGACGCGGTGATCGGCCTGGCCCGGCCCGGTCAGGGCTTCACCGTCTACGTCGTACGGCCCGGCTCCCCCGCCCGGGTGGTCTACGAGCACGCCGAGGCCGCCTCCGTGGCCGCGGTCTCCCTGGACGGCTCGCTGATCGCGATCAACCACAGCGAGCACGGCGACACCAGGCACCCCTCCCTCCGGGTCCTGCGGCGGTCCGGCGAGACGGTGGGCGAGCTGGGCGACGGTCCCGGCAGGGGCGTCGTCGGCCTGCGCTTCGCCCCCGTCTCCGGCGACCGGCGGCTGCTCGCCCTGCACGAGCGCCGGGGCCGCCGGGAGCCGCTGGTCTGGGACCCGGTGAGCGGCGAGCAGCGGGAGATCTGGTTGCCCGACCCCGGCGAGATCACCGCCGACTGGTACGGCGACGGCCGGTCCCTGCTCGTCGTCCGGGCCAACCGCGGCCGCACCCGCCTGCACCGCTACGACCTGGCCGGAGGCGTGCTGGCCCCGATCGAGACCGAGCACGGCGTGATCGACGCCGCCGCGCCCCGGCCCGACGGCTCGGTGGAGTACTCCTGGTCCAGCGGCGCCCACCCGCCGGTGATCCGCTCCAGCAACGGCCAGGTGGTGATGAACCACGGCGGGCCGTCCTCGCCGCCCTCCGTCCCGGTCGAGGACGTGGACGTGGACGGGCCCGGCGGGCGCGTGCACGCCCTGGTCTCCCGGCCCGAGCGCGGCGCCGGGCCCCACCCGACCGTCTTCCTCCTGCACGGCGGGCCCACCTCGCAGGACGACGACTCCTTCCTCCCGCAGGTGGCTGCCTGGGTGGACTTCGGCTTCGCGGTCGTGCGGGTCAACTACCGGGGCTCCACCGGGTACGGCTCGGCCTGGCGGGACGCGCTGGCGGGCGACGTCGGCCACATCGAGCTGGCCGACGTGACCGCCGTGCGCGAGGCGATGGTGGCGCGCGGCCTGGCCGACCCGGAACGCCTGGTGCTGGCCGGGTCGTCCTGGGGCGGCTACCTCACGCTGCTCGGCCTGGGGACGCAGCCGAAGACGTGGGCGGCGGGCGTCGCGACGGTGCCGATCGCCGACCACCTGGCGGCCTACGAGGACGAGCCCGAGTCGCTCCGGGCCTACCACCGCGCGCTGCTCGGCGGCTCACCCGCCGAGCAGCCGGAGCGCTACGCGCACTGCTCGCCCATCACCTACGTGGACCGGGTCGAGGCGCCGGTGCTGATCCTGGCCGGCGAGAACGACCCGCGCTGCCCGATCCGCCAGATCGAGGCCTACGTGTCCCGGCTCGCCGCGCGCGGGCACGAGCACGAGGTCTACCGGTACGGCGCGGGCCACGGCTCGCTGGTCGTCGCCGAGCGCATCGCCCAGATGGCCGCCCAGCTGGACTTCGTCCGCAGGCACGTGAAGACGGACGCCTGAGCGGAAGGCGGACACCTGCCCGGAAGGCGGACGCCTGCCCGGTCACGACCCGGACGGCTCCGGGCCGTCAGCGGGCGCGCAGGACCACGATCGCCATGTCGTCCGCGCTCGGCTCGGTGGTGAACTCCTGCACCGCCCGGCGGATCCGCGCCGCCACGGCACCGGCGGACAGGCCCACGCACTCGGCCAGCAGCTTGGCCAGGCCCCCGTCGTCGTCGAGCAGCCGCTCGCCCTGGCGCCGCTCGGTCACCCCGTCGGTCACCGCGAGCAGCACGTCGCCGTGGTCGAGGTGGACCAGGTCCGCCTCGAAGTCCACCTCGGGGAAGACCCCCAGCAGCGACTGGGAGGTCACCACCGGCTCCACGACGCCGCTGGGCTTGAGCCGCAGCGCCTCCGGGTGCCCGGCGGAGACGAGCCGCAGCTCCAGGCCCGTCCGCACGGGTCTGATCTCCCCGTGGAGCAGGGTGAGGAACCGGGCCCGGTCGCCCTCCTCCAGGATCGCCTGGTTGAGGCGGCCCAGGACGGCGGCGACGCCGTACCCCTCGCGGGCGAGCAGGCGCAGCGTGTGGCGGGCCAGGCCGGTGACCGCGGCGGCCACCGGGCCGGTCCCGCAGACGTCGCCGACCGCGAACCGCCAGGACCCGTCCCCGGCCGCGAACAGGTCGTAGAAGTCGCCGCCGACCTCGTTGGTCTCCCCCGCGGGCTCGTAGACCACCGCGTGGTCGAGCCCGGGGATCTCGCCGGGGTCGTCGGGCGGGAGCAGGCTGCGCTGCAGGGCCCGGTTGGCCGCGGCCTGCTGGGCGTAGAGCAGGGAGTTGTCCAGCGCGAGGGCGGCGCGGCGGCCGATGTCCTCGGCGTACTGCATGACGTCGTCGGCGAAGCGGTCGGGGCGGCCCAGGCACATCGCGCCGAGCGAGCGCCCCCGCGCCAGGAGCGGGACGGTCAGCACGTGGGAGTCGCCGAGCTGCGTCGAGCCGCCCTCCTCGGGGACGCGGCTCCCGGCCAGCATCTCGCGCAGCTCGTCGATGCGGCCCTCGTCGGCGTGCCACAGGTAGGCCGGGCGCTGCGGCCCGCCGCCGTCGGTCCAGGTGAAGACCGCGCACCAGGTGGCCAGCCGGGGCACCGCGATCTGCGCGATGATCGCGGGCACCATGTCCGGGTCGAGCGTCCCGGCCAGCAGGTCGCTGGCGTCGGCCAGGAAGCGCAGCCAGATCGGCCCCCGCCCGGAGTCGTCCTCCTCGGCCCACTCCGTGGTCACCTGGTCGTGGGAGCCGGGCAGCGGCAGCCGGGCCCAGTGGGTGCGGTGCTCCGCGCCGAAGGTGACGCCCCACTCCTCCACCGGCACGACGGGGGCGCCGGGGTGCGTCTCCGAGGCGCTCTTCTGCCGCACCTCCACCTGCACCCGGTCGCCGAGGTGGGTCCACACGACCTCGAACGGCACGTCGGCGACCTGCGCGGCCAGTTCTCCGGACAGCTGCTCGGCCATGGCCAGGACGGACGCGGCGGCCCAGGCGGTCATCACCTCTCGGGTGAACCGCCTGACCTCGGAGACGGCTGCGTCTCCCGGGGTGAAGGACGCGGCCAGGAGCGCGCGTGGAGCGGTGGTCATTGTTCCCTGATTACCACACTCCATGGCGACGTGGGGTAAAACGAAGGCGGGACCGGGGCTTGTGCATCGTGACAGACTGGGATGACCCGAGGCTGCCCCCCTCGGGATTCAAGGAGGTCTCATGACCACGGCCGACACGATGCCCGACGCCGAGGAGCGGCACTACAGCGAGTCCGACCTGCGACCGCTCCTCGAGACGCTCTTCGCCTGGCGCGACGGCGACTTCCGGCGCCGCGTGCCGTACGCCCCCGACGGGATCCTCAGCGAGATCCGCCTGCTGCTCAACGAGGTCGCCGACCGCCGCGAGCACCTGGCCAACGAGCTGATGCGGGTCCGCCGCGAGGTGGTCAAGGAGGGGCGCTTCGGCGAGCGGCTGACCCCGGGGCCCGGCGTGGGCGCCTGGGCCGAGAGCGTGCACTCGGTCAACGACCTCATCGAGGCCCTGTCCGGTCCGGTCAGCGGGGCGGCCGACGTGATCGACGCCGTGGCCAAGGGCGACCTGTCCCGCCGGATCGACCTGGACCGCGGCGCCCGGGGCGAGGTGCGGCGCCTCGGCAAGGCGATCAACGGCATGGTGGACCAGTTGTCCCTGTTCACCTCCGAGGTCACGCAGGTGGCGCGCGAGGTCGGCACCGAGGGCCGGCTGGGCGGCCAGGCGCAGCTCCGGGGCATGTCGGGCAGCTGGCGCGACCTGACCGAGGCGGTGAACGCCATGTCGACCCGCGTCTCGGCCCAGGTCCGCGACATCGCACTGGTCACCACCGCGGTCGCCAGGGGCGACCTGAGCCGCAAGGTCACCGTCGACGCGGTCGGCGAGATGCTCGAACTGAAGAACACCGTGAACACCATGGTCGACCAGCTCTCCGCCTTCGCCGAGGAGGTCACCCGGGTGGCCCGCGAGGTCGGCACCGAGGGCCGGCTGGGCGGCCAGGCGCAGGTCCGGGGCGTCTCCGGGGTCTGGAAGGACCTCACCGACAACGTCAACGTCATGGCGGGCAACCTGACCACCCAGGTGCGGGCCATCGCCGCGGTCTCCACGGCCGTCGCCCAGGGCGACCTGTCGAAGAAGATCACCGCCGACGCGCAGGGCGAGATCCTCCAGCTCAAGGACACCCT
>NZ_BMQE01000106.1:0-4942 GCF_014647955.1 Planomonospora antibiotica | reverse complement strand
TGCGAGTTGTGGAACACGTTCTTGTGGATAACCCGGGCGGGTCATCGCACGACCGAGATCACAACCCCATCCCGATGCCGGGTGCGGCCGGCGGGTCGGCCGTTGGTGGCTGGTAGGCAGTGCCGCTCGTCGCCGCCGGAGCGGCAGGGTTCGCCGCGGCCGCTGCGCAGGGCGGTGCGGGGGCAAGGGTGGTCAGCGCGGTGAACGCGGCTGCGGTCTTCGGCGCTTCGGCGGGCTGCTGCTCGTCGCCGCGGTGCTGTAGCCATGATCCGTCGGCGGTCACGCTGAAGTACGCGTGCACGTCCGGCGGCACGGCGTCGGTAACGACGAACATGTTCTGGCGCATGTACACCAGGCAGGGACGCTGCTGGTTCTCGGCGGTGCGCGTCGCCATGACCATGGCGGCCACCGGGGAGATGCACGCGGCCAGCAGGAACGGCTTTTCAGCGGCGAGCTTGTGTTCCAGGTCGGCGTGCACGTCGGTGACGACGACGGCGGGGCGACCCCGGCTGGCGTCGAAATCGCTGTCGGCGATGGAGATCGTGGCGATCGTCGTGCCGCTCAGGCTCACCCAGAGGCCGCTGGCGGTCACCATCCAGTAGCCGGTATCGGCCGGTGGCGTATCGCTGACGCGCGCATCGGTGTGACCTTCGTCGCCGTAGACGTAGTACGGCCGGCCGTTGTCGCGGGCGCGGTCGGCGGCGTGGGCCAGCGCCGCGGGGACCGGTCCTTCCCACTGGTAGACGCGTGTCGGCTCCGCAAGCGCCGCGGCGTACTCGGCGCTCAGTCGGGCGGCGGCGAGTTCGGCCAGGGGCAGGGCGTGAGGGAGCGCGGCAACGGGCTGCTGGCCGCTGGTGATCGCGTGCATGGCGGTCGTGAGCTGGTCGACGTTGTGCGTCACCGAGCCGCGTGCGATGCCCGCCTCGATGGGCTCGCCGCGGTCGTGCAAGCGCAGCACCGCCGCATACAGCCGGCCGAGCTCGGGGTCGGTGAAGTCTTCCGGGCCGTCCAGGACCTGGCGGACCTCGGCGATCTGGACCGGGTCGAGGAACAGGCTGGCCAGCAGTTGCACCTCATGATGGTGCGCGGTGTCTGCAGGGTTGTCCGCACCCTGCAGGACGGTGGGGGCGGGCAGGTCAGCGGAGGAGTCAGCAGGCGGGGCGGCAGCAGTGAGCTGATCATGCGTATCGGACGCGTGCGCGTCGGCGGAGGAGAGGGCGGCGGTGTCGACGTCGAGGTGGCTGTCGGTGCTCCATGCCGTCGCGGCCGGGTCCGCCGGAGCCGAAACCGCGGGCGCGGGCGCGGGGATGCGGTAGACGATGTTTTCGGCAGTGACGACCATCTCGTCGAAGATCCGCGTGGTTCCCTGCGAGCCGTCTTCTGCCTCCCAGATGGTGCCGCCCGGCTGCAGGTGGATGACCCAGCAGCCGGAGTCTTCAAGCACGTCTGTGACGGTCCCGCGTACGGTGATGGCGCCGCCGTCCGGTGGCGGACTGCCGCGCAGGAAGTCCCGGAAGCTCTCCTCTACGAGCGCGCGGTAGGCGATGAGGTCGCCCGGTTGGACGGTGGGGCCGCTGGCCGGAATGGCACCCATCGCGGATGCCTGGTCGAACAGCTCCTGCAGACGGCCGGCATCGATCGTGCGCTGGATGCGGCTGACGTCGCCGGCCACTCGTAGGGTCACCTTGCGCGGGGCGCCGGTGTCGGGATGCGTGCCCACGAGCTGGATGTCGCGCTTGCGGCGGGCGGTGCTGGCATAGACGATCGGGGCGCCCCAGCTGCCATACCGATCCAGGGTGCGCAGCACATCGCCGGGGCGGGCATCGAGCAGGTGGATGAACTCGTAGGTGGGCAGTTCATGGGCCGTTGCCTCGGCCGGCATCGCCTGCTGGGGACCGGTCGCGCCGAGGTCTGCGGCGGCGAACGCGTTGTCCGCCGATTCCGGGGTCCGGTTCCAGGTGTGCCGGGTGACGGTGCCCTGGCCGCCGCTCGTGGTGTCGACAGTGACCCGCAACAGCGAGCCGTCGCCCCACACGTGTACCGCGACGTGCAAGCCTCGCTCGGCCAGCACAGGAGCGGCCGCGTGCGCGCGCTCCTGGAGAGCCTCGGTGCTGTCGCCGGGCAGGAAGGGGCGGAAGGTAGCGAAGTAGTGCAGCGGTTCACGGCCGCGCCGCAGGGTCCGGATGCTGAATTCCCGCGGGTCGAACCCGGCGGCGAGCAAGGCCGTGCGCATCTGGTCCGCGCCGAGGTCGACACGAGTCGACGGGCCGGGCGCATCGGCGGCGGGTTCGAGCGTGCGGCTCCGTGATTGCGGCGCGAGCGGTGCGGCCGGCGTGGGGGAGAGGAGCAGGTCGGTGTCCGTCGGCGGATCTGCCGATGGAACCACAGGCGGCGCGGGTGTCGGCGCGGTGGGCGCCTCCGCCGGTGCCGAGGTAGGTGCGTGCTCAGGTACGGACGGGGCGGCCGCGGTGGGGTGCGCCGCCTCCGGGGAGAACGCGCTCAGGACGGGAGCCCGATCGGTTTCGGCCCCCACTGAAGACTCATCGACATGGGCCTCCAGTCGTTGCCGCGCCTGCTTCACCCGGGTGCGGGTCGCTTCGCCCTCGGGTTCCTGCATGTTCGCCGCAGCGCTGCTGTAGTGCGTGAGGTAGTCGGCGGCTCCTTGGCGAGTCCGCGCGGACGCGTCGGTGAGTGCTTGCTCGTCGCCGTCCATGAGCCGTCGCGCGAGGTCGCGTCCGGCCATGTATGCGGTGTCGAGGTCCCAGTGGGTGGAAGCGCGCCCCAGCGCGGCGAGCATCGCGGCCAGGTTCGGCCCGATGGCGCCCTGCTGGTGCAGCGGGGCGGTGTCGACCAATGCGTGCGCGGCCATGGCGCTGTGGTGGAAGAACTCAAGGCCGTCGCTTTCCAGGTGCTGGTTGAACGTGGCGGCGGTGGTGGAGACCCGCCCTGGCACCCGCTCGTTGCCCGCCACCGCGTCGTCGGCCATCGCCGGAGGCAGGCCGAGGCGTTCGGCCCCGTAGCGCAGGTTGCCCTCGGTGATCTCGCTGGTTCCGTCCCAGGCTTTCAGTTCCTGGCGTGCCTGTTGTTCGGCGCGGATGGCGGCACGGGTCGCCTCCATCTCCGCTCGTTCCCGCTCGCGGATGGGCTCCAGCAGGGCGTCGCGGTGAGCTTGCGCGTCGTCGGGGAGGTAGCGAAGGACGGTGGCGCCGGTGGGCACGCGCGCGTGAACGAGCGTGCCGTCGGCGCGCCGCACCTCGATCTCCGTCATCGGCGTGGGCTGCTTGGCACGCGGGTTGGTGATGCCGCCGTCCCGGATGGCTTCGACTCGTCCCCCGTAGATGTCCCATGAGGGCAGGTCGATCACGTCACGTGCGCGCAGCGGCCCGTCGCCGTTGGCGCTGTTGTCCAGGCGCGCCGTACCGCGTGCGGGCGGGTCGGCCTCGTAGGCCCGGAACCGCTCAAGCGCCGCCTGCGCCTGTTCAGAGGTGGAGAAGTTCACTTTGGAGCGGCGGCCGTTGTCCTCCCAGGCATGCCCCCACCGCCTGCCGGGCACCACGCGGCCGTCCGCGCGTGTCGACGTCTCCTCATCTCTGGCCGCGCTGTCATCGGCAGCCGCGCCGTTGTCGGCCTGCGCGGACGGTTCTGTTTCGCGGGCGGGGAGCAGATCGGTGCCCGTATCGGCCGAAGCCTCCTGGGCGGTATCGAACTCGGCCAGCGCGGCGATCGCGCTGTCGACCTTGGCTTCTCGCCTGTGCCGCTCGGTGGCCGCGGCCGGTTCCCCGGCGGAGTCATCGCCCGTGGGGGGCGGCAGTTTGTCGAGCTCGGCGATGGCATCGACGATCGCTTCGAGCAGATAGACGCGGGATCGGGCGCGTTCGATGCGGTCGGTGTAGTCGACCTGGCGGCTGACGGCGTCGGTCAGGTCGGCGATCTCACGCTCCAGCCCGGGGAGCCTGTCGATATCGGCCTGCTGCAGGTCGGGCGCGGATTCCAGGGCGCGACGCAACCCGCGAATCAGCTTGCCGCCGCCGGCGTCGGCCTTGAGGTCGTCGGTGGTCAGCTCCATGGCGCTGCCGGGCAGGTCCGGGAAGAAGATGCGGGCGCAGAAGACCTCGCCGCTGCTGTCGGTTTGTGCGGCCAGTTCCAGGCCGCCGAACGCCCCGATGGTCTGCACGGGGCCGGGGCCGCTGCTGGTGTGCGCGCTCATCGCGTCGATCACCAGGCGCCGCAGCGCCGTCCCGGCCGGACCGACCTGGTCATACAGGGTGCCGTTGAGGGCCAGGGCGAAGTCGGGGCCGGTGGTGGGCCGGATGCGGGGCAGGGCGTCCGCGCGGCGCGGGATGTCGCTGCGGACCTGAGCGGCCTCGGCCTGCTTGGCGGCCAGCAGGTCGACGTCCCCGGCGCGTTGCGCGGCCGTGATCCGCTGGTCGGACTCCAGCGCGCTGAGCTGGGCCCGCATCTGGAACAGATCCCGCAGGTGGGGATTGCCGGACAGTTCGGCCTGCATGGTGCCGAAGTCGGCCTCGACCTCGTCGATCTCCAGCAGCTGCAGGGCGTGGATGTCGCGGGTCATGACCGTGCGCGATCCACTGATCTTGGAGGTCAGCAGCCCGTACATGAAGGCGTCCAGGCTGTGCTTCGTCCCGAGCAGGTGGATGCCGATCTCGGCGTTCTGGTTGCCCTGGCGGTGGCCGCGGCCGTTGCGCTGGTCGATCATCGACGGCTTGGGCGTCGGGTCCATGTGGATGATGTCGGTGACGCGGTTTTGCAGGTTGAGGGACTCGCCCATCTTGGCCGAGGAGCCGAGCAGCACCCGGATGCGCCCGTCCCAGGTCCGCTCGACCAGGTCGTCGAGGTCTTCGGGGCCGTGGGCGTCATGAATGAGCTGATTCCATCCTGTTTTCGCAGGTAAATGAGGGTGGCCTGGTCGGGATTGGCGTGA
>NZ_BMQE01000105.1:0-5583 GCF_014647955.1 Planomonospora antibiotica | reverse complement strand
AACGGCCCTGGTGAGGGCCACTGTGGCATAGAACCGTCTCCACGTTTTCGGGGGATTGACAAAGGAGCCGGCGATGCAACAGACACAGACAATCACCAACCTGCGAGCGCTGAACGGACGCGCATACGACTGGGCCGTCGCCGCTGGATCGGCCTGGCTGTTGGCCGGCCTCGGGCTGGACGCCTGGGCCCACCATCACTTCACCTCCACGCTGGAGTCGCCGTTCACGCCGTGGCACGCGGTGCTGTACTCGGGTTTCGTGGCCCTGGCGGCCGTTTTGGCCTGGCCCTGGGTACGCACTCGCACCATGGCGTCGATCCCGGACGGCTACCGGCCCTCCGTGGCCGGGATGGCGCTGTTCGCGCTCGCCGCCCCCGCCGACATCGTCTGGCATCTGCTGTTTGGCATCGAGGTCTCCGTGGAGGAGCTGATGAGCCCCACTCATTTGCTGCTCTTCCTCGGCGGCCTGCTCATGGCCAGCGGGCCGCTGCGGGCGGCCTGGTGCAGAGCCGGGGAGGATACGGCGCCGCTGACCGCCCTGCTCTCCCTGGCCTTCGTCACGGTCGTGCTGCAGATCCTGGCCGTCGAGTACGCCAACGTGTTCGCGCTTCCCTGGCCAGTGGGGGAGTTCGACATTCCCGCCCCCGATCCCGCAACCGGGATAGGCGTCGAGGACACCGCCAGTCTCCCGCCGGAGATCGGCCAGGTGATCGGCACGGCCGGGATCCTGCTGCAGGCCGCGGTGTTCGCCGGACCGATCCTGTTCGCACTGCGCCGCTGGCGCCTGCCCTACGGCGCGGTGACGTTGTTGTTCATCGTCCTGACCGCGTTCGGGGCGCTGATCCACGATCAGCCGCGCTTCATCGCGCCGGCGGTCCTGGCCGGCCTGGTCACCGACACGCTCATCGCGATCACCCGCCCGTCGGCCGAATCACCCGCGGCCCTGCGCACGATCGCTTTTGCCGCCCCGGCCGTGCTGTACACCGGCTACTTCACCACGCTGGCCCTGACCGACCGCCTGGCCTGGCCGGTCGAGGTATGGTCGGGCTCGATCCTGCTGGCCGGCGGCGTCGGCCTGCTGTCCAGCTACCTGCTCCTTCCCTGGCGCACACCGGAGCCACGACATGGCTGATGAGGCACCTGCGGCGGGCAGCCAGCGTGCCGAGTCGGTGACGCACGTCGCCGTGCTCGGCACGCTGGCCGAGTTCCACGCCGAACCGATCCCCTACGACCTGGCCGCCCTGGTCCGCATGGTCTACGAGCAACGTCCCGACCTGCTGTGCCTGGACATCACTACCGAGCAGTGGACCGAGCGGGCCTTCAGCGACCTGCCGCCGGACTACCGGGATGCGCTGATCCCACTGGCCGATCAGACCGACATCGTCATCGTGCCGGTCGCCGGCACACGCTCGCCTACCGAACCGGCGGCTCCGGGCTGGCGCGGCACCGCGATCAGGCTGCTGCGGCGGTGCCTGGCGTCGCTGCAGCGAAGCGCCCGCAGCCCAGCGGCGGCCAACGCCTGGCACCGGCACCTGCTGGCGGATCTGCTGTACGGGCTGAGCGCCCTTCTCGCCGGCCGCGGCGCCAGGCGCGCCTGGCGCGAGCACACCGAACGGCTGGTGGCCCGCGTCCACCAGGCCGCCAGCAACGATCCCGGCGCGCGGATCCTGGTCGCGGTCAACGTCCGGCACTGCCACCATGTACGGCGCGCGCTTCGCAGGCTGCCGGGTATCCGCCTGGTGCGCCATGACCGGCTTGCCGCCGCGCGGTCCGCACCCTGGCGTCAATCCTGATCATCCGCGAACGTGCCGATCGGCTCGCCCATCCGCTCTCAAACGAGCACCGTCCCACCACAGCCAGGCCTGACCACCACTTTGCCTGACGGCCAGGTCCTTCGCGCCCGTCCTCGCTGGGGCTGGACTCTTTGCGGCGGCAACCGAGCGGCACCCTCGGTGCACTTTTTCCGCTACGCCGGGCTAGCTCAATGGAGGAAGACAAGCGGTCCACCGGACCGGCTTCGAGTTTGTGAGCATCCCGCCCGTCGGCCTCCGGCGTCCAGCCGCCTGACGAAGGATCTTCCTCCTATGGTCTCTGCCGCACGATTCGTCGCGCGTTCCCGCTTGCTGACCGCCGTTCTGGGACTGTCCTTCGGCGGTGGCCTGGTGCTGGCAGCCGGTGGTACGGCGTATGCGGACGATGAGCGTACGGTGATGCTGACCGGCTCGACCACCGCCTCCTACTTCTGGGACGACGGCTCGGGCCGCGCCGGGGACACCGGCCTGCCGGCCTCAGGCAAGCCGATGCAGAAGGGCCTGGCCGCCTCCCCGTCCTGGCCGCTTTTGACCGAGGGCTATGTGCTCTACCAGGGCAAGAAGGCGCCGTTCTTCGTCGGCGACCGCGGCCCGGGTGAGCCGTCCAACCGCGGCATCATGCTCGATCTCGACGCCAAGACCTTCGCCGACCTGACCGGCGGCACCTTCAACCCCGGCACCCTCATGATCGACGGCAACGGCGGCAAGGGCCACATCAAGGTCGACTACGTCATCACCAAGTGGGGCTCGGGCGTGGGCAAGAAGAACAAACCGGTTCCGTTCTCCACCCGCGCCTGGTCGATCAGGGACACCGCCCCTGCCGACCCCATCGTCGTTTCCTCACACACCGAAGCCAAGCCCTCAAGCCCTGAAAGCGGCGCTGAGCGTCCCCCGCGTGCTGCGTCCCCTTCCAGCCCTGCACCGACTCCGGAAAGCACGCGAGCCCGCAGCAAAACCGTCTCCTCCTCGGTCGCTGACAGCTCCGCAGGCATCCCTTCCCAGGTCATTTTTGCTCTTCTGGCCGGAGCCACCGCAAGCGCTTATCTGGGCGTCCGATTCGTGAACCGCCGGTCGGTCAGCGGCGCGCTCGGCATGACCGTGACGAGGAAAGGAGGCCGGCATCGCATCCGGTGATGTGGTCATGCTTCCGTGAGCGGTAACGCACGAGCTCGTTTTCTTCTTTTCCGCGTAAGCGGCCAGGACCGAGGACGACGCCTGCGTCCTGACGACTGCGGTGATCCTTAAGCCGGGGCCATGCGTCGTTCCCGATCCGGTATGAGCCGCCCCGAGCGGTTGAGCCCGAAGACCGCGGTCGCGCAGAGACCGCCGATCGCGGCCAGCCCCACCCACGGAAGGCCGGGCACCCCCAGTTCCCGTCCGGCATCCAGCGCTGCACCGGTCAGCAGGTTGCCCAGGGCGATGCCGATCCCCGACAGGGTGTTGTAGAACCCGTAGTAGGTGCCGACCATGCGCTCACCGCCGAGCGTGACGATGGTGGTCATCTCGAACGGGTAGACGATCATGGTGGCGAGGCTGAGCAGGCCGGTCGTCACCAGCACCGGCGTCAGCGCCAGCGCCTGCGCCGGCCAGGGCGCCGCGTCCGGATCAATGGGCGGCAGCCAGGTGGTGAACGCCAGCGGTAGGAACGCCGCGCCCATCAGCCATAGACCCCGGACCATCGCTTGTCCGGAGGTCCAGCGGGCTTTGGCCCAGGCGGTGACGTGGACCTGGCCGATGATGGCCAGTCCGCCCGAAAGCACGAACAGCAGCGTGACCCCCATCTCACCGCCGGTCATCCGGCGAACCTCGATGGGCAGGCCCAGGTAGACCTGGAAGTTGAGCACGTAGGAGCCGATCATCGCCAGGGAGAACCACAGGAAGGCACGATTGCCAGCCACTCGGCGCCAGTCCTGGAACAGACCATCCCGCGCCGCTGCCCTGCCGCCGGCCCGAGCAGGCAGCGCACGCGCCTGCACCACGGCCAATATCGTGAATAGCCCGGCCGCGACCAGGCAGATGAGGCGGAAGGCGACCCCGCCCAGCAGCAGGCCGATCAGCGGCCCGATCAGGATGCCCATCTGGTAGAAGACGTTGAAGAGGGCGAACGCCTCCACTTTGCGTTCCCCCGCCTCCTGAGCCAGATAGGCACGGGCCGCGGGGTTGAACAGGGCTCCGGCCAAGCCGGTGAGCGCGGATGCGATGATCAGCGCGGGTAGTGCCTCGACCAGGCCGAGCAGGGCGAATCCGGCGCTGCGGAGAACGAGCCCCGCCATGATCATCGGTTTGTAGCCGATCCGGTCGGCCAGGCTGCCGCCCAGCAGGAACATGCCCTGCTGGCTGAGGTTGCGCACGCCGAGGACCAGGCCCACCAGCCAGGCCGCCAGGCCGAGGTCGTCGGACAGATACAGAGCCAGATACGGCATCAGCATGTAGAAGCCGACGTTGATGGTGAGCTGGTTGACCAGCAGCAACCGGATCGGCCGGTTGAACGATCGCACCTGGGCGAGGGTGGCCTTCACGCGAGCTCCCGCGGATCGATCACCGTGGTGCAGCGGGTCCACCGCGTGGCCTCGCTGTGGCCGGGGTGGGAGATCTCCTCGGGTTCGGGTTCGGGCTTGCTCTCCAGCAGTCCGTGTTCGGCGCAGTAGGCGTTGTTGTAGATGGTGTCGGCGTAGCGGTGCGGGCCGTCGGGAAAGATGGCGGCGATCCGCGTGCCCGCTGGTTCGGTACGCGCCAGCCAGGAGGCCACCAGGGCGACCGCGCCCACGCTCCACCCGCCGGTGGCGTACCTGCCGACCGCGAGTCGGCGGCAGGCCCAGACCGCTTCTGCGGGCGCCACCCAGTGCACCTGGCTGAAGGCACGGTAGTCGACGTTGCGGGGATGGATGCTGCTGCCCAGCCCGCGCATCAGCCGGGCGCGGGCGGGCTGGCCGAAGATGGTGGACCCGATCGCGTCGACGCCCACCAGGCGCAGGCCCGGGCAGAGCTTGTGAAGCACACCGAACACTCCGGCGCTGTGCCCGCCGGTGCCCACGCTGCACACCAGAATGTCGAGGCGGCCGAGCTGGTCGGCCAGTTCGCCGGCAAGCGCGCCGTACGCCGCGACGTTGTCGGGGTTGGCGTACTGATCGGGGCAGTACGCGCCGGGGTGGCGGCGCAGCAGCTCACCGACCCGGTGGCGCCGCGCTTGCTGCCAGCCGCCGCGGGGATGGGGAGCGGTGACCGTCTCGACGCGTACCCCGTAGGCGCGCAAGAGCCGTTGAACCAGCGGCTCCATGCCGGGGTCGCTGACCAGCGTCACCGGGTGGTCGTAGACGATTCCCGCCAGGGCGAGTCCCAGCCCGAGGGTCCCGCTGGTCGATTCGATGATCGGCCGTCCCGGCTCCAGCTCTCCGCGCAGCCGCGCCTGCTCGATCATGTGCAGGGCCGGCCGGTCCTTGATGCCGCCGGGGTTGTAGCCCTCCAGCTTGGCCCAAAAACCGCGCTCTCCTCCTGACCACAGTTCCGGCACCCACAGCACCGGTGTGCTGCCGACCAGGTCGGCAAGCGACGCTCCTGAGGTGGTCATCGTCTTGGTGATCTGGGTTCCGGCACGGGTGTCGTCCATCGAAAAACTCCTCGGTCCTGCACGGGCTGTGAACGGAAAAGGTGCGCGATGGCGTGCCGATGCCAAGGGACGGGCCGTGTCAACGACGCTCGAACTCTGGATCTGGATCTGGCCCACATTTCGTGATCGTTACGACCCCTGGCTCAGGTGAGAAGCACGCGCTTT
>NZ_BMQE01000104.1:0-5617 GCF_014647955.1 Planomonospora antibiotica | reverse complement strand
ACACCTCCCGCGCGTGCTCGCGCTGCGGGCACTGCGCGACGGAGAACCGCCTCACCCAGGCTGCGTTCGCCTGTACGGCGTGCGGGCATGAAGCGCACGCCGACGTCAATGCGGCGATCAACATCCTCAGGGCAGGGCTTGCCCTTCGTGAGGCTGCGGAAGCGGCTTAGCGAGAAGCCGCTCCCTTCAGGGAGCGGAGGAGTCACTGCAGGTACTTGTTGTAGGGGCGGGGGCGGCGGGCGAGCGCGAAGAGCAGTTCCAGCAGGAACCGGACGCTGTCGGCGGCGTCGAGGCGGGCGGCGAGCGCATGCCCGTCCCGGTCGTTCTTGACGGAGCGGTAGAGGGAGTTGGCGTAGGCGTCGAGCCATTCACCGGCGTTCTGGAAGGCTTCGTCGGCGTCGAGTCGTGCCTTGGCGGCCAGGATCCGGGCGATGCCTCCATCCAGCCGGTCGAGCACGACCGTGGCGCGGGCCAGGGCGTAGCGCTCGAAGCCGGGCATGCCGGCCGTGCGGAACTCGGTCAAGGTGATGACGGCGAGGTCGAGCTGCGGGGTGCGGTGGCCCGCGAAGCGGGTGAGATCCGTTGCCGCGCCGTCGGCGAGAACGACGTACAGGTCGTGGTCTGAATGCGCGGTGGTCATGCCGTCGTGGGCGCGGGAGCCTTTGAGGACGAGGCCCACGACGGCGGGGTCGGCGGCGGCGCGTTCGACGAAGGCGTGGTAGGTGAGGGGCTGTGGAGCGGGCATCGTGTTCTCCGGGTGATGGCGACGGGTATGCCTGTCGGGGCGGTCCCGCCTGCCGGGGGATCGTCTGTACCGTCCGCGGCGGCACGTGGCCGCCGCCCGGAAGATCAACGCACGCGTGGACCCTACCGCCCGAGCGGTCCGGGATGCACCGGTCCGGTGTGGCCGTGAGCGAGGCCGGTTTCGCAGGACGGTGTCCTCCAGGGCCCGATACAGCGTGGACCGCCCCACGCCGAGGGCCTTGGCGATGGCCGGGATGGTCTTCCCGCGGGCTCAGCGGGCGCGGGCGGACTCGAGCTTGTCGGCGTCGATCGCCGGGGGCCGACCACCCTTGCGGCCCTGGCGGCGGCCGCCGCCAGGGCGTCCAAGGTGCGCTCACGGACCAGGTCGCGCTCCATCTCCGCGGCCATCGCCGCCACCAGGAACAGCATCGTGTCCGCGATCGACTGGCCACCGGGCCGGTGCACCCCGGCGCGCACCCCGACAGGATGTGCAGGTTGATGCCGCGCGGCGCGAGCTCGTCCTCCAAGAAGACCAGGAGTTCCTTCACGCTGCGGGCGATGCGGTCGGACTTGTAGATGACCAGGGTGTCGTCGGCGTGCATCCGTGGCGGCCAGCTTCGGGCGCTCGCGGCGGGTCCGGGCCGCCCTGCTCGCCCGCGACGCCGGCCTCGCTCCCGGCGAACCGGGGACCACGGAGTGAGGGTCTCATCCCTGCTTGAGGACCTCCACCCAGTAGCGCCCGTCACCGTCGCGGTGGGCGCCGTGAATGTCGGTGGCCAGGTCGGGGAAGGACCGGTCGAAGTCCTCCAACGCCTGCAGGTACGTCATCAGCGGGCCGTCGGCGGGGCCGGCCGCCTCGCCGGGCATCAGCATGGGGATCCCGGGCGGGGTGACCACCACCGTGGCCGCAGCGATCCGGCCCGGCAGACCGGTCAGCGGGACGCGCTCGGTGCGGGAGCGGATCATGGCCTGGTAGCAGTCGGCGGGGGTCGACACCTGCTCGGGCAGGGTGGTGAAGACCTGGTCGAGCAGCCCGCCGATCCCGGAGTCACGCAGCTTCCCGTGGATGAGGGTGCAGAACCGCTGCAACGAGATCGTGGGCGGTCCGAAGCCGGGCAGCACCTCCGCCAGGGGCAGATCGTCGTCGTAGGCCTTCTTGAAGTCGGTGAGCGCGTCGATCAGGGTGCCCCACTTGCCTTTGGTAATGCCCATGGAGAACAGCACCAGCAATGTGTGGTCACCGGTCTTCTCCACCACGATGCCGCGCCGTTCCAGGTAGGCGGCCACGACGCGGGCGGGGATGCCCCAGTCCAGCGTGCCGGTGGCGGCGTCGGCGCCCGGGCAGGTGATCGTCACCTTGACCGGGTCGAGCAGGCAGTAGCCGTCGGACATCCCGTCGAAACCGTGCCAGGCGGCTCCGGCCTCCAGGGTCCAGCACCGCGGTTCGGTGCACAGCAGCACCGGGTCGGCGTCGGCGAACGAGACGGTCCGACCGGTGCGCGGGTCGGTGACCGCGGGCGGCTGCCAGACGCCGAAGAACCAGCCGGGGCGCAGGCCGTCCTCGCGGATGCGGGCGGCCAGCCGGACCATCGCCTGCCGGAACCGGACCGCCTCGACGATCGCCTCCCCGGTGAGGAAGGGGCCCGACGGGCCGTCCATCATCGCGGCCGCGACGTCCAGCGAGGCGATCACTGGATAGAGGGGTGAGGTGGAGGCGTGCATGAGGTAGGTCTCGTTGAGCGCGTCGTAGTCGACCGGTGCGCGTTCGGCGGGGCGGACGTGCAGCATCGCCGCCTGGGACAGCGCGGCCAGCAGTTTGTGCGTCGACTGGGTGGCGAACACGGTGGGGCGGTCCGGTCCCGGCAGCGTGCGCTCGTCGATCGCCATGCCGTACCGGTCGGCGTAGAGCGGGTTGAACCGGGCGTAGGCGAACCACGCCTCGTCGAAGTGCAGCCGCGGCACGCTGGCGCCGAGCAGTTCGCCGACCCGTACCGCGTCGTAGCACACCCCGTCGTAGGTGGAGTTCGTGACCACGGCGTACGTCGGGGCTCCGGTGGCGAGGGCGTGGGCGGCCACCCGTTCGCGGATCGCGTCCGCCTCCAGCGCGGCGGGAGGGATCGGGCCCGCCAGCCCGAGTCCGTTGCGCTCGGGGATGAGGTAGACCGGGCGGGCGCCGCTGATGGCCAGCGCGTGCTGGACCGACTTGTGGCAGTTGCGGTCCACCAGGACGGTGTCGTCGCGGGCGATCGCGTGGTGACCGACGATGCGGTTGGCGGTGGAGTTGCCGTTGACCACGAAGAACGTGCGGTCGGCGCTGAAGACGCGGGCGGCGTTGCGCTCGGCGTCTCCGATGGGGCCGGTGTGATCGAGCGGCGATCCCAGCTCGGTGACGGAGATGGACAGGTCGGTGCGCAGCAGCCGCTCACCGTAGAAGTCGAAGAACGCCCGTCCCACCGGTGATTTGAGGAACGCCACGCCTCCGGCGTGCGCCGGGGTGTGCCAGGAGTAGCGATGGTGGTCCTGGAGGCGCCGCAGCGCACCGAAGAACGGCGGGAGGATCTTCTCGGCGTACTGCTCGGCCGCGTGGGCGATGCGTCCGGCGATGAACTGCGGGGTGTCCTCCAGGGGGAAGACGTAGCCCTGGATGACCTCGTACACCCACAGCGGGAGCTCCTGCTCCTGCGTCATGAGGAAGACGGGCAGGCCGCGGAACCGCTTGGCCACCGCGCCCAGCAGTTCTTCGGCGCCCGGCGCGTCCCAGGCGGCCAGTACCGCCGTCAGCGACGCGTCCGACGCGGCGACCGCCAGGGCGTCCTCGGCCCGGTGGGTCCAGCGCACCTGGAGCCCGAGCCCGTCCATCGCCGCGCATACGCGGCGGAGCTGCTCGGCGAGCGCCGAATCGGCGTCGGGGCGTTCGGCGACTGCGGCGAGAACCGTTCGTTCCATGCGGCGCTCCGTGATCGGGGGAAGGGGCGGGAGGTTCTCCCAACCCCAGGCAATGGTAACGTTCCGTCCTTGAACGACAACATTCGGTAATCATCTTGTGTCCTGGGGTTCCACGGCCGGCGGGGTGTCCGGTCGGCGAGTTGCCGCCGCTTCCGGCGCCGTTCTCGACGGCAGGTGCTTCCCGTGCCCCCCGAAGCCCCGGTGGGATCACCCGCTACGGCAATCCTGAGCGATCGGGTGGCGTCTCACAGCGACGGTCCCCGCGCCTGGAGTGTTCCGTTGCGTAGACGCGTTGCAGCAGCCGCAACCTTCGCGCGCCTGGATGCGGTCGGTGATCGGCAGGGTCTCATCTCCTGCACGAATCCGGCCCCCTGCCGGGCCCGTGCATGTCCGGGTTCGTCCCCTCGCCCACCTGCCGCGTTACGCACCCGGCAGCACCGGGCGATCAGCCCTCGGTGCCCCCGGCCCGCCATCAGCAGCCAGAGCGGGGAAACCGACACCGTCCGACCCGAACCGATCCGGGCTCGGGCCGCCGTTCGCTCTCATCCGGCCTGAGGCATGTCTCGCCGGTCATGAGGCGTCCGCTCGGATGCCGCAGCTACGTGAGACGGTCATCCAGTGCCCAGGGCGAAGGCGCGTCAAAGGCGTCAGCGAAAAGCGGCAGCGCTCGATCGATGCGCGACAGCGTCGATCGGGGCCGTCGGGGCATCGGCGTGGCCGACGGCACGCGCGTCGCCGGCGGGCAGGTCGCGCTGGGTGAACAGGTCGATGAGCAGCCCGACGGGCAGACCGGCCTCGGTCGGATAGCGGAAACCACGTTCGGGGTTGAGGGTGTAGTGGTTGCGGCGGCCGACCTTGCCGCGGGTCAGGTAGCCCTCCTGGTGCAGGTCGGACACGATGCCCTGCACGGCCCGTTCGGTGATGCCGATGCGGTCGGCGATGTCGCGCAGGCGCGCCTGCGGATCGCGGGCGATCTCCAGCAGCACCCGGGCGTGGTGGGTCAGGAACGTCCAGGTGGAGGTGGGTTCACCAGAGCTGCTCATAACCATGTCGTATCTTTCGAGGCTGGTCGGGTCGGCACGCTGGTAGCGGACGCGGGATCTGTCTACCATAAGATTTCATCGGAAGTTTGTTTCTGGCAAGCGACTTCGTGAAAGACGCTGCGGGTGAGATGATTCCAGCCGACCGGCCTCCCTCCCTGACGGGGGTTCGCATGCCTGCCCTCCAGCCCTGGCGCGTCCGCACCTGCCCGCCCGCGCCCGCAGCGCCATGACCATCCTGTACGGCCCCGCCTCCGCCGTTCCCGCAACCGGCGTTCCCGAACCCGGCACCGCGTCCTGCGACGCCGTCGACGCGCTCCTCTACGCCGACCGCCAGTTGCGCCTGGTCTACCGCCCCGCGCCCAGTGCGGCCCGCATCCGGCTGATCGGCGAGATCGACGCCACCAACCGCAACGCGCTGGAGCAGACGCTGGCCCGCGCCGGACACGGCGGCGAACCTCTCCTGATCGATGCCGGGCGGCTGCGGTTCATCGACACCGGCGGAACGCTCCTGCTGGCGCGGCTGTGCCAGGCGGGCGCGGCCCGTGTGGTCAACGTGCCGCCCTTCCTGCGCCGCCTGGCGGACCTGCTGGATCTGCCGTTGGGCATTGATGCCGTGGTCAGCGCCGCAGCACACGACCACCGGTCTCGGCAGGGATAGGCCGGCCACGGACCGTGGCCTTGTAGGGCTCCGCTCACCTCAGTCCCCCGCGCCGGGGTGCGCGTTCATCGGCTCACCGCGACTCCGAGCGCGCTGCTTCCTCCCAGGCGCAGCCCCCTGCGCTTGCGGCCGGCGGACCTGCCTGCAATCCTCCCGCCCGATCCCCCTGGGTTCCGCAGCTAATCAGGGTTCTGGGCCACGGGTGAGGGTGTAGGTGCTGGTCAGA
>NZ_BMQE01000103.1:0-5726 GCF_014647955.1 Planomonospora antibiotica | reverse complement strand
TCAGGGGGCGCAGCGGGCGGGGATGGGCCGGGAGTTGTATGCGGCGTTCCCGGTGTTCGCGCAGGCGTTGGACGCGGTATGCGCGGTGGCGGACGTCGAGCTGGGCCGGTCGTTGCGGGAGCTGATGTTCGCCGAGGACCAGGGCCAGGGCGAGGACGCGGGCCAGGGTGGGGGCGCGGCGGAGGTGCTGGGGCGGACGGAGTTCGCTCAGGTGGCGTTGGTGGCGTTCGAGGTGGCGTTGTTCCGGTTGCTGGAGTCGTGGGGTGTTCGGCCGGATGTGGTGGTGGGGCATTCGGTGGGGGAGCTGGCGGCGGCGCATGTGGCCGGGGTGCTGGATCTGGCGGATGTGGTGCGGTTGGTGGTGGCGCGGGGGCGGTTGATGCAGGCGCTGCCGGCGGGTGGGGTGATGGTGGCGGTGCAGGCCGCCGAGGCGGAGGTGGCGCCGCTGCTCACCGATGGAGTCGGGGTCGCGGCGGTCAATGGCCCGTCCTCGGTGGTGGTCTCCGGGGTGGAGGCGGCGGTGGAGGCGGTGGTGGCCGCGCTGCCGGGGGGTCGGCGCAGCTCGCGGTTGCGGGTGTCGCATGCGTTCCATTCGCCGTTGATGGAGCCGGTGCTGGAGGGGTTCCGGCGGGTGGCCGAATCGGTGACCTACCGGCGGACCGAGGTGTCGGGGCCGGTGGCGGTGTCGACGGTGACGGGTGCGCCTATGGTCGGGGCTCCCATATCGGGCTCTGCGGATTCCGGGGGTTCCCTGCCCGGTTCCGCGACTTCCGCGGTTTCCGGGGCTTCGGTGTCGGGGTCCGGTGCGGGTTCGGTTGCGGGGTGGGGGTCGGCGGAGTACTGGGTGGAGCATGTGCGGCGGTCGGTGCGGTTCGCCGACGCGGTGGATGCGGCGCGGGCCGATCTGGGTGTGTCGCGGTGGGTGGAGGTGGGTCCGGACGCGGTGCTGACCGCGTTGACGACCCAGGTCCTTACCGCGGACGGTGTGAACGGCGCGGGCTCTGCGGACGGTTCAGGCTCTGCGGATGGCGCGGACGGTACGGGTTCTGCGGATTCTGCGGTGGTGGGGCTGCAGCGGCGGGGCCGGGATGAGGTCGAGGCGCTGCTGGCCGGGCTGGGCCGGGCGTACGCGCACGGCGTGGCCGTGGAGTGGGCGCGGTATTTCTCCGGGTCGGGTGCGCGGCGGGTGGAACTGCCCACCTACGCCTTCCAGCGCAAGCCGTACTGGTTGCGGGCGCGTGCGGGGGCGGGGGATGTGAGTGCGGCGGGTCTGTCGGCGGCGGATCATCCGCTGCTGGGGGCCGTCGTCTCGCTGCCCGATGCCGACGGTGTCGTGCTGACGGGCAGGCTCACCGCCGACGACCACTCCTGGCTGGGCGATCACGAACTGTGGGACGTCCCGGTACTGCCGGCCACCGCGCTGACCGAGCTCGCGCTTCACGCCGGTGAGCAGGTGGACCGCCTCACTCTGCGCGAGTTCACCGTCGATACGCCGCTCGTGCTGCCCGAGCAGGGTGCGCTCGTGCTCCGAGTGGTCGTGGGCGGACCCGCTCCCGATGAGGCCGGGACGCCCGGTGCCAGACGTCTGGACATCTCCTCCCGGCCCGAGAACGGCGACGCCCCCTGGACCCGGCACGCGGCCGGGACCCTGGTGCGCACCGCCGTACGGGAAGAGCCGGGGCCGGCCGAGTGGCCGCCCGCCGGCGCGACCGTCCTCGACGTGTCCGGCGCCTACGCGGAGCTGCTGGAGCGAGGCCACGGATACGGTGCGGTGTTCCAGGGACTGCGGGCCGCATGGCGGCGGGGGGATGAGATCTTCGCCGAGGTGGCGCTTCCCGAGGGGGCCGCGGGTGAAGGCTTCCTGCTCCATCCCGCCCTGCTCGACGCGGCGACGCACGCGTACCTGCTCCACGGCGACCGGGCGGCTTCCCCCGGACGGGTGTCGATCCCGGCGGAGTGGGGGGACGTGACGGTCCACGCGCCGGGGACCGCGGAGGCCCGGGTGCGGGTCGCCCCCGGAGCCGATGGGCGGGTGACCATGACGTTGACCGACGCCACCGGCCGACCGGTGCTGACGGCCGGCTCCCTGCGGTTCCGGCAGATCTCCCGGGACCTGCTCCCGATGACGGGCGGAGCGCGCCCGGAGACGCTGTTCCGCCTGGACTGGGTGCAGGCTCCCCCCATCTCCTCATCCGACGCGGCGGTGGCGGTCCTCGGCTCCGGTGACGTCGAGGGGTACGGCTGGCCGGTCCACTCCGGCCTGGAGGCGCTGAACGACGCGATCCGCGCGGGGGCCCCCGTACCCGGAGTCGTGCTGTTCCCGTGCCCCGCACGGAACCCCGGTACCCCGTCCGAGGCGGACTCGCCGGTGGCGGAGGTACTGGAGCTGGCACGTTCGTGGCCGGAGCAGGAACGGCTGGCGTCCGCGAAACTGGTGGTGCTGACCAGCGGTGCCGTCGCGGCCGGGGAGATCCCCGCCGAGCTGGCACAGGCGCCGGTGGCCGGCCTGGTGAGGGCGGCCGCCGCGGAGCACCCCGGGCGGTTCGCGCTGGTCGACCTCGACGGGTCCGCGGAGTCGCGCCGGATGCTGGCCGCCGCGCTGGCGGCGGACGAGGACGAGGTGGCGGTCCGCGGCGGCACGCTCCTGGTGCCCAGACTGGTCAGGACCGGCGGGACCGGCGCTGCCGGGTCGACCCCGGATCTGGCCGGCGGCACCGTCCTGGTGAGCGGAGGCACCGGGGGCGCCGGCGCGCTGCTGGCCCGCCATCTGGTGGCCCGGCACGGGGTCCGGCACCTGCTGCTGGCAGGTGCGGAGGAACCCCGGGCGGACGTCCTCGGCGAACTGACCGCTCTCGGGGCGGAGGTCACCACCGCCTCCGCGGACCCGGACGTCCTGAGCGGGCTCCTGGCGGACATCCCGCCGGAACGACCGCTCACCGCCGTCGTGCACGTCGCCGGTGCCGGGGACAACGGGCTGGTCGGCACGCTGACCGGGGAACGGCTGGCGGAGACGCTGCGGCGCGGGGCCGATCCGGCCTGGCGCCTGCACCGGATGACCAGCGGGTCGGAGCTCTCCGCGTTCGTGCTCGTGTCCTCCTCCGCGGGGCTCGTGTACGGCACGGGCCAGGCCACCGAGGCCGCGGCGAACGTCTACCTGGACGCCCTGGCCGGACACCGCCGTTCCCAGGGGCTGCCCGGCGTCTCGCTGGCTCTGGGCCCCTGGACCGCGACCGCCGATCCGGATGGCGCCCACCTGCGCCGCATGGAGAGGCTGGGAATGCCCGCGATCTCCGAGGCCGGAGGCCTCGACCTGTTCGACGCGGCGCTCGGCACCGGTGAGGCGGCCCTCCTGGCGGCCCGGTTCGACCGGCACGCCCTGCGTGCGATCGGGGAGGACCTGCCCGCCGTACTGCGCGACGTGGCGCGGGTGCCCGCACGACGGTCCCCCGGAGGCGGGCGGGAACTGCGCGAGCGCCTGACCGGGCTGCCGGAGGCGGAGCGCCTGCGCCTGCTGCTCGACGTGGTCAGGACGCACGCGGCCGCGGTCCTGGGCCATGCGTCCGCCGACGAGGTCGGACCCGACCGGGCGTATCAGGAACTCGGCTTCGACTCGCTGGCCGCGGTCGAGCTGCGCAAGCGGCTCGGCACCGCCACCGGGGCGGTGCTGCCGGCGACCCTGGTCTTCGACTTCCCGACGTCCCGGGCGACGGCGGAGTTCATCGCGGCGGAACTCGCCCCGACCGCCGCCGACCCGGTGCGACCGGTGCTCGACGAGGTCGGGCGGCTGGAGAAGGCACTGGCCGCGGTCCCCCGGGACGGGGAGAGCCACGACAGGATCACCGCCCGGCTCGAGGCGCTGCTGCGCGGCTGGTACGACGCGCAGGCCGGACCCGCGCAGGAGCCGGTCGGCCAGGACTACGGGACGGCGACCGACGACGAGCTCTTCAAGGTCCTGGACGACGAACTCGGGATCGCTTGACGCGTACGTGCCCGGAGCGTGAACGGTTCGAAAAGCGAGGTTGCGATGGGGAACGACGAGAAACTGCGGGAATATCTCAAGCGCGCCACCGCCGAGCTGCAGCAGACCAGGCGGCGGCTGCGCGATGTCGAGGCCAGGCAGAGCGAGCCGATCGCGATCGTCGCGATGAGCTGCCGCTATCCCGGCGGGATCACCTCTCCGGAGGACCTGTGGGAGCTCGTCGCCTCGGGCGGTGACGGCGTCTCGGAGTTCCCCCGCGACCGCGGCTGGGACGTGGAGGACCTGTTCGATCCCGAGCCTGCCACCCCCGGCAAGACCTATTCCAGGCACGGCGGGTTCCTCCACGAAGCGGCCGAGTTCGACGCCGACTTCTTCAAGATCAGCCCCAGGGACGCCAAGGGGACCGACCCGCAGCAGCGGTTGATGCTGGAGCTGTCGTGGGAGTTGCTGGAGCGGGCGGGGATCGATCCGACGTCCCTCAAGGGCAGCCGGACCGGGGTCTTCGCCGGGATCGTCTACCACGACTACTCGGCGAGCGGCGACGTGGGGAGCCTGGCGAGTGTGGCCTCCGGCCGGGTCGCGTACACGCTGGGCCTCGAAGGGCCGGCGATCACCGTGGACACGGCGTGCTCGTCGTCGCTGGTCGCCCTCCACTGGGCCTGCCAGGCCCTGCGGTCGGGGGAGTGCTCGCTGGCGCTGGCCGGCGGGGCGACCGTCATGTCGACGCCCGTCTCGTTCGTCGGTTTCAGCCAGGACCGGGGTCTGGCCCCCGACGGCCGGTGCAAGTCGTTCGCCGCCGCCGCGGACGGCACCGGCTGGAGTGAGGGCGTGGGCATGCTGCTGCTGGAGCGGCTGTCGGACGCGCGCCGCAACGGCCATCCGGTGCTGGCGGTGGTACGGGGCTCGGCGGTCAACTCCGACGGCGCCTCCAACGGGCTGACCGCGCCGAACGGTCCGTCGCAGCAGCGGGTGATCCAGCAGGCCCTGGCCAACGCCCGGCTGTCCGGGGACCAGGTCGACGCGGTGGAGGCACACGGTACGGGGACCCGGCTGGGCGACCCGATCGAGGCGCAGGCGCTGCTGGCGACCTACGGTCAGGACCGGCCGGAGGACCGGCCGCTCTGGCTGGGGTCGTTCAAGTCCAACATCGGGCACGCCCAGGCGGCGGCGGGTGTGGCCGGTGTGATCAAGATGGTGCAGGCGCTGCGGCACGACCTGCTGCCGAAGACGCTGCACGTGGACGAGCCGTCGCCGAACGTGGACTGGTCGGCGGGGCGGGTGGAGCTGCTGACCGAGGCGCGGGAGTGGAAGCGGAACGGTCATCCGCGCCGGGCGGGCGTGTCGTCGTTCGGATTGAGCGGCACGAACGCGCACGTGATCATCGAGGAGCCTCCCGCAGTCGAGGAGCATCCTTCGGTCGAGGAGTCTTCTCCGGACGGAACGGAGCCTGTCTCGGGGACCGGGGAGCCGCCCGTGCCCGTGCGCGTCCCGCTTCCGGCGGTGCCGCTGGTGGTGTCGGCCCGGAGCACCGAGGCGCTGCGGGCGCAGGCGGGGCGGTTGGCGGAGCATCTGGCGGATCGTCCGGAGGCGGGTCTGGCCGATGTCGGTTTGTCGCTGGTGACGACGCGGGCGGCGCTGGAGCATCGGGCGGTGCTGGTGGCCGCCGATCGGGAGGGCGCGCTGGCGGGGTTGCGGGAGCTGGCCGATGGGCGGGTGCCGGGCGGGGCGGTGACGGGGTCGGTGGGCG
>NZ_BMQE01000102.1:0-5896 GCF_014647955.1 Planomonospora antibiotica | reverse complement strand
TTCCATCGACGGCGACCGGGAGGGGCTGAGGAATCCCAGCAGGTTTTTTTCAGACGTCTTCCGGACGGGGCCGGAATGCCCTGTACGGCAGGCGGTCGCGTAGTGCGGGGCGCCGGCCGTACGGGAAGGTCAGGCGACGCGGGCGACCGGGGCGCCGAGGGCGTCGGTCAGTGCCAGGCGGCTGCGCAGGTCGCCCTTGGCGGCGATCTCGGCGTAGTAGGCGGTGCGGCGCTTGGCGACGCAGCCGTCGGGGCGCTCGGGGCTCTTGACCATGGTGGGCTCGAGCTGGGCGTTCATGCCGTCGCGCAGCAGCACCAGGGCCTCGGCGCGGAGCTGGGAGACGCGCGACTCGGTCACGCCGAGCTCGGTGGCGATCTCCGCCATCGGCCGCTCCTCGAGGAAGTAGCGGGTGACGACGAGGCGCAGCCGCTCGGGCAGCGAGTCGACCGCGTGGGTCAGGTAGCCGAGGCGCTCGCGGTGGAGCAGCAGCTCCTCGGGACCGGCGGTCTGCTCCTGGACCATGTCCTCGGCGGTGCCGGGGGCGAAGCCCTGCAGGCTCAGCACGACGGCGCGCTGCACGTCCTCCTCGATGGAGTCGACCTCTTCCTCGGCGACGCCCAGCGCGGTGGCGAGCTCGCGGTTGGTCGGGGTGCGGCCGAGGGAGCCGCTGAGCTGCTGGCGGACGGTGTCGAGCTGGCGGGCCCGGCTGCGCACCGAGCGGCTGGCCCAGTCGAGGCCGCGCAGCTCGTCGACGAGGGCGCCGCGGATGCGGACGGCGGCGAAGCGGCCGAAGGGGGTGCCGCGCTCGGGGTCGAAGGACTGGGCGGCGCCGGCCAGGGCGGCCAGGCCGGCGGAGGTGAGGTCGTCACGGTTGACGTGGGAGGGGACCCGCATGAGCGTCTCGCGGACGATGTGACCCACCAGCGGCAGGTGCTCGCGGACGAGGTTCTCGATCTCGCGGCTGACGGTGGTCGTGGTGCCCTGGGTCCTCACGTGCAGCCCTCTCGTGACGATGTGCTGGGAAGTGGTACATCCGGCGTGTTCGGTGCCGACATGTAGAGAAAACAGGCACAAAGAGGTAGGAACCGGTTGCTTTCGGTTGCTGAACGGTTGCGGAAACTCACTTCTCGTCATGAGGCGGGCACAGGCGGTCATGGTTCGCGCGCCCGGAGGGGAAGTCCTCAGGCCGGGCCGTGCGCTGCCGACGGGGTCCGGTGAGGAAGCGCGCCGTCTGGGCGCCCCCTACGACTGAGAAGGCGGGACGGATGAGTTTGGCCGATCTGTCGAGCACGCTGTGGCGAGTCCGCGAGATGCTGGACCTTCTGCTGTTCAAGCTCGAAGAGGAGCAACTCGTACTGGCGGCGGGCAAGACGCGCTGGCTGCCGCACGCCACCCGCGAGGTGGAGATGGTGCTGGAGCAGATCCGCCGCGCCGAGGTCCTGCGCGCGGCCCAGGTCGACGAGGTGGCCGCCGAACTCGGCCTGCCGCCCGCGCCCAGCCTGTCCGCTCTCGCCGAGGCCGCCGGCGGCCCGTGGGCCGAGCTGTTCACCCAGCACCGGACCGCGTTCCTGACGCTGACCGCCGAGATCACCGCGCTCGCCGAGGCCAACCGCGAGCTGCTCACCGTCGGATCGCGCGCGGTCCACGAGGCGCTGATGAACGTCACGGGCTCCGTGGCGACCTACGGCCGCTCCGGCGAGACCGTCACCGCAGGCCGCTCCTCACGACTTGTCAACGAGGCGATGTAGCAGATGAGCACCTTCTCCGGAATCTCCACCGCGCTGAGCGCCATGTACGCCCAGCGCCAGGCGCTCGACGTCAACGGCCAGAACATCGCCAACGCCAACACCGAGGGCTACACCCGCCAGCGGGTCGAGCTGAACTCGGTCGGCGGGGTCGTCACCCCGGCCATCCACTCCCTCAGCGACGGCCTGGGCAACGGCGTCACCGCGGCGGGCGTCACCCGCCTGCGCGACGCGTTCCTGGAGTCGCGCGGGCAGATCGAGCACGCCAAGTTCGCCTTCCTCGCGGGCCAGGAGGAGATCCACGCCCGCGTCGAAGAGGTCTTCAACGAGCCCAGCGACACCGGGCTCCAGTCCCAGCTGTCCGACTACTGGAACGCCTGGCACGACGTCGTCAACCAGCCCGGCGACCTGGCCGCCCGCGCCCAGCTCCTGCAGCGCGGCGGCACCGTCGCCGACAGCCTGCGCAGCAGCGACGACGCGCTCGACTCGCTGTGGAACAGCACGGCCGACCAGCTCGACTCCTACGTCACCGAGGTCAACACCGCCGCCGACACCGTCGCCCAGCTCAACAAGGCGATCGTGCGGGCCACCGCCGCGGGCCTGCCCGCCAGCGAGCTGGCCGACAAGCGCGACGGCCTGGTGCTGCGGATCGCCGAGCTCACCGGCGCCACCTCCAAGGCGCTCGGCAACGGCGCGGTCGACGTCCACCTGGGCGGGGCCAAGCTGGTCGACGGGGGCTCCGCCCGCGAGCTGAAGGTCGCCGGCGGGGGCTCGCTGCGCGACGTGATGGCCGACCCGGTCGCCAACGCGGTCGCGCTGCAGTGGAAGGACAGCGGCGCCGACGCCGGCGTCGCCTCCGGTCAGCTCGCCTCGTCGCTGCAGTCGCTCAACAAGGTCCTGCCGGACTACGCGGCCAAGCTGGACGAGGTGGCGGCCAAGCTCGCCTCGACCGTCAACACCCAGCACGTCAAGGGCTACGACCTGAACGGCGCCGCGGGTGCGGACTTCTTCACCCCCACCACCGGCACGGTGATCACCGCCGCCACGATCACAGTGGGCGTCGGCGACCCGGCGGAGGTGGCGGTCTCGTCCGTCCCGCCGAGGGTCGAGACCGACCCGATCACCGGGGTGGTGCTCCCGCCCAAGGGCAACCTGGACGCCGGCAACGCCGACGCCCTGGCGGGCTTCGCCAACGCGGCCGGCGGCCCCGACCGGTTCTACCGGGAGAGCGTGACCGCCCTGGGGGTCGCCTCCCAGGCCGCGCAGCGGCGGACCACCATCCAGGCCAGCGTCACGCAGAACAACGACGCGCAGCGGCTCTCCCAGTCGGGGGTCAGCCTGGACGAGGAGATGGCGAACATGTTGCTCTACCAGCGCGCCTACCAGGCCGCCACGCAGATGATCAACACGATCAACGGCACTTTCGACTCCCTCTTCAGCATGATCCGGGGCTGATGACACATGACGTACATGCGCGTTACCGAACGCTCGATCTCCACCAGGGTGCTCAACAACCTGCAGGGCAACATCTCCCGGCTGGGCGACATCCAGGAGAAGCTGTCGGGCGGCAAGCAGCTCTCCCGGCCCTCCGACTCCCCCACGGGAACGACCTCGGCCCTGTCCCTGCGCAGCGACATCCGCACGCAGGAGCAGTACACCCGCAACACCGACGACGGCCTCGGCTGGCTGGGCACCATCGACACCGCGCTCACCAGTGCGAACGGCCAGGTCAACCGGGCCAGGGAACTGGTGCTGCAGGGCATGTCCTCCGGCGCGGGCGGCTCGGTGAGCGCGCGCACCGCGCTGGCGACCGAGATCGAGAACATCCGCGACTCGCTGATCGGCATCGCCAACACCACCTACCTGGGCCGGCCCGTCTTCGGCGGCGCCGCCTCCGGATCGGTGGCGTACGAGAAGGACGGCACCTACAACGGCCAGGGCGGCGAGGTGCTCCGCACGATCGGCGACAACACCAAGATCGCGGTCAACTCCGACGGCAAGAAGGTCTTCGGCGACGGCGACGACCAGCTCTTCAAGGTGCTGAGCGACATCGCCGGCAACCTCAGGAACGACCCGTCCGCCCTCGGCGACGACCTCACCCGCCTCGACACGAGCATCAAGAGCATGCAGACCGAGGTGGCCGACGTCGGTGCTCGTTACAATCGCGTGACACAGATGCGCGACACGGCCGACACCCGGATTCTGAGTCTCAAGACCCAGCTGTCCGACATCGAAGACATCGACCTGCCCAAGACGATCACTGAGCTGACCCTGCAGCAGACCGCCTACCAGGCGGCGCTGGCGGCGACGGCCAAGGTCGTGCAGCCCTCACTCGTGGACTTCCTGAAATGATCTCTGTAGAGGACCGCCCGATGAACGCAGACACCGCGGCTCCGGTGGACACGACCGGCGGCGAGCTGCCGGCGATCGAGTTCGTCTGCCCGATGCCGGGCTTCGCGAACAACCGCCGGTTCGTGCTCGTGCGCGTCGACGAGGACGGCGTGCTGTACTCCCTGCGCTCGCTGGAGAACCCGGACCTGCGCTTCCTCGTCATCTCGCCGAACCCGTTCTTCCCCGGCTACGAGCCCGAGATCGACGACGAGACCCTGGCGATGCTCGGCGCGGGCGAGACCTCGAACCTGCTCGTCCTGCTCATCGTCACGGCGCCGGGCTCCATCACCGACGCGACGGCCAACCTGATGGCCCCGATCGTGGTGGACACCGCCACCCGCCGGGCGGTCCAGACCGTGCTCAGCGGTTCGGACCTGCCGGTCCGGGCTCCCCTGGTATCCGTCTGAGATCGGTTAGGCTGCCGATACGTCCCCCGGTGAGAGAAGGAGCCGCACGTGCTGGTGCTGACCCGCCGCTCGGGGGAGAGCCTGATGATCGGTGACGACGTGGTCGTCACCGTGCTCGACGTCCGCGGGGACGTGGTCCGAATCGGCATCCGCGCCCCGCGCTCGGTGCCGGTGCACCGCGAGGAGATCTTCCGCGAGTTGCAGGCCGTCAACCGCGAGGCCGCCTCGCCCAACGAGGACGCCCTGGCCGCACTGCGCCGCATGCTGCGCCCCGGGGCTCCCGGCGGGACCGAGGGCGCCGGCGGCGGAGAGACCGGCGGCGCGGACGCGTAGGGGCTCCGGCCCCTCGCGCGCCGTACCGGATCCGGCCGCCCCGGAGACGCCCGGCCCCCGGCCGGGCACTCCGGCGGCACCGGGACCGGCGGTCCCGCGCGCCCACGGCGGGGCCCGCCCCGCTCCACGACCTTCCTGCCGGAGCAGATCCAGAGAAGAGAATGAGCCGGACATCCCGCGGAGCCACGCCGGCCGGCGGATCGCGCCTGGTGCGCGAGCCGTACGGCTGGCTGGCGTACCTCCTGACCGCGGGCGCGCTGGTCCTGGCCGCTCCGCTGGCGGCCGCCGTCTCCCCCGTCCTGGACGCCCTGTGCTGGGTCGTGCTGCAGGGTTCGTCGCTGGCGGCCGTCCTCGCCGGCATCCGCCGGTACGGCCTGGGCCGCCTGTGGGCCTGGCGGCTGATCGGCACGACCGTCACGCTGGCCTGGGTGGGGTCCGCGTTCTTCTGGGGCGTCGGCTGGACGTGGCTGCGCCTCCCCGCCGCCCTCACGGCCTACCAGGTCACCACCCTGCTCTCGTACGGCCTGGGCCTGGTCGCGCTGACCGTGCTGGGGCTGCGGACCGGCGGCTCACGCTGGGCGGGGCTGCTCGACGGCGCGATCATCACCGTCGGCGTGGCCATGCCCTTCTGGGCGTTCTTCATCAACCCCGTGATCGACCACAGCGGCTACACCGGCGCGGAGCTCGCCTTCGCGCTGGTCAGCCCGGTCGTCGACCTGTTCCTGCTGGGCATGATCCTGCGGATGACGCTCGACAGCGGCCGGGCGCCGTGGCTGCTCCTGCTGAGCGTCTCCTACATGTCCCTGTTCGTCGCGGACGGCGCCTACCTGCTCGACCTGGCGGAGGGCGGGCCGGCCGGCGCCGTCTCCACGATCGGCTGGCTGGGCTGGGCGGTGCTGGTCGGCGCCGCCGCGCTGCACCCCAGCGTGGCGGCCGCCGGGCTGCTGAGGCCGCCCGTCGTCTCCAGCCGGGCGCGGGCCGCCACGTTCCTGGCCCTGGCCCTGCTCGGCCCCCTGGCCT
>NZ_BMQE01000101.1:0-6086 GCF_014647955.1 Planomonospora antibiotica | reverse complement strand
GCTGTGGCCGTACTCACCGGTGGCTTGCCGCACGTCCGAGATCCTTAACTACGCGGCCTTGGTGCAAGACGGTGTCCGGGCGGACGAGGAGCCGCACCCGGCGCAAGACCTCGCGGGGCAGCGACGCCAGCAGGGCGGCGAGGAAGGCACGGTCCTCTGGGACGAACCGCACCCTGGTGCCGGCACCGAGCTGCCGTTCGAGAACGGTGATCTGGTGGCGCAGAGCGAGGATCTCGACGTCCTTGTCTCGATCGCTCATCGGCAGCAGCCGCAGCGCGGCGAAGGCGTTCGTGACGGCGAGATAGGCCAGGCGAAAGAGCACGGACGATCATCATGCCGCACCCCGAGCAACAGGGAGTCACTCGCGTCAGGAGATCCCCAGCAAGCCCATGACCTGGCCGGATGACATTATCGGCAGGCGCAGTCACTCGCCCTTCCGAAGTTCCTTCTCCCACACGCCGAAACGCTTCCTGAGTGCCTCAGCCCCCGCCGCATCGACGCCGTACACGAGAAATTCCACATCGGTACGGCGGCGCACGTACGCCAGCATCTCCGCGAACACCTCCTGATCGAACCCGGCGTCCCGGCGAGCGGCCAGTTCCAGAAGCTGATCGCGCGTGTACCGGCCGGACTCCACAAGCGCGTCCACATCGATGAAGTCACGAGCGAGTGCGCGGTTGAACAGGGCCTCGGTCTTCCCTGCCGCGACGTCGTCAGGATGGAGGACCGGGCCCATCTCCATCCGCACCGGCGGCTGAAAACGCACGTCCGCGACGACCTCGACCTTGCATCCCTGGTCCGTACCACGCTCAGAGATCCACATTCGGACATAGCGATCGGTACTCTGCAAGGTCTCAGCCTGGTATCCGGCCGCACGGTATGCCTCGGCCACGTGATCCGCTGCCGCCGGGCAGTCCATGTCCAGCGCGCCGAACAGGTCGACGTCCTCGCTCGGCCGCTCCACGATCCCGTACGCCTGCACCGCGTACCCACCGGCCAGCGCGAAGCCGTACTGATCGGCGACACTGAGGCCGATTTCGATCAGCCTCCGATGGAAGGGGTCCATCACGCGGCCCGGTCACGCAGCCAGGTGAACTGCGACTCCCACAGTCGACGGACCCGCACCGGCAAGATCAAATCAGGCCAGACACGCGCCAACAGATCGGCGTTCAGGTACGCCTTGAGATCCTGCTCTCGGCCTTCCTGGATGACCTGCTCGTACATCACCCGCAGCGCCGCCGGGTCGGACAGGTCGTAGGAGCGCCGTGGACTCCAGTCCAGCCAGCCGGGCAGCGTGACGATCCCGCTCGCGGGCCCGGTCAGCTCCTCCAGAGCATGGGGAACCGCGTACGGGCGGATGTTCGCGTAGTTCAGTGCCCTGTCCATGTCTCCAGTGTGACATTTCCGCCAGAGCCGCACCCTTCGATGATGCAACCTAACACCGCATCGGACAAACCGTTGGACACGGTGACCGGCGCCGGCGACCGCACCGTGAAGTCCACCCGAACCACCCTGGATACGAACCATGGTCAAGGGGCCCATGTTTGCTCGGTGGTTGCTCGCGTGCCGCGGTACGATGCGGCACGCGGCACCTGTGGGTGCCAGAAACTCGGCCACCCTATGCGACCTGCGCATACTCGTGGATCAGTCCGCCGAGACGATCACGACGGATGACCTCGATATCGGCCTCGACCGGGTCGGGCAGGGCTCGAAGGGGAGCGGCTTGGCCCAGGGATCGGTGCGGGCGGTGCTCGTTGAAGTGAGCCTCGTACGTGACCAGCACCCGTCGCAGGTGACGGGCGTTGACGATCAGCATCCGGTCAAGGAGTTCCCGGCGCAGCCCACTGATCCACCGCTCGATGTAGGCGTTCGCCTGCGGAGCCCGAGGCGGCGTCTTCAAAATCCGGATGCCCGCGTCGGTGAACACTTCATCGAACGCGGTGGTGAACTTCGCATCCCGGTCCCGGATGAGGAACTGGAAGTCTCCGGCCCGATCTCCCAGCTCGATCATCAGGTTCCGGGCCTGCTGAGCGACCCACTTCCCGGTGGGATGTTCGGTGACGCCGAGCAGGTGCACTCTCCGGGTGGAGAGCTCCATGACGACCAGGCCGTACAGGCGTTTGAGCAGCACGGTGTCGCAGTGGAAGAAGTCGCACGCCAGGATCCCGGAGGCTTGGACAGGCAGGAACTCGCTCCAGGTCGGTCCCGTACGCCGCGGCGCCGGATCGAGGCCGGCCTTCCTCAGGATGAGCCACACGGTGGAAGCGCCGACGCGATACCCCAGGCCGGCGAGTTCACCGGTGATCCGCCGATACCCCCACAGCGGGTTGTCCCGGGCCATGCGAAGGACCAGTGATCGCACCGAAGGCCGGGTCGCAGGCCGCCCGGGTCTGCGGCGCTTGGACGTCCAGCGCCACCGCACCAGATCAGCGTGCCAGCGCAGCAGTGTGCCCGGCGTCACGAACACCCGCAGGCGGTCGGCTGCGGGCAGCATTCGCGCCAGCGCGCTGATCACCGCCCGGTCCGCCCACGACGGTCGTGGCCGGGTGACCTGGCGGCGCAGCACCGCGAGCTGATGCCGGAGCACGAGAATCTCCACGTCCTTCGAGGCATCTGAGCGGACCAGCAGCATCAACCAGCCCGAAAGCCAGAGAAAGATCAGATAGAGCAGCTGCAACGCCATGAACAACGATCATGCACAGCGAACGCTCGAGCGCCAAACCGCAGGTCAACCCCGCTGACCGAGTTTCCGGCACCCACACGCAGCGTCTGCGGCTCGGCCCGGGCCAGCCAGCCGAACACCTGGAGCACGATCAGATACAGGAGACGGACAGACACAAGAACCGATCTTGCCCGTACCACCGCATCAGATCGACCCGCAGGTCAAGCGCCCTACGACGACCGGTGAAGCGGTATGGGCCCCTCGCATCATGAGTGCCGCCGCTTAAGCTCCGACCGGGTACGGCAGCGCCGCCAGCCGCTCGTTGACGGCATCCTGGTCGAAGGGGACCGGTTCTTCGGGATATTCGGGGTCGTAGTGCTCGATCGGGTTGTCCCCCCTACCGCCCACGCAGACCGGACGGTCGACCTCCTCGCAGACCTTCTCCAGAAGAATCTCGTGCGTCCAGCAGTCACCGAGGTCGTAGACGTACGTCACCTTCGAGCGGGGCGACGGCAGCGCCCGGTTGACGCGGTAGGCGTACTCGTCGCCACACTCCTCCAGCCCGTGGAACGGATCAGCGTACCTGCGCCTGGCGGTCTTGAACAGGTGCAGGTGATCGTCACCCCAGCCGAACAGGATCCGGATCACCTCGTGCAGAACGCCCAGGGTGAGGTTCTCCGGGACCAGCACGCGCCGCCACAGCCCGCCGTACAGGGAGATCTTGAGCTGGTAGGCCGGGATCGGCGGTGGGACGGGCGGCAGCGCGGCCAGCAGCCGGCCGGCCTCGAGGTGGCCGCTGCCGCTCACGGCTTCGCGGACATCCCCCTCGACGGCGTCCAGCAGGACGTACCGGGCATCCGTCGCGCCGTACCGGTCCAGAGCGGCCAGCGCGTAGTCGGCCGTGACCCAGCGCACGTCCCGCTCCGCGGGGATGGGACCGCTGTCCAGATCCGCCAGAGCGCGCCGGGCGTGCGCGCCCAGCACGGGATGGTCGCGCACCTCGCGCCAGAGCGGCAGAGCGTACTCACCGCGTTCACCGATCACCTCGACGGCGGTGATCCGCCCGGCCGGAGCGGCGTCCGCGGCGGCGTGCAGCAACTCCCGCAACGGGTCGCGGGCACGGTCGCCCGGGAAGGGGTCGATCCAGCGCCACACCGGCTCCCAGATCTCCTCCTCGGGCAGCGCAGCCAGCAGCTCCAGCACACGAGTGGCGGGCAGCTCCGGAGTGACCGGCGGCGGAACCCGCCGGTCCAGCTCGGCCCGGGCGTACTCCCCCACGGCGGTCAACGCCATGCGCTCGTCCAGCGCACCGAAGTCACGCAGGATCTCCACCACCCGGTCGACGGGATGCGCCCTGCCCTCGTCGGCCAGGTAGACGGCGCGCCAGTCCCAGTCACGGCGTGCGCGCATCACCTCGGCGACCGCCTCGCGCAGCGCCCCGCCCACCGGCGGCTCCTGCCGGGCCAGCTCCAGGAGCGTCACCTGGCACACCACGCGCGGATCAGCGCCACATGGATCGCTCACCTGCGCGCAGAGCACCTGCTCCAGCGCCGCGAGCCACTCCTGCGGGGCCACCTCCACCGAGACCTGCCGCTGTACGACCTTGCTGCCGGAGATCGCAATGAGCCTGCCTGCCAGCGCGGTCACCCAGGGGCGGTGAACCGTGGGAACGTCGCTGAGCCGCCGGACCTTGGCCGGGCACGGCACCCCCAGCGCCTCGGCCGCCTACGGCACCAGCGCGGGCTTGAGCGCGCCACCAGGGGTGATCGCCCGGCCGTCCCCCACCCAGACGGAGATCGCACGCGCGGCGGCGAACGCACCGCACCGCCCGATCTCAGAGGAAAGTCCAAGCTCCATGAATACGCCACCCTATCGGCCCGGACATCATCACGGGCAGCCCTACCGTGCCAGGCGGACCCCGGCCCAATACGATCCGGATCCGCGACAGCCGGACCGTGAATCCTGTGCCCACGGTATTTCCCGCCGCCTGGGCAGGGGCCGTGCGTACACTCGAAGACATGACCGCCGCCCATGACTACGACGACGTGTACCATCTCATCGAACAGCTGACCTGTACCGCTTCAAAATCCATCGCATAGGGCTTGAGCTGGGAGTTCTCCGGAGCGGCTACGCGGCTCGGTGATACTCGTTGATCAGCCCGCCGAGCACCCTCCGGCGTTCGATCCGGCCTTCCAGTGGTACGACGGCCTGCTCGTCGTGGTCGGGTGGTCGCTGCGCGCGGGACTGGTGCGGCCGGTGGCCGTTGTAGTGATCGGCGTACTCGGCCAACACCGACCGCAGGTGCCGTTCGTTGGAGATCAGCATGCGGTCGGTGCACTCGGCCCGTACGGTGCGCACCCACCGTTCGGCGTAGCAGTTGGCCCGCGGCGTGCGCGGCGGTGTCTTGACCACCGTCACGCCCGCGTCGGCGAAGATCGCGTCGAAGACAGCGGTGAACTTGGTGTCCCGGTCGCGGATGAGGAAGCGAAACGAGTCAATCCGCGTCCCCAGGTCCATGAGCAGGTTGCGGACCTGCTGGACCGTCCAGGCGCCGGTCGGGTGGGCGGTCACGCCGAGGATGTGCACGCGCCGGGTGGCGATCTCCATCACGAACAGCACGTACAGACGCTTCAAGGAGATCGTGTCGACGTGGAAGAAGTCGACGGCCAGCAAACCTTGCGCCTGGGTGCGCAGGAACGTTCGCCAGGAGGTGTCGGCGTCTCGGGGCGCCGGGCCGAAGCGCCGGCGCCGCAGGATCCGGCGTACGGTCGCCTCGCTGACCTGGTAGCCGAGCTGGGCCAATCCACCGTGCACCCGGCGCTATCCCCAGGACGGGTTCTCCCGCGCCAGGCGCAGCACCAACTCCCGGATCTCCTTGCCCGTCCTCGGGGCGGGCCGGGCCGGCTCGGATTACGTCCACCGGCGTCGGACCAGGCGACGGTGCCAGGCCAGCAGGGTGCCCGGCGTCACCAGCCGATGCGCGCGCACGGCAGAGGGCAAGAACCGCGCCAGCGCGGCCAGGACCGCACGATCGACCCAGTCCGGCTTCGGCCGGGCGACCTGACGGCGCAGCACCGCCACCTCGTGCCGGAGCACCATGATCTCGGCATTCTTGACCGCCTCGCTTCGGCCCAGCAGCACCAGCCAGCCGAACAACCGAATCATGATCAGATACAGGAGACGGACAGACACAAGAACCGATCTTGCCCGTACCGCCGCATCAGGTCGACCTGCAGGCCAAGCACCCTGCGATGACTTTTGAAGCGGTACAGGATGGATTTTCGGCCCCCGCAGGAATCGGCACGCGCAACTCGAAATGCCATAAGTCGAAGCCTCGCTACTCAGTGAGGTACCTAGGTACTATGAGAGGGCTTTACGTGAGCCGAAGTCTTTGATGTCACAGTGTGATCGATTGGATTTGTAT
>NZ_BMQE01000100.1:0-7069 GCF_014647955.1 Planomonospora antibiotica | reverse complement strand
AATTTTTTGTGTGAGGGCCGCCCTTCGGGGCGGCCCTTTCTGTTTTTGCGGGGGTGTGGGGCCGGCCGGTGGGTGTTGCGGGGCGGGGGTTCCGGTTTCTGGAGGGTCGTCCTGCGGGGCGGCCCTTCTTGCGTTCCCGGGTGTCCTCAGGCGTGGAGTTCGCCGGAGAGCACGGTCACCGCTCGCCCTGTCAGCTCGACCCGATCGCCGCGCACGACCGTGCGGATCTCGCCGCCCCGTTCGGAGAGCTGCCGGCCGACGAGAGCGTCTCTGCCGAGTCTGGCCGACCAGTAGGGGGCGAGCGCACAGTGGGCCGATCCGGTGACCGGATCCTCGGGGACGCCGACCTTGGGGGCGAAGAAGCGGGACACGTAGTCCGCGTCCCCCTGCGCGGATTCGGCGGTGACGATGACGCCACGGGCGTCCACGGCCTCCAGGGCGGCGAAGTCCGGCGAGGCGGAGCGCACCGCCGTCTCGTCCTCGACCTCGACGAGGTAGTCCCACTCGTTCCTGCCGATCCGGACCGGCGTGACGCCGAGCGCCTCGACGAGTCCCTCCGGAGGAGTCGCCTCCACGATGGCCTTCATCGGGAAATCCATGGTGAGCAGGCCGTCCTCGTCACGGGTCACGGAGAGGATTCCGCTCTTCGTCGAGAATCCGAGGGTCTCGGGGGCGGCTCCGGTGGAGTAGAGCACGTGCGCGGTGGCGAGCGTGGCATGTCCGCAGAGGGCGACCTCGGCCGCCGGGGTGAACCAGCGCAGGGAATAGGGGCCGCCGTTCGCTCCGGCCAGCACGAAGGCCGTCTCGGAGTGTCTCATCTCGGCGGCGACGGACTGCATCCACGCATCGGGCACCGGGTCGTCGAGCAGGCAGACACCTGCCGGGTTGCCACGGAAAATCCGGTCGGTAAAAGAGTCGACAGTGTAGATGCGCATGACGAGATACTAGGGGGGTCATCGACGGGGGATTGAAGGCAGGCCTGGGGGGCAGGCAGGCCTTGACGTTGACCGTACGAATTGGAATTACACGCTGGGCGTGTCGCGTGGCGAACTTCTGGGCGTCGGCTAGCGTCAAAGGTGTAGGGACACACGCCGAACGAGGCGGAGTCCTGCGGAAAGGACGTGCCAATGGGGGCAGTGCGCAAGGTGGCGACATACCTTGGCCTGGGTGGGGCAGAGCATTATGACGACTCCTACGACTACGAGTACGAGGAAGAGATCGAGGCCGAGGACGAGAACTGGCGGCCGGCTTCCGAGCGTGCGGCCAAGCGCTGGCGTGCGGTGAGCGAGCCTTCGAGGATCGTGATGCTGACGCCGCGCAAGTACAACGATGCCCCCATCATCGGACGGCACTTTCGTGAGCGGCAGGCCGTGATCATGGATGTCAACGAGATGACCGCTGCGGAGGCGACGCGGATGGTCGACTTCGCGGCGGGACTGGCCTACGGCTGCGAGGGCCGCATCGAGCGGATCGCGGAGAAGGTCTTCCTGCTGGCCCCGGCCGATATGGAGATCACCAGCGGCTGATCCCGCGACGTGAGACCGTCGCCGTCCCCCAGGACGGCGGACCCCCCATTCCGCCTCCGCCGCGGTCTCACGTCTCCGGTCTCCTGCCTGGACGCTCGTCCCGCTCAGCCTGCCCGGGGACCGCGCCGCAGCAGACGGGTCAGCTCGGTCAGGTCCGAGGTGGCGGTCTGTGCGCGCTTCTCCGCCTCGCGGGCATACTCGTGCAGGGCCCACACGGCTCCGTCGGCGAGTTCGCGTAACTCGGCGAGCTGGGCCGCCACGTAGTCGGCGTCCTCCTGCTCGCGTGCACGCCGCTGCCAGAGCAGGTAGGCGCCCCCCGCCGACAGCAGCAGCGCGAGCGCCGCCGCCGGGAGCGGCGCCGGGACGAGGAAGGCCGCGGCCACGAGCACCGCGCCGAGGGCGAACAGGGCGTAGGCGGGCCAGGGGAGACCTCGGGCCGGGATGCTCGCGGCCACCAGGTGTTCTTCGGCGGCGGCGAGCGAGGCGGGGTCGGGGCCCTCCGGGCGGAGGGCCACGTCGTGCCCGAGCAGGGAGACCGTGACCGCGGAGGGAGGGGTGGCCTGGGTGGCCTGGACGAGTTCTTCGGCGGCGCTCCGCACGGCCGGTGCGGCCACGTGCAGGGCGATGGCCGCGAGCCGGGGGTCGGATCCGGGTCGCAGGTCCGCCAGGAGATAGTCGGTCAGAGACAGCGCCCGGCCGCCGGTCTCGTCGGAGACGATCAGGCGGCGCAGCACCGCCGACGGTTCGTCCTCGGTGCCCGCGGCACCGGAGTGGTGCGGGTGGTGGACCGTACCACCGGTGCCGTCACCTCGCTCCTCGCGGACCGAGGTGATCTCGACGCAGCGGCTGCGGAGCCGGGCCAGCTGGATGGAGGCGTGCACGGGCCGCGCCAGTTCGGGAAGCTGCGCGATCTCCGGGAAGTCGGCCAGGGACGGGGGCACCACGATCGAGGGTTCGTCGGGGGCCAGGGCGCGGAGCCAGCGGGCGGGATCGGAGTCGGCGGAGAGGGAGAACGCGTCGAGCTTGCGCAGCACGAAGATCTTTCCCGCTGGGCCGTACGCGCCCCGGGCGGCGGTGAGCCAGAGGGCCCGCTGCCCCGGGGTGACGGGCCGGTCCATGGAGAGGTCGCCGAAGGCGGTGCCGAACCAGGAGGCGTGGATGCGGTCCCCCTGGCCGGCGGCGGCGAGGGCGAGGCAGAGGAAGAGCGCGGTCCTGCGCTCGTCGCACTGGGCGGCGCGGCCGAGGGGGCCCAGCGCGTCTTCGCCCCGGGAGAGGGCCGCCAGGGCCTCGACGGCCGGGGGCAGCCAGTGGCCGGGCGCGTCCGTGAGCTCCTGCGGCGGCGGTGCCGGGAGTGCGTCGGTGGAGAGGCTCGCCAGGAGTGCCTCGGCATAGCGGTGCAACTCCGCCCCGGCGTGGGGGGTCGCGGTCAGGTCCGTGCTCAAGGGCGGGGAACTCTTTCGAAGTCGTGACCGTTGACCGCGCCAGCGTAGTCCGCTGCGGAGATCACCGTTGGGAGGCGCGCCGTACCGGTCTTTGCCGGACGATCACCTGGATTTGACGAATCCAGGTGATCGTCCGGCGGACGGGGTCACATGCGCTCGGGCACCGGGACGCCGAGGAGGTCCAGCCCGGTCTCCAGCACCCGGAGGGTGAGGGCGCACAACGCGAGGCGCGAGGCGCGGGTGGCCTCGTCGACGCCCTCCTTCAGGACCGGGCAGTTCTCGTAGAACGCGGTGAAGGCGCTGGCGGTCTCGAAGAGGAAGGTGGCGACCTTGTGCGGGGCGGAGCCCTCGGCCATCTCCTCGACGGCCGCGCCGAACCCCAGCAGCCGCAGGGCCAGCGCGCGCTCGGCCGGGTGGCCGAGGACGATCGCTCCGGTGGCCTCCGCCGGGGCGGCGCCGCCCTTGCGGAAGATGGAGCGGATGCGGGCCGTGGCGTACTGCAGGTAGGGGCCGGTGTTGCCGGTGAGGGCGAGCATGCGGTCGAAGTCGAAGACGTACTCGCTGTCGTGGCTGACCGACAGGTCGGCGTACTTGACCGCGCCCATGCCGACCGCGTGGGCGATCTCGGCGCGGGCGGCGTCGTCGTAGTCGCGGTCCGCGATCACGGCGGCGGCGCGGACGTCGGCCTCGTCGAGCAGCTCCAGCAGCTTGATCGACTTTCCGCTCCGGGTCTTGAACATCTTGCCGTCGCTGCCGAGCACGCTGCCGATCTGGACGTGCTCGGCGCGGACGTGGTCGGGCAGCCAGCCCGCGATCCGGGCCGAGTCGAACAGCATCGACATGTGCAGGGCCTGCGTCGCGCCGATCACGTAGAGGATGCGGTCGGCCTTGAGGTCCTGGACGCGGTAGCGGATCGTGGCCAGGTCGGTGGTGGCGTAGCCGTACCCGCCGTCGCTCTTGCGGATCATGAACGGCAGCGGCTGGCCCTCCCGGCCGGTGTAGCCCGGCGGGAAGACGCAGAGCGCGCCGTCGCTGACGACGGCGATGCCGCGGTCCTGCAGCTCGTCGCAGACCTGGGGGAGCATGTCGTTGTACATGCTCTCGCCGGCGATGTCCTCGTCGGTCAGGGTGACGCCGAGCCGGTTGTAGACCTTGTTGAAGTAGCGGACCGTGGCGTCCATGAACAGGTGCCACAGGCGCATGGTCTCCGGGTCCTTGCCCTGGAGGGTCACGACCCGGGCGCGGGCGCGCTGGTTGAACTCCGGATCGGAGTCGAACTTCACGCGGGCGGCCTGGTAGTACTCGTTGCCCTCGCCGGCTTCGAGCTGGGCGACGGCGGCCTCCTCGCCGATGTCCAGGAGGTGCTCGATGAGCATGCCGAAGGGGGTGCCCCAGTCGCCCAGGTGGTTCTGCCGGATGACCTTGTTGCCCAGGTGCTCGTGCACGCGGACCAGGGCGTCGCCGACGATGGTCGTGCGCAGGTGGCCGACGTGCATCTCCTTGGCCGCATTGGGCGCGGAGTAGTCGACCACGACGGTCTGCGGCGCGGACGCCGCGACGACGCCGGTGCGCGGATCGGCGAGGATCTCGGCGGCCTGCGCGGCGATCCAGGAGTCGTCGAGCGCGATGTTGAGGAAGCCGGGGCCGCTGACCTCGGCGGTCCCGGGGAATCCGGGGTCCGCGGTGAGCCGGTCGGCGATCTCCTGGGCGACCTCCCGCGGGGCACGTCGCAGGCGCTTGCTCAGGCTCATCGCGACGTTCGCCTGGTAGTCGGCGAACTGCGAGGGGCGGATCAGCGGGTCTGCGTCGGAGTACTCGGCACCGAAGGCGGCGGCCAGCGCCTGCTGGACGCGCTCGGTGAGGACGAGCTGCGGGTCGGTCATGTGCCAAGGATATCGGTAGTGCCGTCGTGGCTCCGGGACATCGCGCGCATACTTGATCATGAATCGTCGCGTCCGCCGGTCCGTGTCACCAGAGGCGGTGCGGCCGGTGGGCGTGGCCGAGGCGTTCGCCGATGCGGGCCACCACGCCGCGGTGGGCCAGCGCGGCGGCCAGCTCGCAGGCGGCGCTCACGCCCGCCGCCTGCGAGGCCCCGTGCGCGATGACCACGGTGCCGTTCAGCCCGAGCAGTACGGCGCCGCCGTACGCCTCGGGGTCCAGCCGGCGGCGGAGCTCCATGATGCGCCTGCGCTGGAGCAGCCCGCCCAGCCGGGCGGTGCGGCTCTCCTGGATCGTCTCGCGCAGCTCGGCGAAGGCGTAGCGCACGCTGCCCTCCATGGTCTTGAGCGCCACGTTGCCGGTGAAGCCGTCGGCGACGATGACGTCCACGGCCCCGGTGAGCAGGTCGTGGCCCTCGACGTTGCCGGTGAAGTCCAGGCCGGGGGCGGCCGAGAGCAGCTCGTGCGCCCGTTTGACGAGTTTGTTGCCCTTGCCGGGTTCGCTGCCGATGGTCAGCAGGCCGATGCGGGGTCCGGTGATGCCGAGTGCGGTCTCGGCGTAGGCGGCGCCGAGGTGGGCGAACTGGACCAGCATCTCGGGCTTGACCTCGGCGTTCGCTCCGGCGTCCAGGAGGATGGAGGGGCGCGGGCGGGTGGGCAGGGCCACCGCGATCGCGGGGCGGAGCACGCCGGGCTGTCCCTTGAGCCGGAGCTTGCCGGTGGCCACGACCCCGGCGGTGGAGCCCGCCGAGACGACGGCGCACGCGTCGCCCCGCCGTACGAGGTGGCAGGCGACGGCGATGCTGGAGCGGGGACGGCGCAGGCTGGCGAGGGCCCCCTCGTCCATCGCCAGTGCCTCCTCGGCGCGGACGATCGGGATCTCGGCGGTCGCGCCGTGCCGGGCCAGGGCCTCGTGGATCGGGCGGGGCGCGCCGACGAGGACGACGGGGACCCCGTGCTCCCGGACGGCCTGCACGGCTCCGGCGACGATCTCGGCGGGGGCGTGGTCGCCGCCCATCGCGTCCAGCGCGACGGGAGCGCCGGAGACGTCGGCGGTGTCAGGCAAGCGGTCACCTCGTACGGGATGGGGCCCCACGTCGTAGGCGCCGTGATGCCGGGCGGCGGTCACCTCGTGCGGGGTGGGATTCCCGCATCGTAGGCGTCGCCGCCTGGTGCCACACAGGCGGGGGCGATCAGGGAGCGCTCGGGATGTTCCAGTCGGTTCTCTCCCGGGAGACGACGACCTTGCCGAAGGCCACCCGGCCGGTGACCCGGACGACCTTGCTGAAGACGGCGGCGACCTCCTGGTGCTCGGTGGCGGGGACGGCGGCCGGTGCGGTGACGTCCGGCAGGTCGCAGGTGAGGGGGGCGAGTTCGCCCACGGTCACCGCGCTGTAGGCGGCGTCCAGGCGGTCGGCGTGCTCGACGCTGGTCAGGCGACCGGTGGCGAGCGCCTCGCCGAGCACGGCGGCCACGCGATCACGGTCCGCGTCGGAGGCGCGTAGCACGGGAGCGGAAGCGGGAGCGGGAGCGGTCATGGCCCGATTCTAGACGGAATCAAGATATATCGCGATGGAGGTGCCGGTGGAGTTCGGTATCGGATGGAACCGATCTCCGGGTGGGGACGTCCGGTAGGTAAGCGTGATAGACGCGCGAGTGGTCGAAGAGGTTTACGCATAGAGGGTAAAAGCGAGAGGAATCACTTAGTGATCTTGAAAGAGACGTCCACCCGGGGGTTCCGCGCCTACACGGCGAAACACCTCGACGACCTGCTGCTGCTGCGGGCCGGTCTCGACGAGGAGGAGCGGCTCCGGATCCGGGCGGTGGCGACCGTGCTGCCCTTCCGCACCAACGCCTACGTGGTGGAGGAGCTGATCGACTGGTCGGCCGTGCCCGAGGACCCGATCTACCGGCTGGTCTTCCCCCAGCCCGACATGCTGCCCGCCGCGGACGTCGCCCGGCTGGCCGGCCTGCTGCGCGACGGCGCCCCGAACGCGCGGCTCCAGGCGGCGGCGAACGAGGTGCGGGCGCGGCTCAACCCGCATCCGGCCGGGCAGCTCGACCTCAACGTCCCGCGTGTCGGGGCCGAGCCGGTCCCCGGGATGCAGCACAAGTATCCGGAGACGGTGCTGTTCTTCCCCAAGCAGGGGCAGACCTGCCACGC
>NZ_BMQE01000099.1:0-7197 GCF_014647955.1 Planomonospora antibiotica | reverse complement strand
GGGGTGCGCGCGTCTGGCTCGGGTCGGATCTTGGCGGGCGGGTTCGGGCGGGTGGTGCGACCCCGGGCAGAGGCGTATGTCCGACCGTGGGCAGACGCCGCGTGACCGGCCGGGGAGATAGCTTGCCGCCATGAAATGGCCTGGAGGGCACCTCGACGGAAAGAGCGTCGCCGATGCCGTGGTGACCGACGAGCGCCGGCGCATCGCCCGGGAACTGCACGACGTCATCGGCCACAGCATGAGCCTGATCACCGTCAAGGCCACCGTCGCCAACCACCTCGCCGACGCCCGCCCGCAGGAGGTCCGCGCCGCGCTGGCCGTCATCGAGCAGACCAGCCGCAGCGCACTGGCCGAGATCCACCGCGTGCTCGACCTGCTGCGCGCCGACGGCGACCCCCACCAGGACCGGCTGCCCGCACCCGGCATGGCGGACCTGCCCGGACTGGCCGCCCACGCCCGCTCGGCCGGGGTCGAGGTGGACCTGGCCGTCCGCGAAGGGGCCGTGCTGCCCGCCGCGGCCGCGATGTCGGTGTACCGGATCGTGCAGCAGGCCCTGACCAACGTCGTCACCCACGCCGGGCCCACCCGCTGCGCGGTCACCGTCGACGTCGACGGGCGGGAAGCCGTGATCGAGGTCGTCGACGACGGCCCCCGCCACGGCCGCCCGCCGTGCGCGGACCGCGCCGGCCAGGGCGGCCACGGCCTGATCGGCATGCGCGAACGCGCCAGGATGTACGGAGGCGCGTTCGAGGCGGGGCCCAGGCCCGGGGGAGGCTTCCGTGTGGCGGCCCGGCTGCCCTACGACCCGGACGGCAGTCGCGCGCCTGGGCGGGTCCGGTGAACGGCTCTGTCCCGGGATTCGGGGGTACGGATTCGCCGCAGATGCAAGCGCCCCACCTGGCCCGGGGGATCACCCTCGCCGTTCTGGGCGCGTTCGCGAGCGTGTACCTGCTGGCCGGGGTGCCGATCGCGATCGTCGTGTTCGCGCTGCAGCTCGTTCACGTCCTGCCGGTGCTCAGACGGTTCCGGGGGCCGATGCTGTTCGTCGTACAGGCCGGAGCCGGGTTCTGGGGCGTTCTCGCCTCCGGCGCATCCGTCGGCATGCTCGGCTTCCTGGCCGGGTCGCTGCTGCTGTCGCCGCTGTGGCCGCTCGCTCCGGCGGTCGCCGCGGCGGCGGCGGTGATCGGCTCCGTCCGGTACGGCGAAGCGTCCGCCGCGGCCGACGCCACGATCACGATGATCCTGATCGCGCTGGTGGTCTACGGCCTGACCCGGCTCACCCAGCGGGTCGACCAGCTGCACTCGGCCAGGCTCGCCCTCGCCGTGGCCGCCGTCGCCGAGGAGCGGCTGCGCATCGCCGCCGAACTGAGCGACGGTCTCGGACGAGGCCTCACCATGATCGCCGCAGGCGGCAGGCTCGCCCTGGCCGAGCCGGACCGCACGGCCGAGATCCTCGGACAGGTCGCGGGCACGGCACGGCGCGCCCTGGCCGAGGCGCGGGCCGCCGCCTCCGGGTACCGCGCCATGTCCCTGGCACCCGAGATCACCACCGCCCGCGCGATGCTGGCGGCCGCGGGCGTGACCGCGCACGCGCGCGTCGGCCACGCCGAACCGCTGGGACCCGCGGGCGCGCTGCTCGCGGCCGTGCTCCGGGAGGCGGTGACCGAGGTCGTACGGCGCGGCACGGCGACGACGTGCGAGATCGAGACCGACACGTCCGAGGGCGGAGTCCGGCTCCGCGTCTCCAACGACGGAGCCAGGACCGCGGAGGACGAGAGCCTGGGCGACCTCCCCGGCCGGGTCGCGGAGGCGGGCGGATCGCTCACGACGGGTCTCTCCTCCACCGGCCGTTTCACCGTCTCCGTCGTGCTTCCCGGCGCCGGGTCCGCTCCGTCGCTCCCGCCGGACGACCGGCGCGCCTCCGTTCTCTCCTTCACCCTGCTGGCCGTCGTCCTGGCCGGGTTCAGCGCCAAGGCGCTGCTCCGGCTCCCGGCGGGCTCGCTGCTCCCGGCGGCCGCCTGCCTCGGGCTGATCCTCCTCCTGCAGCTGCGCCTGGTGTCCGGCCGCCACACGTGGTCGCTGGCGGTCATGGCCCTGCTCGCCTATCTCCCGATCCCCGCCTTCGGCGAGGTCTGGCTGGGCGTCGCCGGGTTCCTCTCCGGTCCGCTCCTGCTGGCCTTCCCCGCGGTGCTCGCTTGGCCGCTCGTCGCCTCCGTGACGGCGAGCGCCGCGGTCATCGGCGTCGTCCTCGGGCTGGAACCCGCCGTGACGGTGAACCACACGGTGAGCACGCTGGTGACTGGCCTGGTCGTCCACGGGCTCCTCCGCCTGGCCCTGCTGGCGGAGGAGGTCCAGGCGGTCAAGGAGGAGCTGGCCCGCTCGGCGGTGGTCGAGGAGCGCCTGCGCGCCGCCCGGGACCTGCACGACCTGCTCGGCCACAGCATGGCGGCGATCCTCCTCAAGTGCGAGCTGGCCAGGAGGCTCGACCCCGTCCGGGCCCGCGCCGAGACCGAGGACGTGCTCGGGATGGTGGAGAGGGCGGAGGCCGACATGCGCTCCGTCTCCGGGGAGCGGTACGAGATGTCGCTGGCCACCGAGGCGGACTCGGCGCGGTCGCTCCTGGGCGCCGCGGGCATCGAGGTCACGGTCGAGCTGGGCCACGGCCGGGTCGCCGCGGAGGTCGAGACCGTGCTGAGCGCGGTGCTGCGCGAGGCGGTGACCAACGTGCTCCGGCACAGCGCCGCACGCCGCTGCACGATCGCGGCGGACCGCGAGCAGGGCGGGGTACGGCTCCGCGTGCGCAACGACGGCGTGCGCCCGGCCGCGGTCTCCGCCGAGGGCCCCGCCCGGGACCGGACCGCGGGGCGCCGCGGCTCGGCGGGAGTCGGCAACCTGACCACGCGGCTGGCCGCCCTCGGCGGCGGTCTCGCCACCACCCGCGACGGTGAGCGGTTCGAGATCGAGGCCCGGGTCCCCACCGCATCCCTCGCGGTGCCCGTACCCGTCGGCTGACGCCCCCGCTCCTCGGTCGGCCCGGCACCGCGGCCCCGTCCTCGGCGGTCCCGTCCTCGGTCGGTCCGGCGCCGCGGTCCCTCCCCGGCGGTCCCGTCCCCGGTCGGCCCGGTCCCCGTCTCCCGTCCCGGCCGTGCGGGCGGGGCGCGGCGCGGCGCGGCGCGGTCAGATCCAGCCGGCCTCTCCCGCGATGCGCACGGCGTCGACCCGGTTGCGGGCGTTGAGCTTGGTGACGATCGCGGTGATGTAGTTGCGCACGGTCCCCGCACTCAGGAAGAGGCGCCCGGCGATCTCGGCGGCGTCGATCCCCTCGGCCACCAGCCGGAGCACGTCGACCTCGCGGGGGGTGAGCGGGTTGTCGGCCAGGTCCCAGGCCGTCACCGCCAGCGAGGGGTCGAGCACCCGCTCGCCGCCGGCCACCGCGCGGATGGCGGCCACCAGTTCCTCCGGCGGTGCGGTCTTCAGCAGGAACCCGTCCGCCCGCGCACCGAGCGCCCGGCGGAGATGGCCCGGCTTGCCGTACGCGGTGAGCATGAGCGTCCGGCAGGCGGGCAGCCGCGAGCGGAGCTCTCCCGCGGCGGCGAGGCCGTCGAGCGCGCCGGGCATGTCGATGTCGAGCACCGCGACGTCGGGCCGGTGCAGGAGCGCGGCGGGCAGCACGGCGTCGCCCGACTCGACGGCGGCGACGACCTCCAGGTCCTCCTCCAGGCCCAGCAGCGCCACCAGGGCGCCCCGGACGACGTGCTGGTCCTCGGCCAGCAGCACACGGATCACGGGACATGTCTACCAGTGTCCGGATCATGACGATGTCACGGTCCGCCGGTGATCGCATCTCTGGCCCGGCGGACCGCAGGCCAGCAGGCTGGCAGGCATGACGGACGTGGTGCGTTTGGACGCGGTGAGCAAGGTGTACGGCACGGGACAGGGCGCGGTGGCGGCCCTGCGCGAGGTGACGGTGGGCATCCCGCAAGGGAGCTTCACCGCGGTGATGGGACCGTCGGGGTCGGGGAAGAGCACGTTCCTGCACTGCGCGGCCGGGCTGGACGCACCGTCCTCGGGCTCGGTACGGCTGGGCGGCACCGAGCTGACCGGGATGGACGAGACGCGGCTGACGAAGCTGCGCAGGCGGCGGATCGGGTTCGTGTTCCAGGCGTTCAACCTGGTGTCCTCGCTGACCGCGGCCGAGAACATCACGCTGCCGCTCCGGCTCTCGGGCGACCGGGTGGATCGGGCCTGGCTCCGCGAGATCGTCTCGCGGGTCGGCCTGGACGGGCGGACCGGGCACCGGCCCGCCCAGCTCTCCGGCGGGCAGCAGCAGCGGGTGGCCATCGCCCGGGCGCTGGCGATCCGGCCCGAGGTGGTCTTCGGCGACGAGCCCACCGGCGCGCTCGACACGATGACCGCCCGTGACGTGCTGAGGCTGCTCCGCGAGGTGGTGGACGGCATGGGCCAGACCGTGGTGATGGTCACCCACGACCCGGTGGCGGCCTCCTATGCCGACACCGTCCTGTTCCTGGCCGACGGCCGGATCGTGGACGCGATGACCGCGCCGACCTCCGACCGGGTGGCCGAGCGTATGACCCGACTGGGAGCGTGGGTGTAATGATCTTCTTCGCGTTGCGGGCGATCCGGCACCGCAAGGCCGGCTTCGCGGGCGCCTTCCTCGCCCTGATGTGCGCGGCGGCCCTGGTCTGCGCCTGCGGGATGCTGCTGGAGACCGGGCTGCGCGGCGGCGTCGCCCCCGAGCGCTACGCGGGTGCCCCGGTGCTCGTCGCGGGCGACCGGTACGTCCGCGAGACGGTCCGGAAATCGGAGGACAAGACCAAGACGAAGGCCAAGGCCCTGTCGGAGCGCCGGTGGATCCCCGCCTCCCTCGCCGGGGAGCTGGGCCGGCTGCCGGGGGTCGGGCGGGTGGTCACCGAGGTGACGTTCCCCGTCCGGGTCGCGGGCCGGTCCTTTGAGGGGCACGGCTGGGAGTCGGCCCCGCTCACCCCGTTCACCCTGCGCGCCGGACGCGCGCCCGGGGACGGGAACGAACTGGTGGCGGACGCGCGGGCGGGGCTGGACGTGGGCGCCGAGGTGACCGTGGAGTCGCCGGCGGGGTCGCGGGTCTACCGGGTGACGGGCGTCACCGCCGAGGCCCTGCCCAGTCAGGACACGCTGTTCTTCGCCGCCGCCGAGGCCCGCCGCCTGGCCGGCCGCCCCGGCCTGGTCAGCGCGATCGGCGTCTTCCCCCGGTCCGGCGCGCCTCGGATCGACCTGACCCCGGTGCTCGACGGTGCGGTCGTCCACACCGGCGACGAGCGCGGCGCGGCCGAGTTCCTCGACGCGGAGCAGGCACGGCTGAAGCTGGTCAGCATGGGCGGCGCCCTCGGCGGTACCGCGCTGCTGGTCGCGGTCCTCGTCGTGGCCGGCACGTTCGCGCTCTCCGTCCAGCAGCGCCACCGGGAGATCGCCCTGCTGAGAGCGGTCGCGGCGACACCCCGGCAGGTGCGCCGGCTGCTCGGCGGCGAGGCGCTCGTGCTCGGCGCCGTCGCCGGGACCCTGGGGTCCGCCCTGGGAGTCGGCCTGGGCTTCTGGCTGCGCTCCCGGTTCGTCGCGCTGGGCGTGATGCCGGAGAACCTGCGGCTCGTGGTGAGCCCGTTCCCGGTACTCGCCGCGCTCGCGGCGACCGTCCTGGCCGCCTGGACCGCCGCGCGCGTCTCCGCCCGCCGTACCGCCCGCATCCGCCCGGTCGAGGCCCTCGGTGAGGCGGCGCTGCCGGCCGCGCGCCTGCCCCGGGGACGGATGCTCGCCGGGCTGGCGTGCGCCGCGGCCGGTGCCGTGCTGACGGCGGTGCTGTCGGGGCTGTCCACCGAGGCGGCGTCCGGCCCGGTGACGATGCTGACCCCGCTGGTGTGGACGGTCGCGGCCGCCCTGCTCGGCCCGGTGATCGCCCGGGTGGCCGTCACGCTGCTCGGAGTGGTGCTGCGCGCCTCCCGGGTGAGCGGGTACCTCGCCGCCGCGAACCTGCGGGCCGGGTCGCACCGGCTGGCCTCGGTGATCACTCCGCTCAGCCTCATGGTCGCGATGACGTGCACGATCCTGTTCGTGCAGACCACGATGGGGCACGCCGCCCAGGAGGAGGCGGCGGCGGGCGACCGCGCCGACCACGTGCTCGGCCCGCGGGTCTCCTCCGCCGCGGCCGAGGCCGTACGCGGGGTGCCGGGCGTGGCGGCGGTCACCGAGGTGCTGCACACCTCGGTCCGGGTCGGCCTGGAGAAGTACGGCGCACGGGCCGTCACGCCCGCGGGGCTCTCACTGACGCTCGACCCCGGAGTGGTCGCCGGGTCGCTGCACGGCCTCGGCCCGCAGACGGTCGCCGTCAGCCGGACCGCCGCATCCCGCCTCGGCGTGTCGGTCGGCTCGCCGCTCCGGCTCACCCTCGGCGACGGCACCCGCGCGGCGCTCCGCGTCGTCGCCCTCTACGAGCGGGGTCTCGGGTACGGCGAGCTCCTCCTGGCGCACGAGCTGGTGCGCCCGCACGTCGACGATCCCTTCTCCACCGTCCTGGTCTCGGCGCCGTCGGTCTCCCGCGCGGCCCTGGAGCGGGCCGTACCAGGCGTCGCGGTGCTCGACAGGGTCCGGGCCGCCGCGGCGGGAACGTCGAACGCCGAGGTCAACTACGTGGCGATGGGTCTGATCATCGCGTTCACCGCGATCGCCGCGGTCAACACGCTGGCGATGTCCGCCTCGGACCGCTCCCGCGAGTTCGCCCTGCTCCGTCTCGTCGGCACCACGCGCCGGCAGGTGCTGAGGACGGCCCGGCTGGAGACGCTGACCGCGGTGCTGGTCTCGGTGACCGTCGGCACGGTGATCTCGCTGGTCACGCTCACGGCCTTCAGCCTGGGCATGACCGGTTCGGCACGGCCGCACGTGCCGCCGCAGGCCTACCTGGCCGTGGTCGCCTCGGTGGCCGTCCTGGCCCTGGCCGCCACCGCCCTTCCCGTGCGGCTCATCCTCCGTACCCGCCCCGCCGAGGCGATCTCCTGAGCTGCGGATCCGGCCGGCCTGCGGGTGGTCGTCCCGTCTCTCGCGGCGTCGCTGCCGGCAGGCCGGCGCGTCGTCACAGCAGGGCAGGAGTGAGGCATTCGATGTCCGCCGCCGCGCGGTCGGCGAACGGCCGGCTCAGCTCGCGCAGCCGGG
>NZ_BMQE01000098.1:0-7743 GCF_014647955.1 Planomonospora antibiotica | reverse complement strand
TGACCAGCACGTTCAGGTCGTGCCAGCCTCTAGGGGCCCTGAATTACGCGGAACGCGGGTCTCTCGCAGCTCGGCGTTCTCCCGCTCCAGTTCGCGGATCCGGGCCCGCTCCGGCCCGGACAGCGGCTGCTCGTCCTGGCCGTGCACGATCCGGTGCCGGTGCACCCAACTGCCCAGGGTGCTGGCGTTGATCCCGAACTCGCGTGCCACCGACGCGACCGTCCGCTCGCCCTCCAGCACCATGCGGACGGCTTCTTCCTTGAACTCGGGCGAGAACTGCTGCCTGCGACGCCTCGTCACGTACCTACCTCTTCCGGATTTCTGTCAGCTTATGTAGCTGACTGTCCGGAATCTGCTAGGCACCTCAGAAGGTTTCCTGGCCGGGCTGCGCGCGTGGGCGACCGAAATCACCGACCGAGGATGAGCCGCCCCCCTCGCGCGGGCACGGCGCGCAAGCAGTGATCGGCTTGGCCGGGACGAGCAAACCGCGCTGCCGGTCGCCGCCCGCTCCGGCCCGCGGCGAGTCCGTCACCGCCATCGCCAAGGCCCTGAAGGTGGGGCGGTGGACGCTGTACCGGGCGCTGGAGGACGACCCTCTGCCCGTCCCGGCCGACAGCGGCCAGGACCAGCGCGCCACCGCGCCGGCCGGCCGGCGGAGCACGACCACCGATCCCACCCGGATGAGCAAAGGCGAGCTGGCCGACGCCGTCACCTACACCCTGCACCGCGGGACTGTCGCGCCGGCCGGACACCCACGCCGAGATCATGGGCGACCTCACCCCGGCCGAACGAGACGAGGTCGCTCGCGCCCGCGACCGCCGCACCGAGCGGGTCCAGCGGATCACCGGCAGGCAGCGGACGGTGACCACCGCCTCCGCCGAGCGGCTCGTCCTCGAGGAGCCCGGAGCATGAGCCGCTTCGTGTCCCTCTTGTCCCCGTCCAAGGCCGGGGCCTGGCACTGCTCGGTCCTGCGCTCCGAAGACATTCGGCCGCGCTAAGCGTCACGCCGTAATCCGTGAGGTGTCCCGAGGGCCGGGGCCGTGACGGGTAGGAGGATCTCCGTCAGCCCTTTCATCCCTAGCATTCCTTGACACGAATATTCTTTTCAGGGAATACTCTGCTCCGTGGACGCACTACTCCTCGCCGCACTGGCCGACCCGGCCCGCTGGCGGCTCGTGAATCTGCTGGCCGAACGGCCCCGCCCGGTCGGTGTCCTCGCCCAACTCGCCCAGGCGCGCCAGCCGCAGACGACCAAGCATCTGCAGATCCTTGAGCGCGCCGGCGTCGTCGTCTCCCAGCGCACCGGCCAACGCCGCATCTACGCGCTCCGGCCCGGTGCCCTGCGGGAGCTGGCGGCCGCGCTCGCCCGACTCGCCGACACCGCGGAGCAGGCCCGCGGCCCACACGAGACCTACGAGCGCTACGGACTCAGCCTTCACGCCGAGCGGCTCGCCGCCGAGGCGCCGGGCTGGGCCGACGGTCGATCATTCGGATTCCACCGGTCGCTGCCGGGGCGCCCCGAGCTGGTCTGGCGCCATCTGACCGAGACCTCTCTGCTCGCCCGGTGGTGGACGCCCGACGATCTGCGCATCTCCGAGCTCGTCTTCGAGGCGCGGCCGGGCGGGCGGATCGTCCACGAGTACCGCGATGCCGAGGACGCCGACGGCTCCGACTCCGTCGCCGGACGCGCCGAGGGAGTCGTCGTCGACGCACGGCCCGGCGAGCGCCTCGCCTACCGACTCTCCCCGCTGCTTCCCGACGGCGGCCTCGCCTTCACCGCCCACGTCGGCATCGGCCTCCGGCCCACCGGCACCGGCACCGGCACCGGCACCGACCTCGACGTCCACTGGCGGATCGCCGACAGCACCGTCGACTCCGCGGACTTCATCGCAGGCATCGATATCGGCTTCGGCCAGAGCCTCGACAAGCTCGCCGCAGCCCTCGCCGCGGACCCGCACGACCCCGACATCCCGCACGGTACCGACACAAGGAGCACGAAGTGACCAGCCATACCGGCCGCAAGGTGACCGCGAACCTGAGCCTCACCCTCGACGGACGCTACAACGGTCCCGGCGGACCGCACGATTTCGAAGCATTCGCCCCGTACGTGACTAGCGAGGTGGCGCGAGACCACATGACCCGCATCTGGGAGGGCGCGACGACGGCGCTGCTGGGCCGGATCAACGCCGAGGGGTTCATGGGGTACTGGCCGCCGATCACCGAAGACGACAACGCTGACCCGCGTGATCGCGGATACGCGAAATGGCTGGTCGGCACAGAGAAGGTGGTCTTCTCGACCACCCTGGACAAAGCGCCGTGGGAACGCACCCGCGTGGTGAACGCTCCCGTCGCGGACGTCGTCGCCGAACTCAAGGCCATCGGTGAGGGTGACATCCTGGTCAACAGCAGCTCGAGCCTCATCAAGCCGCTCCTGGCGGCGGACCTGCTCGACCGGCTGTATCTCATGATCTTCCCCGAGATCGCCGGGGGCGGGCAGCGGCTGTTCGACGACGGTCTGCCGACGTCGACATGGAGGCTCACCCACCAGGAGACCGGTGAGCTGGGTGAGATGGCCATGGTCTACGACCGGGTCCGCTGAGCCGGACGATCAGCGGACCCGGCGGGGGACTGTACAAACAAACAAACAACAACGGCTCTGTCCCGTAATCGGCTTTGTCCCGTAATCGGTGGTAGCGCTGGGTGATCTTCACGGCAGCAGGATGCGGTGGCGTAGGAGATCGAATCCGGCCCGGCCGTGCATCTGTCGCATGATTCTCTTCGTGCGGGTGTTGACGCCTTCGGTGCGGCCGTTGTGATGGGGCAGGGTGAGAGCGGCATCGACGGCTGAGCGGTCGAGTTCCGGTCCGTTGGCGAAGCCGTGCAGGTGAGGTAGGTCGGTAGCGCGCGCGGTAGTGATCCATGCGGTGAGTTGGATTTCGTTTCCGGCGGCGGGGGTGAGCAGGCCGGCGAAGGCGTGGATGAGGCGGGCGAGTTCGGTCAGCTCGGGGCATGCGGCGGTGAGATCCCGCAGCAGTTCGGTGTCGGGGTCGCGTAGCCGGTCGGGGTCGGTGAGCAGGAGGCGGGTGAAATGGCGGGCGGTGGTGACGGGCCGGTCGCCTTCGGCCCGGCCCTGGGTGAGGTAGCGGTAGAGGAGGTTGAGGCTGCCGGTGTAGCCGAGTTCCTCGATCTCATGGAACAGCCGCACCACCGGGACGGGGCGGATCATGTGCGCGGCGGGCGCGCAGGTGGTCGCGGTAGGGGCGACGAGGGTCTGCCGATAGCGCGGAGCACGGCGGGCCTCCTCGGGCTCGCTCCTGTGGGCGTAGCGTTTGACGGTGTTCAGGGACACGCCGAGTCGGCGGGCGCATTCCAGCAGGCCGACACCCTTGCCGAGAAGGTCGTGAACCTGCTGCCAGCGCTCGCGGGTGGTCTGCTCGCGGACGCCCCCGGGACGGGGCGGGTTGACCGCCGCCCAGCAGGAGGTATGGGAGCGGACCTCGGCCAGGGTCTTGTCGCAGAGGTTTCGCCACAGGTGCCACCTGTCGCTGACCTGCACCGCGTCGGGCAGTGCCCGGCGGACGGCCTCGCCGTAGGCGAGGGAACCGTCCCGGCAGACGATCTCCACGCCGGGACGGGCACGCAGCCACGCCTCCGGCACCTCGGCGCCGCGGCCAGGCAGCACGTCGATCCGCGTCCCGGTCTGGGCGTCGATGAGGATCGTGGCGCAGCGGTGGCGGCGCCTCAACACGAAGTCATCGACGCCCAGCACCCGCGGTACTCCGACCGCAGGCAGCGGCAGCCTCCTGAGCAGCCGCAGCGCGGTCGACCGCGCTGCCTGCGCGCCCAAGGCCCCAGACAGCCGGGCACTCGCCCGGCCTGCGAGTTCTCTCACCACCGCGTCCGACTGGTCGGCGAGTCGGTTCGTCCGGCGTTGGTAGCGCTCCAGCGGCCCGGGCACCTGCTCCCGGAACGTCCGCCGCGGGCAACTCCATACCGGGCAGGCCATCCGCCGCACCCGCACCGACACCACCACTCGCCGGCCGTCCACGGGAAGGTCCGCGATCATCCGGCCGCAGAACCCGTGCACCCGGCCGGTCGGCGTCCCGCACACCGGGCCCGGCACGGGATCGTCCCGGGTCCGCGCCACCACCCGGATCAGATCGCCTTCGTCCACCATGTCCTCGATGACCAGGGCGGACAACCTCGAAAACACCACACCGGCAAGAGCGTCGATCTCCAGCACACCCCAGCCTGGCACCGGTGACGCACGGCCACCACCGATTACGGGACAGAGCCGTTGTTGTTTGTACAGTCCCGCAGCCAGGCCGTCTTGCAGATCGGCGAGCTGGGCGGGCGTGAGCGCGCCGAGAAGGTCCGTTTGGAGCTGCACGAGCGCCTCGACGCCGCGGGAGAGACTGCCGCGGTCGGTGAGAGTGTAGGTGACCTTGCGGCCCTGCGCGCCGCGTATGGCATGGGTTCTCTACTCGGCGTGCTCGACTGCGGCTTTCGGGAGTGCGAGCATCACGAACGCCGTGATCATGTAGAGCACGGCGGAGACGATCAGGACGATGCTGAGCGCGTGACTGTAGTCGGGCAGTACCGGTGCTCCGGTGGCTGAACCGGTAACGGCGGCGAAGAAGATCGTGCCGAGCACGGCGATCCCGGCGGCGCCGCCGATCTGATTGACGGTGGAGAGCACCCCGCCCGCGGCCCCTGCGTTGCGTCCGGGAACGCCTGCGAGGACGACGTTGACGAGAATGGGTGCGGCGAGACCGAGCCCGAGGCCACCGATGAAGAGCGCGAGGGCCAGGAGCCAGTATCCGGGATCGTTACCGTCCTTGACGATGGACCACAGAACGAGCTGAGATGCCGCGATGGTGAGCGAGCCGGTGATCAGGAGCGTTCTGCCCGCCTTGGCGGCGAGAGCGACGCCGATGCCGGAGGTGACGATCGAGCCGAGCGCGTACGGGAGGATCACCAGGCCGGTCTCCCATGCGGTCCGGCCAGTTCCGTTCTGGAGGTAGATCGAGAGGGTGAGGAAGTACGACCCGATGCCGCCGAAGAAGAGCGCTGAAGCGCTCAGACCGACTGCAAAGGCGCGGATTCTCAGCAGGGCTGGGTCGAAGACGGGCTCGTCTCCGCGTCCGGTGAGGCGGCGCTCGTAGGCCAGGAAGGTCGCGAGCATGATGATTCCGGCCGCGAGGAGAGCGTAACTGGCCCAGGTCCATCCCCATGTCTCGGTCTGGATGATCGGAAGCAGCAGGAGAAGTATGCCCGTGGCCGCGAGGAGCGCACCTGGAAGGTCCAGTCGCGCGGTCGAGGCGGAACGGGACTCCGGCAGGACCTTCGCGCCGATGACGAGTGCCAAGATTGAGACGGGCACATTGATCCAGAAGATCGTGCGCCAGCCCAGGTTGAACAGGTTGATGTCGACGAGCAGCCCGCCCAGCAGCGGGCCGGCGACCGAGGCGAGGCCCTGGACCGCTCCGTAGGCGCCGAACGCCTTGGCACGCTCACCCGGAGGGAAGGATGCCCGGATGATCCCGAACACCTGCGGGACCATGATCCCTGCGGTCAGTCCCTGCCCGGCCCTCATGCCAATGAGCATTCCCGGATCGACGGCCAGCGCGCACAGCGCCGAGGTGGCCATGAACCCGGCCAGCCCAATCGTGAACAGCCGCTTGCGGCCGTACTGATCTCCGAGCCGTCCACCGGTGATCAGGCCCGCGCCCAGGGTGAGGGTGTAGGCGGCGATCGTCCACTGGATCTGAGCGTCGCCGGCACCTAGATCTTGGGCTATCGCCGGGGCCGCAACAGTGACGATCGTCGCGTCGAGAAGGTCCATGAAGGAACCGAAGAGCACCACCAGCAGTGCCATGGTTGTGCCGGCGCTGAGTGTCGGAGATGCCTCGGTGGTGTGGGTGCCCTTTCGGGGGCTTGGTGAATCGGTCATGTCGACCACCATCGTCGGCATAGTTGCCGTGGAGTGACCGCTTTCGGTGAGAAGGTCGGAGAATCATGGCTACTACTTCTACGCGGACACTCAAACTGCTGTCGATCTTCGGGATCGGTGAGACCCTGACCGCCGGGGAACTCGCCACTCGGCTCGGAGCGTCGGTAAGAACCGTGCGTCGCGATATCGATACGCTCCGGGATCTCGGGTACGAGATCGAGGCCGTCCGCGGAGCGGGCGGCGGATATCGGCTCGGTCGCGCCACCCGCCTGCCGCCGGTCGTCTTCGACGAGGACCAGGCCGTCGCCACGGCCGTCGCGCTCCAGACCGTGCCGACGGTCCTGTCCGGCATCCGCGAGAACGCAGCCCGCGCTCTCGCCACGCTGCACCAGGCGATGCCCGCGCGCAGTCGCCTGCACGCCGAAGCGTTCACCGTCTCCTCAGCTCGCAACTACTGGGAGTTCCCCGCGCCACCAATCGATACGGAGATCGTCCGCGCCATCGGCAGCGCGATCAACCGGCAGCACCTCGTTCGCGTGGACTACACCGGCGACGGCGAACCCGTCACCCTCACGCTGGAGCCGCATGACCTCGTGGTCTGGGCCGCACGCTGGTACCTGGTCGCCTTCGACCCGAACGCGGACCGATGGCGCGCGATGCGCGTGGACCGCTTCAAACCGCACATGCCCACACACACCCCCTTCGACCGACGTGACATCCCGCACGGCGATCCCGTCGCCTTCGTCATGACCGCACACGACCGCGGAGACGCCGTCGCCGAATGGCAATGCCGCGGCTCAGTCATCCTCGCCCTGCCCGCCTCTACCGTCGCCCGGTTCGCCCCTGGCGGATCGACAGTCGAGTACGACACCAAAACCACGTGCCGACTCACACTCGGCGCATGGTCATGGCCAGGACTGGCAGGACTACTCCTCACCTTCGACGCCGACATCACAGACATCGAACCGGCCGAACTCAGACAAGCCCTGCACTCCCTGCGTACCCGAATCAGCAGAGGACTCGGACCCGCTACGCGGCCTCGGCCAGGGCGGTGAAGTCGGCCCGCGCCTGGAACAACGGAACGAAAACGTTCTAATCCCGACAGGCCTGTGAATGATTGATCAGCGATCGGTTGCGATGAGGCGTCGCAGTGCGGCGTGAGCGGGTGGGCCCCACGTGGCCTTGCCGCCCGGGCGGCCGCGGACGCCGGCCTCTCCGATGAGGATGCCGCTGAGGGCGCGGCCCACCGCCCATCCGCGGGCGCGGCGCAGGGTCGCGGCGTCCAGAGCCGGCTGGTAGGCGGCATGGAGGCGGTCGACGGCGCCGTCCGGCAGCAGAATCCACGCGGCAGCCAGGTCGCAGGCCGGATCTCCCGCGCATAGGTCACCGAAGTCGATCACGCCGCAGATGGTGCCGTCCGAGGTCAGGACGTTGGCCGGATGCAGGTCGCCGTGGAGCCACAGCGCCGGGCCGGCCCAGCCGGGCGCGGCGGCGGCGTCGTCCCAGACCGCGCGCACAGCATCCGGGTCGGGGATGAGCCCCAGCTCGGTGACCGCAGCGAGCTGGCCGGCGAACCCCTCGGAGCAGCCGGCCAGCGGCCTTCCGCGGCCGAAGCGGCCGACGGGCGCCTCAGCGGGGGCGGGCCGGTGCAAAGCCGTTAGGAAAGCGGCCAAGACATCGGCCGCCTCCGCGGCGCGCGTGACGGGGGCGCGGTCGGCCGGCTCACCCGGCACCCAGGTGGTGACGGTCCAGGGACGAGGAAACAGAGCGGAGGGCTCGCCGAGGCGCTG
>NZ_BMQE01000097.1:0-8557 GCF_014647955.1 Planomonospora antibiotica | reverse complement strand
CTCGACCTGCAGAAACAGCCAAGTCGACAGCAGGGATCACGGCTTAACTACGCGGCCTTGCGACAAGACCCCTGCGAGCTACCTCGCCGGTCTCCATCTTCGCGCCGCGATGATCTGGATCAAAGACCTCACCCGGACCACCCCTTGATCGCAACTCGATACGCGCCCTAGTCGACCCCGCGACCCGCTCCGGCACCGAGGTAGTGCTGGGCATACCTCCAAGTTGATGGATCGCCGTGATGCGGGCGCCGGTGCCGCGGTGGTGGGATCCGAGGCATGAGGCGAAGGCTTCCCGTACACGTCACCGCTCTCCCGGCAGTCCTTGCCGATGCGGCATTGACCGGCGGCTTGGTGAACGCGGCGTCCGGTCCTCCGCTGACTCCGGCGCAGGTGACGTCTCACCCGTCCGCGAGCTGGTCGCAGAGCCGGGACACCGTAATGCGGCGGCCGATCGCCGGTGGTCAGGACGAAGAGTCCGACTGGTCGGCGGACGGCTTCAGCGACCACTCGCCGCGCCAGGCCGTCCGGCTCAGCGCGGGCGGCGGGGCCTGCGACGCGGTCCTGGATACCGACCGCATCCTGGCCGGCCCCGCCGACCCGGACCGCCCCCGGCCGTCCCATGTACATGAGGACGGGCTGCATCCCGACAACGCGCAGGTGCAGGCACTGGCGCGCGGCATCGGCCTGGAGGTCGTGCGATGAGGGCTCCTGCCACCGCGGGGCCGCACGTCGGCGTCCCGGTCGCACCCGTGCAGCTGTACCAGGTGAGCAGGCATTACGGGGCCGGTGAGACGCAGGTGCAAGCGCTGGCCGACGTCAGTGTGACCTTCCCGGCCGGTTCCTGGACTGCCGTGATGGGCCCGTCAGGGTCGGGAAAGTCCACCCTGCTGCACTGCGCCGCGGGCCTGGATCGCGTCCTGCTGGCCGGACAGGACATCACCCACGCCACCGACGCGGAACTGACCAGGCTGCGGCGCCGCGCCGTGGGGTTCGTCTTCCAGAACTTCAACCTGATCGGCTCGCTGACCGCCGAGCAGAACGTCGCGCTCCCGTTGCGGCTGGCCGGGGCCCGGCCATCACGCCGTGATGTGCAAACCGCGCTGGCCGATGTGGGACTGGCCGACCGCGGGCGGCATCGACCGCGGGAGCTGTCGGGCGGGCAGCAGCAGCGGGTGGCGATCGCCCGCGCGATGGTGACGCGGCCCGCGGTGCTGTTCGCCGACGAACCCACCGGAGCCCTGGACACCGGGTCGGCCGGCACGGTCCTGCGGCTGCTGCGCCGCATGGTCGACGCCGCCGGGCAGACCGTCGTCATGGTCACCCACGATCCGGTCGCGGCGGCGAGCGCCGACGCGGTGGTGTTCCTGTCCGACGGCCGGATCGCCGACCGTCTGCTGCGCCCCTCCGCCGCCCAGGTGGCCGGACGGCTCACCCGGCTGGAGGGCTGACCCATGCTGCGCATCTCCGCCAGCACCGTTCGCGACCGCTGGCCGCTGTTCGCCGGAGCGCTGCTGACGGTCACACTCGGCGTGGCCCTGGTCCAGTCGTCGGTGCTCGTGCTGGTCTCCACGGGCGAGCCCACGATCCCGCCGGGCGCTTCCGGTCGGGTCGCCGAGCAGATCAGGGAGGGGTACGTCGGGGCCGCGACGCTGCTGGGCATGGCCACACCGCTGGCGATGTTCCTGGCGGTGTTCATCGTGGGCTCGACGTTCGCCTTCTCCGTCGAGCAGCGGCGCAAGGAGCTGGCCCTGCTGCGGATGCTCGGCGGGAGCCGCCCTCAGCTGATCAGGCTGCTGCTGGGCGAGGCGTTCCTGCTGGGGCTGGCCGGCAGCGCCTTCGGGATCCTGCTGGGCGTGCCGGCCACCTGCGTCCAGGCCCGGCTGCTGATCGGGATCGGGCTGCTTCCCGGCGACTTCTCCGCCCACTGGTCCAACGGGATGCTGCTGCTGTCGCCGGCCGTGGGAATCAGCGTCGCGGTCTTCGGGGTGCTGTCGGCCTCCTACCGGGCGGCGCGGGTGCGCCCGTTGGACGCCCTGCGCAACGCCCCCCGTGCCACCCGCGTGATGACCCTCGGCCGCTGGCTGTGGGGGGTGTCCTCACTCGCGCTGACCGTCATGCTCGTTGCGGCAGGGCATGGGGCGGATCTGCTGGGCGCCCTGCTGGTCGCGATGGCGATCCCGGTCTTCGGATCGATCGCCCTGAGCGCGTTGAGCCCGCTGGCCGTCCCACCGGTCGGCCGGCTGCTGGGGACGGTGCTGCGGACCAGCGCGCTCGGCGAACTGGCGCAGGCCAACCTGCGTGACGCGGTACGGCGCAGCGCCTCGACAGCCGCTCCCGTCATCGTGCTGGTCGGCCTGCTGGTCGGCCTGACCGGCGCACTGAACTCGCTGGCTCGCGCTACCGGCGCCGACCTCGAACGCAGCACCGCCGCCGACCTGGTGGTCGCATCGACCGGTGCGGCCGCAGCCCGCATCCCCCAGATCCCCGGCGTCGCCCTGGCCTCTCCGCAAAGCCAGGTGGAGATGTCGGTGACGGCCCGACACCGCGTGGAGCACCGCTCCTACCGGCGGACCTACCATTCGGGGGTCATCGCGGTCGACGGCGCCGCCTACCGGCGCACCCACCGCCTCACCCCGCGCTCGGGCTCCCTGGACGCCCTGCGCGGCCGCACCGTCGCCATCGGCCCCGGGCTGGTCGGCGAAGGCGTCCGCGACGGCACGGTCACGGCGCGGATCGGCCCCCACGGGTTCACCCTGCGCACCGTCGCGCCCCTGCCGGAGGTCCTGGAGAACGGCAGCGACAACTTCCTGGTGCCGCGCGATCTCATCCCCACCGCGATGCTCGCCGACGCGCCGACCGAGACCCTGGTTCAGGTCTCCCCCGGCGCATCACCGCAAGCGGTCGCCGGCCGGATCCGCGCCGCCGGGATCGGCGAGGTGCGCACCCTCGGCCAATGGGCCGACGCCCGAGTGGAGACCCAACAGCGCGGCACCACGGGGATCATGGCCGTCCTGATGGGCATGTCCGGCCTGTACGCCGCGATCGCGGTGATCAACGCCGTCGTGATCGCCGCCGCAGAACGCCGCACCGAGTTCGCCGTCGCCCGCGCCACCGGGCTGAGCCGCAGCCAGGTCGTCCGGATGGCCGTCATCGAGTCCGCCGCGGTCACCCTGATCGGCCTGCTGCTGGGAGCCCTGGTCGCCGCGGCTGCGCTGGCGGGCTTCTACCCGGGTCCTGCAGGCGTGCACGTCCTCTCCGTACCCTGGCCCCTCCTCGGCTTGCTGATCATGGCCTCACTGGCCGTCACCGTCACCGCCAGCGCCCTGACCGCTCTAACAGCGACCAGACCGTCCCCCACGGCCCTGGTCGCCGCCCGCGAGTAACCATCCGGCGGAGACCCGGCAAAGAGCCCGACCGTGATATGACACAGAACGGCCTTATCCGTCAACTCACCGAGCTGGCCGCGCGCTTCCCGCACACCGATCTCCGCGCCCGCAGGGGTCTGTTCGGTGAACATGGACAACAGGATGGACGCAGTGGGCCTTGTGCCGGGTGATTTCCCGGGAAGGCGGTCCACCGACCGCTCAGACGCCGCGGCGGCCGCGCGCGGGGTCAGCGTCGCGCCGTGCACCGGCAAGCCTCCGGGAGCCCTCGGAGGGCGCGGCGTCTGAGCGGTCGGTGGACCGCCCGGGGGTCTCGTTGGCCGGGCCGCCAACGAGCGGGAAGCGGCCTGGACCGTGGCGGTGGCCACCGCCGCAGCGGTGACCGGGGAGCGGCCGACGAGCGAGCATCACCCGGTGAGCGTGCTGAACGAGCAGGCTCAGCGGGGTCGCATCGGCCCGCTGGAGTGGCAGGTGGTCTCCACGGGTCCGTCGCACGCTCCGGCGTTCACCGCCACGGTGGCCACCCGCCCCACCGGCGGCAAGCAGGTCGTCTCCGCGGCCGGGACGGGCGCGGGCGGCGGCCGCCGCAGCGCTGCTGACCGCGCTGGGTTCCGGCTGACGGCTTGTCAGTCGCCTTCGTCCAGGCGGCGGCGCAGCTCGGCCTGCTCGACGTCGGCCAGGCCGGTCGGCCGCAGGCGGTCACCCGTTGCACGCGGCCGCGGACCAGACCGTGGGCGAACACGATCCGTTTCGTCGACGACAGGCCGGGTCCCGGGACGGCTTACCGGGCGGGGATGTCGGTGCAGGTGGTGTCCAGGGCGGGCAGGACGCCCTCGAGCAGGTAGCGGTGGACGGCTCCGTCGACGCAGGCGTTGGGGGTGGAGGTGAACACCCCGGACACCAGGTGGCGGAAGGCGCCGCGCACGGTGACCATGCGCGAGCCGCTCAGCGCCCGGCGCATCGCCCGCTGCCCCGCGTAGGGGGTCTTGGGGTCGCCCAAGGCTCCGACGATCAGGGCTGGGACGTCGTTGCGGATCCGGGTGGGCGGCTCGGCGGGGGAGGCCGGCCAGAACGCGCAGGGCAGATTCATGGCGCGGGTCAGCGGGCCGAACAGAGGTTCGTCGGCGCGGTGGGCGTCGACGTCGTGGTAGTAGGGGCCCGGATCACGGGAGGCCGGCCCGTCCGCGCAGGTGATCGCCATCCGCGCGCTGCCGGCCCCGTTCACCTCCGGGGAGGACAGGAACGCCAGCCCCTCCTGCAGGGAACGGGTCGGGGTGACCTCGGCGCCGCGGGCGGCGTCGTTGAGGACCTGAAGGTCGGCGGCCAAAGAGGCGTAGTCCTGTTCACCGTCCCGGCCCAGGCTGACCAGCAGGATCACCGGGAACACGTGGCTGTCGACCCGGTGGTGGCCGATCCGCAGCGGGTCGCGGGCGGCGGCCCGGTCGATCCGGTGCACGGTGGCCAGCACCCGGGCGGTCGTGGAGCCCAGGCGGTAGCGGTCATGATGGCGGGCGGCCCAGCCGGCCCACTCCTTCAGGGCCGCGGCCAGGGCCGGGCCCATCGGTCGGGCGTAGCCGGGTCCGGCGGCCGCGGGGTCCAGGGCGCTGTCGAGGACGAACCGGTCGGCTCGGCCGGGGAACAGCTGCAGGTAGACCGCGCCCAGGTAGGTGCCGTACGCCCCACCCAGATAGGACAGCTTCGGCTCGCCGAGGGCGGCGCGGATCACGTCCATGTCGCGGGCGGTGGCGCGGGCCGAGGCGTGGGGCAGCAGTTCCCGCTGCCCGACGCAGTGGGCGGCCAGATCCTCGGCCTGCGCGGCGATCCGGTCGAAGCCGCGCCGGTCCGGGCCGGTCGAGCGCAGGTAGTCGCCGATGGGCCAGTGGCAGTTCACCGGGGTGCTGCGTCCGGTGAACCGGGGGTCCATCCCGATCAGGTCGTAGCGGGCCGCGAGCGCGGGGGCGGCCGCCTTGAGCAGCGGCGCGTAGATCCTTCCGGGATCGCCGGGGCCGCCGGGGTTGATCAGCAGCGCGCCGCGCCGGCGCCCGGGGCCGGTGGCCTGCAGCCGGGAGATCGCGACCTTGACGGTGCGCCCGTCCGGGCGGCCGTGATCCAGCGGGACCGTGACCTCGGCGCAGCGCGCTCCGGCGGCGTCCAACCGGGCGCCGATCTCGTCACCGGCACCGGTCCGGCAGTCGCGCCAGACGATCTTCTGCTGTTCGGGACGGGCGAGGGCGCGGTCCGGACCGGACGGCCGGGCTCCGGAGACGGCCAGGGCGCTCGCGCATCCGGACGAGGCGAGCAGCGTGATGGCCGCGGCGGTGGCCATGGAGATCTTTCTCATGGGGCCAGCGTCGCGGGAGGGCGCGTCGCAGCACTCCGCCCTTTGGCGTTTAAGTGATCTTGCTGGTGGGGGGGCGGAGGTGAACCGTGGCCCCGCCCTTGGCGGGGCCACGGTGGCGCGATTGCGGTTAAGCCGTGATCGGTGCGGCCGCCCTGGCGGCCAGTTCGATCTTCGCGCGGTAGGCTGCGCGGGCTTCCTCATCGATCTGCTCCTCGTGCTCGGCGCGCAACCCGGTCCGGCCGTCGAGTCCTTCGCGCAGGATGTCGGCGTGCCCGGCATGCCGGGTGGATTCGGCGAGGACGTGGAGCATGATGGCGAACAGGTTCGTGTGCGAGGCCGGCGTTGACTCCGGCCACCACGGCACGTGGCCGGGGGCGTCGAGGGGGAGCTCGTTGATCGTCGCGTCCGAGTGTTCCCAGGTGCGCCGGTAGAACCCGATGATCTGATCGCGGGTCTCGTCCTCGGTCGCCCACAGATCGCTGCCGTTGGAGTCCTGCCACCGGGGCAGCGGTTCCGGGGAAGGGCGGTCGAAGACCTCGCCGAAGTACCTGGCTTCGACGGTGGCCATGTGTTTGACCAGGCCGAGGAGGTTGGTCTCGGTCGCCGTCAAAGGTCGGCGGGCGTCGTATTCGGACAGGCCGTCGAGTTTCCAGAGCAGCGCCCTGCGGTCCCGCCGCAGTCTCTCGTGCAGGTTGTCTTTCGCGAAATCGTCGATCATGGGTCACGATTCTGTCAGGCTGCGCCGGTGGGCTCAGGTTTCGAGCTGCCTGGCGTCGGCTCCGCCAACCATCGCTCACAGCCATGCTGCGATCGGCACAGCCGTCCGACGCCGGATCATCGACGAGTGCGAACAGGCACTCCACACGCATGACCGCGGGGCAGACGACTGGTCCACCCAAGCGATCAATATCTGGCACCTCCTCGGTGCCCTCGCCTTGCTCCCTGAGCTACACACCGACCGGCGGGAGACTTGGCGCCCTTGAGGACCGGTACCAGAACTCGTTCACCGAACCGACCCCGAAAATCGCGAACTGGTACCAGAATTCATACGAATCACGGTCCCAAAACTCGTTCGTGAAACCAGAGGCGGGCTCGTGCGGCAGCTGCCCGCCGGGTTGTGACTGCTGCTCCTGACCCCGAGCCCGGGGCCGGCCGAGTCCGGTTCCGGGCGGCGCGCCGCCCCTTGGCCTGAAGAGGAGGACCCGTGTCCCATTCCGTGCGGCATCCGCTGTTCGCCCGCTACTACGCCCGCGCCAGCCTCGCGATGGAGCGCGGCATCGCCCGTCACCGCACCGCCCTGCTCGCAGGTCTGTCCGGGGCCGTCGTCGAGATCGGCGCGGGCAACGGCCTGAACTTCACCCACTACCCCGCTACCGTCACCCACGTCCTGGCCGTCGAGCCCGAACCGCACCTGCGCGGCATCGCCGAGCGCAACGCCGCCCGCGCGCCCGTCCCCATCACCGTCGTCGACGGCCTCGCCGACCACCTGCCCGCCGCCGACGCCTCCTTCGACGCGGCCGTCGCCTCCCTGGTGCTGTGCACCGTTGCGGATGTGGGAGCCGCGCTCGCCGAGATCACCCGCATCCTGGTGCCCGGCGGCCAGTTGCGCTTCCTGGAGCATGTCCGCTCTCCACGTTCCGGGACGGCCCGCATCCAGCACCTGCTGGACGCCACCTTCTGGCCGCGGATCGGCGGCGGCTGCCACTGCGGCCGCGACACCGCCGCAGCCCTGCGAGAGGCCGGGTTCACCATCGACCGGCTCACCCGCCTGACCACCAAGGACACCGCGATGCCGTTTCCCGCATCCCCCCAGATCCTCGGTACCGCCACCCGCTCGCGGTAGCGGGCGGCCTGCAGCGGATTGACCGCCAGCACCGTGTATCCGGCCGCCACCAACGCGGCCACCCACAGGCCCCGATCGGTCTCGATCCCGACGACCACCTCGGCCTCGTCGGCCTGCTCGCCGAGCTGCTCGGCGATCATGGCGTGCAGCCGTGCCACGCCCTCCTCTCCCTCAGGGAGCCTGATGGCCTCCTCCCAGAACTCATCAGGTACACCCCTTCCCAGTGATCCACAGGTTCCGATCGTTGCTCTACAGTCACCCAGAAAAGATCGTCTGCACTCCCCCACCTTGGATGTTCGGTATGCACCTCCTCATCGTCGCCCTGACCCTGGCCAGCGCACCCGCCATCGCCCCGGTCCACACCGCCGAGCCCGACCCGGTGGCGGGCCTGCGGTTCCTGCTGGCCCGCGGGGCCGGCGCAACGACGGAGTTCTACGGCAACACCTCCACCGACCTGGAGCGGCAGGTGCAGCTGAGCAACGGCCGGACCACCATCATCACCACCGGCATGGAAGTCAAGGGCACCGGCAAGGTCAAGCTGGGACGGGCCGGCGTGATCGCCTCAGAGCACACCCGGCGCATGAGCATCGGCGGCGAAAAGCAGCTGATGGTGGAGGCGGCGGCCACCGACCCCTACTTCGCCGGCGTGCTGCGCGCCGCGGGCAGGCTGCGTCTCATCAGCGTGGGCGGCTGGCAGTACCAGCTGGCGCCGGGGGCTGCATCCTGGGTGCGCATCGGGCGCGCCAGCGGCGCCGCCGCCGCTTACGGCGATCAGTTCATCAACGTCTTGGAGCCGGCCACGCTGCGCACGCTGCTGGCGGCCGCCAGCAGCAAGGACGTCACGCCCTGGCTGAAGGACAACACCAGCGGGCGCAGGCAGCGGATCTACACCCTGAGCGGAACGATCACGCTCAAACAGCTCTACCGTGTCTCCCGCGTTCCGCGTAATTCAGCGGCCTGGAGGCTCGAATATGGGCTGTGAGCTGGGCT
>NZ_BMQE01000096.1:0-8613 GCF_014647955.1 Planomonospora antibiotica | reverse complement strand
GTGGTACCTGCCACGACCAAACCTCTCTCGGTTCGGTCTCCACGCTACGAGGGGAAGCTCACCTTTGCGGTGTGTTTTCGACGCTAGGAGTCGGCGGAATAAGGTGCTTCGGTGAGAGCGCGCGACTTCGGCTAGGTGGATTCACCTAGCCCGTGGTTGACCGCCCACAGCGCGGCCTCGGTGCGGGTGGTGACGCCGAGCTTGGTGAAGATGTTGCGCAGATGGGCCTCGATGGTGCGGACGCTCAAAAAGAGCGTTTGCGCGATGTGCTTGTTTGTCAGGCCACGGGCAAGCAGGCCGAGTACCTCGATCTCGCGAGCGGACAGGCGATCGATCGTCGTATCGGAGACCGGTTCGCCCCTGGCCAGTGCCGCCAGCGCCTGAGTCGCCAGCATCGGCGGCACGACGACCTCTCCCCGTCCCACGGCCACGAGGGCGCTGACCAGATCGGCGACCGTGCCGTCACGGGTCAGGCAGCCCGATGCTCCGGCCGCCAGCAGGTCGACGACCTCCTGCGCGGTGTAGGCCTCGACCAAGACCAGCAGGCCGATGTGCGGACAGGCGTCGTGCAGGCGACCGATCACGCTTGGCCGCTCGCAAGTGACGTCGATCAGAGCGGCGTTGGGCCGAGCGGCTGTCAGCAACGCGCCGGCCTGCTGCTCACCGTGGGCGACGAGGACGTCGCCGATGCCTGGCTGGGAGCTCAGCAGCGCGTGCCAGGCCGCGCCGACGAGCGGCGCGGCCTGCACGATGACTTTGGTGCTCATACCCCCAGGTCCCGTTCGTTGTGCCCGGGGCGGCCGGGTGAACGTGGTCACGTCCTCGCCCGCAGTGTCCCACTGATACGGGCAGGGGGTACATAGCGGATCAGGTTTGGTAGCCGATCAAGGTCATCATTCCCGCTTCGGCGTGGTAGATGTTGTGGCAGTGGAGCATCCACAGGCCCGGGTTGTCGGCGGCGAAGTCCACCTCCACGCTCTGGTTGGGCAGCACATTGACGGTGTCCTTGCGCAGACCGGTGGCGGCCAGGGCGAAGGTGTGTCCATGCAAATGGATCGGATGCCACATGGTGGTCCGGTTCACCAGCGACAGGCGGACCCGCTCGCCGGACCGGATCGTGTGGATGACCTTGGGGTCGTATCGGCGGCCGTTGAAGCCCCAGTCGTAGCGCATCATGCCGCCGGTGAGCTCCAGTTTGATCGTGCGGTCCGTCGCCTGCTGCGCCAGCCGTACGGCGGGCGCGGGCCGCAGCCGCGCATAGCGGGCGATCGCCCCGTCGAGCTCGGCGGGGCGGGCGTCGATGGGCGGGGCAGCGGCCTTGCCGGTGCGGATCAGCCCCCGAGCGGCCGCGCCCTTGCCCTCGGCCTGGGCCACCAGAGGAAAGACACCGTCGTTGAGGGTGACCAGCACGTCGTAACGCTCCCCCATGCCGATCAGCACGGTGTCCACCTCGAGCGGCTCGGTGGCAAAGCCGTCGGTGTGCGTGACGGTCAGCCGGTGCTCGGCGAGCGCGACGCGGAAGGCGGTGTCCCCGGCAGCATTGATCAGCCGGATGCGAAGGCGGGTGCCGGGCTTGGCGCGCAGCACATCGGGTGCGCCGGGAAGGCGTCCGTTGAGCAGGAAGTGCGGATAGCGCACGTCACCGGCGTCACCGCCGAGCAGCAGGCTTCTGGCTCCCATCAGCATGTGATCACCGGTCGTGCCGGGGGAGGGTGTGCCGCCCATGCCGGGCATGGCGCCGTGGTCCATGCCGGATCCGCCAGTGAGGCCGGCGAGCACCTCATCGGGGGTGCCGCTCACCCCGTCCAGCCAGTCGTCCAGGACGACGACCCACTCGGCGTCATAGCCGAGCGGCTCGCGGGGGTCCTCGACGATCAGCGCGGCGTACAGGCCGCGGTCGAGCTGGATACCGGAGTGGGGGTGGAACCAGTAGGTGCCCGGGTCGGGCGCGGTGAACTCGTAGACGAACTCGGTTCCCGGCTTGATCGGCTGCTGGGTGACGCCCGGGACGCCGTCGGCGTCATTGCGCAGAGCCAGCCCGTGCCAGTGGATCGAGGTGTCGGCGGGGAGCCGGTTGGACAGCCGGGCGCGCACGACTTCGCCCGCGGTGACCCGGATTTGCGCTCCGGGAACCTGCTCTCCGTAGGTCCAGGTGCTTACGGTCGTGCCGCCCAGATCCACCTGCCGCTCGGCGGCGGTCAGATGGAACTCGCGAATCGCGCCGGGACGCCGCCGGGCTTCGGCCGCGCGCACTTCGGCGCCATTTGGGGAGACGAAGGCGCTGGGGACCTCGGCGCGCCGGGTGGTGCAGGCCGTCAGCGCCGCGGCGCCCACCAGCCCGAGGCCGCCGCGAAGAAGAGTGCGTCGATCGATCGATCGCATGATTGATGCCTCGCTTGATCACCGGTATGGATGAGGACCCGCGAAGGCCGGACACGGTAAGAGCGCGGATGATCGCTTTATGTCGTCGTGTCCGGCCGAGGGTTCTACATCCGCATGACCGACAGGCGAGAGAGCAGGAGCCCGTACCGCGGCCGGCCGTGCCGGGCGAGCGGGCGCCTCCACCGTCCGAACACCGCCGCGTTCGCCGTGATGGAATGCGCCTGCCGGTGGAGAGCGAGGGAGGCCAGAACGGTGAGGGCGAGAAGGATCGCGACGCACACCGACAGCGGGTCCAGTGCGCCTGAGGGAACGTGCGCGGGGAGGTCGCCTGATGAGAACGCCCCGGGGGCGGAGCCCGCCGCCGGGAGGTGGTGGTCCTGATGGACCGTCCCGGGCATGACGTGCGTCACCCCGAAGGGGTGTTCCATCTGCGTGGGGTGCCCGAGCGTATGCATGGATCCCACCCCGAGGGCGAGCAGGATGAGCAGCGCGAGCCGGGAAAACAGACCGGAGGCCGTGCGGCGGTTGGTCATCGGTCTGCTCCTTCCTGTGGCTCTGCGGAGGGGTGAGGAATCCAGAAGTCTCTCCCCGGCCAGCATCTACTACGCCACATAGCAGTTTATGCGACCCGTAGTGACCTGGGCTCTAAGACGGCCAGGTGCAGAGTTCCCCGGAGGTCGCGCAATCCCCCGGCTGGACGTCGGTGAATCCGGCCGCGCCGGGGACGCGGCTGCGGCGGCCACTCTATGGATCAACCATGGCGGGTCGGGGGTGGGTCGCTGCGCGTTACCGGGCTTTGCGGCGGAGGCACCGGGCAGGCCGCCATGGTTTGAAGTCGGCGGCGTAGCGCATAGCCGAGGAGCGCCACGGAGGCTGCGGCGAGGACCGGCTGGAGCGGAGCGAAATATGACACCGCGCCGCTGGCGCCGAGCGCCAGCACGATCAGCTTGTTACAGACGGGGCATCCCACGGCGAGAACTGACAACACGCCACCGACGACGGTCTTGTTTCCCTCCGCCTGTCCGGCCTTCGACCGTCCGGGAGCGACGTAGGTGGCCACGATGAGGCCGCTCAGCGCGGCGGTGACGATCCAGACGGGGTAGTTCCACCACGACACCGGCGTCATGCGGCTGAAGAACGGGGTGTCCACGATCGCGGTGGGCGTGCCGATGACCAGGGCCGCGATCATGCCGCTCGTGACGGCGACGGCCCACTGCCGCCTGGTCCAGACGCGCACATCTCCTCCTGGGCGGGGTAGCGGTATGCGGGTGGTGCCGCGCTGATGCTGAAAGCCGGAGCCTCACCGGGTGAGGCGGCCTGCGTACCACGCCACCGTACGGCGCAGCCCTTCCTCCAAGCCGACGGCGGGCCGCCATCCGAGCACTTCGGCCGTCGGCGCGGTGTCGGCGATCTGGGCGATGTCCAGGGGGCGGTCGGGGATCGCCCCGAACCGGGGCCGCAAGGAACCGCCGGCGATCTGGAAGAGCAGCTCGACCGCGTCTTTGACCGGCCGCCCCGTGCCCGTGCCGATGTCGAGGATGCGCCCGGCGGCCTTGTCGCTACGGCCGGCCACGACGAAGGCCTCGGCCACATCCTCGACATACACCCAGTCCGCAGGCTTGCTTCCGCTGCCGAGCTGGGGCTCCTGGCCGCGCAGCAGGCACAACGTGACGTACGGGATCACCTTGCGGGTGTCCCGCTGGCCGGGGCCGTAGACCATCGTGGGCCGCAGGACGGTGACCGGCATGTCCCACAGCCGGTGGAACAGCTGCCCGTATTCGGTGGCCGCCCACTTGGCCATCGCGTACGGCGAGGGCGCCGGCGCATGCCCGTTGGCCGGTCGTGGTTCCTCCGACGACCCCGCAAGCACGACTTTGACGTCCGGCCTGTCGGCGGCCGCGGTCAGGATGTTGACCGTGCTGGCCAGGTTGCTGTGCAGCGTGGGCACGACGACGCCGGTATTCCTGGCGCCGTCCACCTCGCTGGCGAGGTGGAACACCACCTCCGGCCGGGCGGAGGCGAAAAGCTTCGCGGTCGCATCCGCATCCCGCAGATCCGCGACGTGCCAGGTCTCACCGTATTTCGGATCTTGGGTGTGGCGGCTGACCGCATGGACCTCGGCCTCGATCAGGCTCAGGCGCCGCAGCAGATGGGATCCGATGAACCCGGTGCCGCCGGTGACCAGCACACGCGTTGCGGACATCGCAATTCCTTCCATCGTGATCGTATAGCTCTTATGAGCAGGTCAGCCGCGGTTCCAGGGCGTAGACCGTGTGGAACTTCTGGTTGCGGACGACTTCGCCGTCCTTGACGAAGATCCGCCACGCGTCGATCGAGAGGCCTTCGGCGCCGGGCATGGGGATGCAGTCGGGACCGGAGCCCGACCGCGTGGCGAAGCCGCGCACGTCGTGGCGGGCCGAGCTCTTGGAGCGGATATCGAAACGCTTGGTGCTCCAGAACTGCACCGCTACCGAGGTGTCGGCGCTCTCCACCGTGAGAGACCGGGCCGTCTGGGCGGCGAGTTCGCGGCGTAACCGCTCTTCGGCGCTGCGAGGGGACAGGCCCCCACTGTCGACCCCGCCGGCCGTGGTACCCGGCGGCACTTCACCGGCGAAGGCCGCGGCAGGAAGGGCGTATCCGAAAACCAGCAGGACCAGCGCAGTCCCCAAAGCGGGTCGCGACCGTGACGGCGTTCGCAGCAAGCATGGCCACCTGCGCGAAACGGCGGGGAACCGGCGCATGATCGATCAGGCGTCCACGCGGTGAAGGAGCCGCACCAGTGCCCGCGTGCCGCTGCGGAGGTCGATCGTTCGCGCCGCGCTTGCGTGAGCGGATCGGTGAAACGGGTCACGGCCACGCGCCACTCCCGCTCGGAGAGTGCACTGCAGGCGTTGCTCGGAAGGCATCGGACCGTCCTCGCTTCCATCGTCGGTTCGGCTCTCCGGCGCGTGGCGCGGTCGCCAGTGTAGCCTGAATACTACGATAGATAGTAAATGTGACCGTATGTGGCCACCTCGGCGCCGGTGCGCACCAGGCGGGGGTGGGGGCGCGGGCCCGATCGGCCTGCTCGCCGCAGAACGGCTGCCAAACAAGACCGTGCGGGGTGAGGATCGCGATATCACCGGTGACGGCTGGGTGGGCTGACAGTCTGAAGCGCGGCCTGGAAAGCGGATGCCTCCTGGGCCGTCATGCGCTCCAGGAAATGCACGAGGGTGGCGGCCTGGTTGCCGCCCTGGGCAAGGGCGTCGTGCATCTGCTCGGCCGTGTAGGACTCCTGGCTCATCACCGGCTGGTAGATGTAGGCCCGGCCCTCGGCCCTGCGCTCCAGCAGCCCTTTCCTGTGCAGGGTGTCCATCACGGTCATGACCGTGGTGTAGGCGATATCCCTGTCCCGGCGGAGCGCTTCGAGCACATCGCGCACGGATGCGGGCCGCGGATAGCACGACCACAGGAGGCTCATGATCGCGTTTTCCAGTGCGCCGAGTCCGAGCATCGCACGTCCTCCTTCCCAGCGCTCAGGCATAAGCCCTATATAAGATAGTAGATGGGGGCTGTGCGGATCGCCACCTCACGCTTGCCGCGGCGACGCCCTGGGGGGCGTCGCCGCGGTCGTACGGATATCGGGCAACGGCTTGTGTCGAGCCCGGCGCGGGCTGTCGCCGGCACCATGGCCTCCCGTCCCCGGCCCTGCCGCCGTGCAGAGCCGGTGCGCTTACCGCTTGACGGAGATGTGCGGGTGGTCGAAGTGGTTGGCGGTGACGCTGCCACGGTCACTCATCAGGCGCCAGCCCTCGTCGGCCCGGTCGGGGTTCCAGATGTGCTGGGCGAAGATGATGTACTTGATGCCCAGCCGCTCGGCGTTGTCCTTGGCGTAGTTAGCGATGTCCCAGCCGCGCTGGAGCTGCTCCTTGGAGGGCATGCGGCCGTTGGTGTTGAGCATGAAGTCGGCGGCCTTGCCGGTGGGGTGGTCGCTGCCGGGCATGCCGCCGTCGGCGCGCCAGGCACCGATGACGGGGAACTTGCCGAACTTCTGGTCGATCTCGTCGATCACCTTCTGCATGGTGGGCGTGATGCGGCTGCCCCCGCCGATGACTTTCGAGGGCTCCCGCGTCTTGGTGACGCCGCCGGTGGCGGTCGGCGGTACGGCGGTCGCGCCGGGAGCGGGAGCGGGGGTTGCGCTCGGGGTGGGCGCCGTCGTGGTCGCCGGAGCGGGCGCGGTGGCGCTCTGCCGCTTCTTTTCGGTTGCGAGCGTGGCCGCGAAGTCTGGTGCTGAGGCACTCGCCGCGGGACGGGCCTGCAATTGGGCGAACTGAGTCTGCAGCTGGGTGACGCGTGCCGCGATCGCGGCGATACCCTCGGTCATCGCTGGTGTCCTCACAGTGAGCTGAGCGTGCCCCAGTACTATGATCACTGCATAGATCACAGTCCTGAGACCAGGGCTGCCTGTCCATGGCACTGCACAACGGGTAAGCGATCCGTGCTTGACTCCTCCCGTCGGCAGCCCTGCCGCTGACCTGAGCTTTTCTGCCCGTCACCCGCGACATTCATGATCAGGCGCTGGCGGAATGCGCTGGCGGATGCGGCGATGGGGCTCGCGGAGCACTGTTTCAAGACGGGTGCTCAAGACGGAGACGGCCACTCTATCTACTACATTTCTTAGTAGAGCGAGGGGGGAGAATGAGACCAGAGCGTTTTGTGGCCGAACGTACAGCTCGCCAGTGCTTGTCCCTGCCGTCGAACCGGCTGGGGATCTACCTCGCCCTGCGTCACTGGTGCGCCCCGGGCCAGCGGTTGCTGATGTCGCCGATCTCGGCTGATGAGATTTTCTTCCTGGTGCTGGCCGCCGGCCTGCATCCGGTGCTCGCGCCGGTGTCACCCTGCGACGGCAACATCGATACGACGGCCGTGGACCTGGACGCGGTGGATGCCGTTTTGACGAGCAACCTCTACGGCCTGCCCGACGATGTGCGAAAGCTGGCGGGAAAGCCGCTGATCGAGGACGTCGCCCACGCGATGGACGTCACTGTGGACGGCAGGCCGCTGGGGACCTTCGGCGTGGCCGGGGTGTTCAGCTTCTCCAAGCACGCCGCCGCCGGGGCTGGCGGGGCCCTGGTCGTGGAGGACCGCAATGACCTGCGCGCGCTGGAGAAACTACGTGACGAGCTGCTCCAGCCGGGCTCGCTTGCGCGTGACATCGCCGCCGTCAGCAGATCCCTGGCCCGCCAGGCCGCGCTCCGCTCCGGGCTGGTACGCCCCGCCCTGCGTCTGGCCCGCGCCTTCGGCATGGAGGAGGAACGGGACGGCTACCGCATCGGCCTGCGCGCCGATGACCTGGCGGCGGCGCTCGGATGTGCCCCGGCGCTGGCGCCCTTTGACCTATGGGCCCGAGCGGACCTGCACGCCTTTCGCCGCCGGCCCGGTCCGGTGGCGCGATGGCATCAGTCTCGCCGACTGGAACGCCTGCCGCAGGCCAACAAAAGGCGCATTGCCGGGGTTCAGCAACTGGCGGCGCTTCCTGCTGCCGCCAGGGCGGTACGAGGGCATCTGGAGCAGCCGATCTTCCGCGTGCCCTTGCTCGTCGAGGACCGGGACGCCGCGGTCGCGGCCTTGGAACGAGCTGGCATCACCACCGGCTACATCTACGATCCACCGTACGACGACTACGCCGGACCTCGATTCGTGCAGCCGTCACCCACACCCGAGACAGCACGCTGGTGGAGCCGGCACGTACTGCCTGTCGACCCCCTCCAGGCCCGGCGCGCCCTTCCCATCGTCGAAAGACTTCAGCCGGCCCCGTTGCCCAGATGATCATCCCGGGCGGCGAAACACAATGATCGCCATGCCTGCGACCAGGGTGGCCGCGGCCCATGCCACGGCCACCGGCCGACACCCCCAGCCGCCAGGCTGCGGCCGATTCGAGCCACGCCCTGCACCGGAGCGGCTGCGGATGGCACCCGCCGTCGGTCGCCAGGCGCCTACTGCATCACGAACTCGGTGAAGTAAATGTCCATGATCTCGCCCTCGTAGGCCTTCTCCACCTTCTCCACCAGTTCCCGCTTGGCCAGATCCAGGGCCTTCTCCGACGACAGCTCATCCACCGGCTTGTTGCGGAACTGCTTGATGGCCAGGTCCAGGGCCTTGCTCCCATCGGGAGCCTCCTTGACCTCCTTGCCGGGGTTCCGCAGTTGATGTAGCGGGATAGTCCGCGAATCTGGGGATTGACGTGCGGAA
>NZ_BMQE01000095.1:0-8921 GCF_014647955.1 Planomonospora antibiotica | reverse complement strand
CTCCTCATCGCGTAGGGGAACGGATTGGAATCCCCCTCCTTCAGGAGGGGGAGGACGTCAAGGCAGCCACCCCTGCAGCCCGGCGAGGTGGCCGAGTTCCGACTCGACGCGCCGCCTGTCGGCGGCGGTGAGCTCCAGACCCCGTAGCTCGGCGGCCCACGGATCGGTGGGCTCGCCGAGGACCGTGGCGAGGTCGACGAGGTGGCACAGGGCGATGGCCCGCTCGACCACCGGGGCGTTCGCGCCGTGCCTGCGCACCCCGGACTTGAGCGCGCGGAAGGCCTGCAGGTCGTCGTTCTTGAACTCGCGCAGAATCCGGGCGTTGTCGAGCGCCTTGGCCAGGCCCGTCAGCCGCTTCGAACCGCCGTACTCCAGTTCGGCCGGCTCGTCGCGCTGGATGAAGATGATCGAGTTACCGGACGGGTCGACCAGCGTGAACCGGGAGGCGCCCGGCCGGTAGCGAGTGATCCGCGGTAGGCCGGAGCTCAGCACCTTCCCGTGGACCCGGCGCATCGCCGCGACGAACGCCGCGTGGTACGGCGCCACGGCGTCGACCATGACCAGGCAGCCCCCCGACTCCTCCCGGGCCGGGTCCAGCCCCTTGGGCGCCGGGCCGAAGTGCAACTGGAAGCCGCTCCACCGCAGCGCGAGATAGACATAGGGCCTGCTCTGCCTGTAGGTCGCCTCGAACCCCAGTGCCTCGTAGAACGCCAGGGTCTCCTCCAGTGACGCGCACGGCATCAACGGCACCGTCGTCTCGTTCGGCCGAACCGCGGGCTCAGTCATGTCGTTCCACCTTCCGGGTCGTCCGGCGATGCTCGCACTCCGCAGCGGACCTCGCATATGGATCGTTCCACGGCGGTCCGGCCCGGCCTGGCCGGAACCGCTCGGTCGCCTGCCGGGGATCGGCGTGGAACCCGGCCGGTGGCGGCCCGGCCCGGTCTCCCTCCCGGCCTCCCCGGGTATCCGCCCGCGGCACCGGACGATGACGGAGGCCGCCGCTGCCAGGGCCGAAAACCGCGATGAAGTGAGAAGCGCCCGAGGCATAGGGTTCCGGTATGAACCGGAACATCACCGGCGAGCAGCGGACCGCCCGCCTGGCCCTCGCCGCGGCGGGCGCCACCGTCGTCCTGTGGGCCTCGGCCTTCGTCTCGATCCGCAGCGCGGGTGAGCATTACTCACCGGGTGCGCTGGCGCTGGGGCGGCTGCTGGTGGGCTCCCTGGTGCTCGGCGCCATCCTGGCGGCGCGGCGCGAGGGATGGCCGCCGCGAGCCGCCTGGCCGGGCATCGCCGGCTCCGGCGTCCTCTGGTTCGGCCTCTACATGGTCGCGCTCAACTGGGGCGAACGGGAGGTGGACGCCGGCACGGCGGCCATGATCGTCAACATCGGCCCGATCCTCATCGCCCTGCTCGGCGGGCTGCTGCTCGGTGAGGGGTTCCCGCCGCGGCTGATGGCCGGCATGGCCGTGTCGTTCGCCGGGGCGGTCGTGGTGGGCGTCTCGATGTCCGGCGGCGACGGCGGGTCCTCCGTGCTCGGTGTGCTGCTCTGCCTGGCGGCGGCCGTGCTGTACGCCGCGGGGGTGGTCTGCCAGAAGCCCGCCCTGCGCCACGGCTCGGCGCTCCAGGTGACCACGTTCGGGTGCGTCGTCGGGACGCTGGCGTGCCTGCCGTTCGCGGGACGGCTCGCCGCCGAGATCCCGGAGGCCCCCCTCGCCGCCACCCTGAACATGGTCTACCTCGGCGTGTTCCCGACGGCGCTCGCCTTCACCACCTGGGCGTACGCGCTGGCCCGGACGACGGCGGGGAAGATGGGCGCGACGACCTACATCGTCCCGGCCCTGGTGGTCCTGATGTCGTGGCTCGTCCTCGACGAGGTGCCGGGGTGGCTGACCGCGGCGGGTGGCGCGCTCTGCCTGGCCGGGGTGGCCGTCTCCCGGGGAGGGGCGCTCCGCTTTCGGGGTCGGGGCCGGTCCACGGCGGTGATCGGCCGGCTGCGGCGGTGACCGGTGGGCAGCGGTAGGCGCGGCGGCCGTGGGCCGCCGCGCCGCAGGTGCGGGGTTCCGGGTGTCCTGAGGTCAGCCCGCGCTGCAGGAGACCGTCGGCCAGGTCCGGTTGCCGTTGTGCTGGATCGTCACGCCGAAGTTGTTGCCGCTGCCGTTGGGCCTGGCGGTCAGCACCTGAGAGCTGGGGTAGCTCGCGCTGATGTTCCAGGTGCTGAGGACCTTGGCGGGGGACGGGACGTTCATCGTCACGGTCCAGTTGCTCGAACCGCTGACCGAGACGTTGAGGTTGTAGCGGTCGCTCCACTGCTGACCCGCGGAGAGCGACGCGGTGCAACCGCCCCCACCACCGTTGCCGCCACCGCCGCCGCCGTTGTTGCCACCGCCGGAGGAAGTGCCCAGTGTGATGTTGGAGCTTCCGCTGCTCTGGTATCCCTCCGTCGCCATGATCATGTAGTCGTGGCTGCCCAGGTTCATCCCGTGCCGGGCCCACGCGTCGAAGTGGTTGCCGGAGGTGATGGTGCCGCCCGTCTTCTTCGACTGCCGGACGCTCCAGTACTGCTTGAAGGTCCGGGTGCCCTCGATGGAGGGGGCGTTGGTCCGCGTCGTCTCGTAGATGTCGTACGTGCCGCCGTCGCTGGTGACCGTGCCCTTGTACGTCCCCGTGGGCCGGTAGGTGCCCCAGTTGTCGACGATGTAGTACTCCACGAGCGGGTTCCTCGTCCACCCGTAGAGCGTCAGGTACGCGTTGCCGGACGGGTTGAAGGTGCCCGAGTAGGACACGGTCCGGCGTCCGCCGGTGCTCCAGCCCTTGCCGGCGACGAAGTTCCCGGTGTTGCGCCAGGAGGTGCTGTAGTTGCCGCCGGATCCCAGCTCCATGGAGACGGTCCCGGGGCTGTCGGTCCAGAACGAGTAGAAGTAACCGTTGTTGTTGCCGGTCTGGTTCGAGGATATGGGCGCGGCCGCGCTGGCGCTGCCGGGCAGCATCGCGGTGGCCGCGGCCAGCGCCACGGCGCAGACGCCGCGGGCGAACAGCCTGGCGCGGCCGGCTCTGCGGCTCTTCGGGTGGGCGGGGGCGTCGTTCATGGGGGCGTTTCCTCCTCGTGAAGGCCCGCGGGGACGGCCGGCGGGATACGACCCGGTGCCGGCGGCCGGGGTGACGGCCGCCGCACGCCGCCGCACGCCGCCGTCGTACGGCTCGGCGGAGGCCGGCCGGTCGTCGTGCGGCCGGCGACCGGGGGGCCGGGCCACGGCCGGTGGCCCGGATCGGCAGGGATCGGGGCTGCCGATGGCGACAGTGTTCGCCCCGGCTCCGAAAGTTGTCAATAAACTCCGAAATTTTCGGAATCATGAACCCAGTCAGGGGCCTTCGGGAGGAGTGCTCTACCTGTGGTTCCGCACCGAGGAACCGATCAGGGTCGAATGCCGGTGATGAAAATTTCAGACATCCCCTTGATCATGCTGCGCGAGGTGTGTCGGGAGAGAAGGACGTTCCCGGTCGGGCGGCAGGTCGGGCGGCTGCTCAGGCGTCCCGGCGGCGGAGCGCCAGGTAGCCGCCGAGGAGCGCGGCGGCGGTCCAGAGCGCCAGGAGGGCCATTCCGGTCCACGGGCCGTACGGGCGGCCGAACCGGGGGTCCCCCGGCGGGCCGGTGAGGTGCATGACCACCATTCCGACCTGGTCCGGCAGGAACTGCGTGACGGTCTTCGCCTTCGGGATGTTGCCGAGCCCCTGCGAACCGAGGAAGAGCAGCGGAAGCAGGATCCCCAGCGAGAGCGCGGAGCTGCGCAGCATCGTCGCCACCCCCGTCGCGAACAGGGTGATGAGCGTCAGGTAGAGGCAAGCGCCGATCATGGCCTCCACCGCCCCGTCCGCGCCGGCGGAGACGCCCTGCGGGCCGAGCGCCGCCTGGGACACGAGGAACGCGGCCGGTACGGTGACCAGTGAGAAACCGAGGAGCAGCGGCACCTCGGCGAGCAGCTTGCCGCCGTAGAACAGGCCGCGCCGGGGCACCGCCGCCAGAGAGGAGCGGATCGTCCCGGAGGAGTACTCCCCGCCCATCGCGAGCACCCCGAAGGCCACCAGGGGGAGTTGGCCGAGGGTCAGGCTGTAGAAGGCGGCGAAGAGCGGATCGAAGGGCCTCTCCGGGTCGGGCGGCATGCCGGCGAAGGCGAGACCGATCAGGTGGGCGAGGCCGATGCTGAGGGCGGAGGCCAGAAGGAAGAGCCAGAAGGTCGACCGCACGGTCCGCAGTTTGGTCCACTCGGCGGCGAGGACCGCCCGCACGCTGGTCGCGGTCGTTCCTGGACCCGTGGTCCCCTCGGCGGTCATGTCCATCGTCGTCCTCCCCGCCTCCGCGTTCGAACCCATCGCGGTGCCCGCCTCCGTCTCCGCCGTCCTCCCCGCTCCCGCGCCCGCCGGTGTGCTCACCGGTCCGCACCCCCGGCCCGGTACTCCACGGACTCACCGGTGAGCCGCATGAACGCCTCTTCCAGGGAGGCCGTCCGCGTGCCGACCTCGTGCAGTGTCAGACCACCGGCCGCGGCCAGCTCGCCGATCTTCGCGGCCTCGGTCCCGTGGGCTTCCAGCGCGCCGTCCGCCGCCTGCCGTACCGGGATCCCGGCCCCGGCCAGCACATCGCGCATGCGCTCCGGCTGCGGCGTGCGGATCCGGACGTACGAGCGGGAGTTCGACTCGATGAACTCGGGCACGGTGGTGTCGGCGAGCAGCCTCCCGCGGCCGATCACGATCAGGTGCTCCGCCGTGAGGGCCGTCTCGCTCATCAGATGACTGGAGACGAACACCGTGCGGCCCTCGGCGGCCAGTCCTCTCATGAGCCGCCGGATCCACAGGACGCCCTCGGGGTCCAGCCCGTTGACCGGCTCGTCGAACAGCAGCACCGGGGGGTCGCCGAGCAGTGCCGCGGCGATGCCGAGCCGCTGGGACATGCCCAGGGAGAAGCCCCCGGCGCGCCTCCCGGCCACGCTCTCCAGACCCGTCAGTTCCAGGACCTCCCGCACCCGGGCCGCCGGGATCCGGTTGCTCCGCGCCAGCCAGAGCAGATGGTGGTGGGCGCTGCGGCCGGCGTGCACGGCTCCGGCGTCCAGCAGCGCACCGACGTGGCGCAGCGGTTCGGGCAGGTCCCGGTAGCGCCGCCCGCCGATGAGGACGCGGCCCGCGGTGGGGTGGTCGAGGCCCAGCATCATCCGCATCGTGGTGGACTTGCCGGCGCCGTTCGGTCCGAGGAAGCCGGTCACCCGGCCGGGCCGTACCGTGAAGGACAGCTCGTCGACCGCGACCGTGCCGCCGTATCTCTTGCTGAGGTTGCGCACTTCGATCACCCGGTCGACGCTACGGACGAGGTCGGCTCGGGGCAGTCCCCGAAAGTCGCCGGTCCCGTCCTCGAAAGTCGTCTTCCGGAGGGCGGCGTTCCGCCGGCGAAAACCGCTTCCCGGCCGGAGCCCGGTGATCACCACCCGTCCGGTGATCACCACCCGTCCGATGATCGACACCCACGCGGGGACCACCGCCCCCGCGGGCCGCTCCTGGAGGGGAGGGCCGGGGCGCCGGGAGAACGGGAACGCCGGGAACGCCGGGTGCGCCGGGAACGCCGGGAGCGCCGGGAGCGTGGAGGGCGCCGGGAACGTACCCTGCTCCCCATGGGCCGACATCTCCTCGCCGCCGCCGTGGTCCTGACCGACACCGTGCTGCTGACGGCCGTCCACAGAGGTGACCCGCTCCTCTGGACGGTGCCGGTGTACGCATCGGCCGCAGCCCTGGTGATCGTGCTCCGCCGCCGGTCTCCGCTCGCCGCCCTCGTGGCCGCGACGGTGCTCGCCACCCTGTCCGGAGGAGGGTACGCCCTCCTGCTGTGGGCCTCCTACCAGGCCGGGCGCGCGATGCTCCCCCGGTGGGGCACGGCCGTGGCCGCCGGCGTCGGCTTCGGGGGCTTCGGCGCACAGTTCGCGGCCCGGCAGGCGGATCCGCGGATGCTTCCCCACCTCGCCGCGACCTGCCTCGTGTTCGTGGCGCTGCCGCTGCTGGCCGGGCGGTACCTCGCCCAGCACGAGCGGCTGCTCTCGGCGCTCGACCGGCACAACCGGGAGCTCCGGGGCAACCGGGAACTGCTCGTGCAGCAGGAGCGGCTGCGCGAGCGGCTGCGGATCGCCCGGGAGATGCACGACTCCCTCGGCCGCCGGCTCAGCCTGGTCTCGGTCCAGGCGGCGGCGCTGGAGGTCTCACTGCTCCCGCCGGAGCAGCGCCGGGCCGTGCTGCGACTGGCGGAGGCGGCACGCGGCGCCATGGACGAACTCCACGAACTGGTCGGAGAACTGCGCACGGAGGATGAGGCGCACGGGCGTTCCTCGCCCGGCGTGGAGGCGATCGGCGCGGTGGCGGCGGAGTTCCGGGCGGCCGGGGCGCCGGTGGAACTGCGGCGGCGCGGGGAGCCCCGGCCGCTCTCTCCGGCGGCCGGGCAGGCGGCGTACCGGGTGGTCGAGGAAGGGCTGACCAATGCGGCCAGGCACGCCCCGGGGCGGCCGGTCACGGTGAGCGTCGAATGGGAACCGGACGCGCTGCTGCTCACCGTCGTCGATTCCCTCCCGGAACCCCCGGACCGGCAGGATGCCCTGGACCGGCAGGATGCCCCGCACCTGCCGGGGGCCTCGCACTCGTCGGGAGTCCCGGACCGGCCGGATCGCCCGGGACCCTCGGGCCTGCCGCTCTCCGGCGCCGGGTACGGCCTGACCGGGCTGGGCGAGCGGGCACGGTCGGCCGGGGGGTTCCTGGACCACGGGCCCCGTCCTGGCGGAGGGTTCCGGCTCTTCGCGATGCTGCCCGTGCTGGGCGCCGACGCCGCAGGGGAGGCCGGGGCCGTACCGGAAGGCACCTGGGAGGACGGGGAGCCGCCTCTTCTCGGCCGCGTCCGCACGATCGCCGTCGGGGCGGCCACCGCGATCCTGATGTTCGTGCTGCTGCCCTCGATCATGCTGCTGGGAGTGGGCTGAGATGACCGGAGGGGCGGCGGCCGGAGGGACCGGCGGGGCGATCAGGGTGCTGGTCGCCGACGACGAGCCGCTGATCACGGCCGGGATCCGCACCGTGCTGGAGTCGGCGGGCGATATCGAGGTCGTCGCGCAGGCGGGTGACGGCAGGGCGGCCGTGGAGGAGGCGCTCAGGCACCGCGTCGACGTGGCGCTGGTGGACATCGACATGCCGGTACTGGACGGGTTGAGCGCGGTCGGGGAACTGCGCAGGAGGCTGCCCGGACTGCGGACCGTGGTGCTCACCGCCTTCGGTGCCGAGCCGAACGTGCTGCGCGCGCTGCAGAACGGCACATCGGGGTTCGTGCTGAAGAACTGCACTCCGGAGGAGCTGATCCACGCGGTCCGCGCGGCGCACCGCGGTGACGCCTACCTCTCCCCGGCGGTGACCCGGATGGTGCTGGGCATGGTCACGCCGGTGGAGGCCCGGCGCCGCAGGGAGGCGGCCGAGCGGTTGGCGGCGCTGGCGCCCCGCGAGGCGGAGGTCCTGGGCCTGGTCGCCGAGGGCCTGTCCAACGCCGGGATCGGCCTGCGGCTGAATATGAGCGAGGCGACCGTCAAGACCTACGTGAGCCGCATCCTGACCAGGCTCCGCTGCGCCAACCGGGTCCAGGCCGCCTTGCTCGCCCGCGACGCCGGCCTCGCACCCGGTGAACCGGAGACCACGGGGTAAGGGGCTCGTTTCTCCTCGTCGTAGGCCTTCTTGGAGCCGGTGAGCGCGTCGGTCAGGGTGCCCCGCTCGCCCTTGGCGACCCCCATGGAGGACAGCACGGGCAACATGTGGTCACCGGTCTTGCCCACCACGATGCCGCGCCGCTCCCGGCAGGCGGCCACGACACGGGCGGGGACGCCCCGGTCCGGTGTGCCCGTGGCGGCGCCGGCGCCCGGGCAGGTGGTCGTCGCCGTGACCGGGTCGAGCGGGCGGTGGCCCCCGGAGCCCCGATGGAATCACCCGCTACGGCAACCCTGAGTGATCGGTCGGCGTCTCACAGTGACGATCCCCTCACGTCTGGAGTGTTCCGTTGCGTAGACGCGTCTTCCTCTCCGCCGTTCTCGCCGCCCCGATGGCACTGGTCCCGCTCGCCGCCCGAGCCGCGGTCGCGGCGGACGTCCGGACCACCGTGGTCTGCTGCGATCCGCCCGGACCCGCCCGCGGCGGTGTCGGCGGAGAGCATGCGCTCGGCGGGAACACCGTCCGGCGGGCGACCGGCCTGGCCGGCCGGAGCCTGCGGGATCCGGGCTTCCGCCACGTCTTCGGCGAGGCCGCCCTCCGCGTCGGCGAGCATCTCGTCATCCGCTCCGGGCGGGTCCGCGGCGGCCGCACGGGCGCGTCGCGTTACGAGACGGCCTCTCCCCTGGTTCCCCCGTCACGCGAGGTCTCCTCGACCTCGGTGACCTCGGTGAGTCCGGAGATCGTCAGGACGGGGACGAGCAGCGGGTTGGCGATGAGCCGGATACGCGGTGCGTGGGAGAACAGGACGGTCAGACCGGCGCTGTCGAGATAGTCGACCGCGCTGAGATCGACGACCAGCGTGCTGTCGTCGGCGGACCGGGCCAGGGCCTCGTCCAGGGTGCCCGCGTTGCTCATGTCGATCTCACCGGTGACGGCGAGGACCGGCCGACCGTCGGACCGCTCCGAGGTGACCAGGGTCAGCGGGGTGTTCATCATGGGGCCTCCTTCGTGGATACCCCGGCCTTCAGGCTGGGGAGGAAACGAAGCTCCCGCGTAGCGGGGCAGGGAAAGGCGAATCGCCGCCAGGGCGATTCGACGTCCAAGTGGCGTGACGGGAAGCTGACGCTGGCGAAGATGGCCGACCCGCTGGACATCCGCTGGTCGCGTCCCCTGCCCGAAGGCGTGGAGCCTACGACCGTGACGGTGTC
>NZ_BMQE01000094.1:0-8986 GCF_014647955.1 Planomonospora antibiotica | reverse complement strand
GGGATCAAAGCGACATCACAGGCGCAAGATCAGCTGGCCGCTGCGGTGAAACAACGAGGCCAGGCCCTACAGGCGTTTGAGCAGCACGGTGTCGCAGTAAGAAGTCGCACGCCAGAATCCCGGAGGCTTGGACGCGCAGGGACTCGCTCCAGGTCGGTCCCGTGCGTCGCGGCGCCGGATCAAGGCCGGCCTTCTTCAAGATGAGCCACACGGTGGAAGCACCGACGCGATACCCCAGACCGGCCAGTTCCCCGGCGATCCGGCGATATCCCCACAACGGGTTCTCCCGGGCCATGCGAAGGATCAGTGATCTCGCCGAAGGCCGTGTGGCGGGCCGCCCCGGTCTGCGGCGCTTGACCGTCCAGCGCCGCCGCACCAGATCAGCGTGCTGGTGCAGCAGTGTGCTCGGCGTCACGAACGCCTTCAGGCGGTCGGGTGCGGGCGGCATCCGCGCCAGCGCGCTGATCTCGGAGAAAGATCAGATAGAGCAGCCGCAACGCCATGAATAGCGATCATGCACAGTGGGCACTCGAGCACCAAACCGCGGGTCACCGTCGCTGGCCGAGTTTCCGGCACTCACAGGATACGGAGAGGCGCAAGAACCGATCTTGCCTGAGCCGTCGCCTCAAGTCGACCGCAGGCCAAGTACCCTGCGACGACTTTTGAAGCAGTACAACTTACAGCCGCCATTAGCTTAAACTTCTCCACTCAGGCTTTTGAATGTTCAGACGGACCAAGCCGATCAAAAGTTCCAGGGCTCAAGACTTTACGATCGGCCCAGCACCGGCCCTCCGATCAGGCTTGTCGAGAATCAGCCATCCAACTTCTCTTCAAGGTAACTAACCGCATAGCCCAGGTTCCAGGAAATGGAGATCCGTTCGGACTCCTCTTGAAAGTCTGGAACCGAATGCTTAAGCCATCCAGGAAAAATCACTAGTTCACCAGGCTTGCAGTGCAAGCGAACGTTATGATCTTCGCCGGCAAAGGTGATTCCGGGGTCAAAATAGCCAATATTTTGGCGAGGGTCGATAAGATCTAGTTCACAAACGTCCGGCGCTTTGACGTAATAAATCGCCGCCAATGCAGTGTTAGGATGAAAGTGGGCATCGTGCTGATTACCCTTCCGGTACACACTTGCCCAGCTGTTGCCGACAGCGAGCGAGACGACGCGCCTACCTTTAGCGCTCTCGATCCTGTTGAAGTTGCCTTCAGAGAAGGCTTCGTTGAGATCTTTCCCAATCGCACTTTCAACGAACTGACGCGCCATTTTCAAGACCCAGTTGGTGAGCTTGTCAATTATCGGCTCACCCCATTCGGTCATGTCGGGAGAGGTCTCTGATTTGTATGTAAATTTGTTGTTAACCACCTCTGTTCTAGTGATTACCAGGTCGGCCAGCAAGTCGTTGAACTGATCGGCATAAGGATGGGTGACGCGGGCCACGGGAGTTGTAAACAGCTGCACTATCGTCCCTGAAGGGGCGGAAAGATCCGCAGCACTAAATTGATCATCATACGATGTGGTCATATTAATCCTCAGTCACCTACGACTGGACCAGGGTGCGATCCGTCGCATCTGTAGAGCGGCCTGAGAGGCCTTCCGGTCGGTCAGTCACGGACACTATCCCAAGCCCAAGATCTTTCGGAAGGTCGAGGCGGGGTCAACCTGCCGCCTAGTGATCTTATTTGATTGCGTGCACAATGCGTCAACTCGCCGACAATGCGTGACTCCAGGAGGAGTCCGGGAGGCAGTCGTCCTCCGTGCGGTTGCTTGGAAGAAGCCCAGATGAGGCTCCCTAATGGGCGCGAGGACGTGCAGCTGCGCAGTCTGGGCGTCAAGCTCAGCTACTGCGAGTCGTCCAGAATGCACGGGGACCCCAAGATCCATAGCAAGGGTTCCCAGCAAGGTCAAGGCTTGACTTGAGATCTATCACCTATTTTGATCATCTTGTCAGTTAAGCGGCATTCGACCGCCTACGGGAGGCATGTAGTGGCTCAGATCGAGCTCTTTTCCACGGACACTGACGACGGCGTGATCTCCGTCGTGGCGAAGTCTGGCAAAGAAGACCACCGTCTGGCCCGTCAGATCAAGGTCGGCAACGCCCCTCGGGGTGGAGTCAAGTTCACCAAAACTGGCCGCGGTTTCGTCTCCAACACCAGCCAGAACACGATCTCTGAGATCGATCCCGTCTCTCTTGAGGAGGTCCGGCGGATCGAGGTCGGTCACGGGCCTCGTGGTCTCGGTATCATGCCAGGCGACAAGTACATCCTGGTCTCGAACTCGGGTTCAGACACCGTCTCCGTCGTGGACCTTGAACTCAACATCGAGCTTCGCCAGCTGCCGGTAGGCCGTGACCCTCGCCACATGGCGGTCACGCCCGACGGGAAGTGGGCATACGTCTGTATCTGGGGTGAGGGCGTTGTCCGTAAGCTGGACGTCTCGGGCTTGCTTACGGGCAAGCCCGAAGCCGTGTCGGTAGCGGAGACCATTGACGTAGGGACGACCGCTCATCCCTACAGCGTCGCGATCGAGCCGACTGGACGCCGGGTCTTCGTGGCCAATACGCAGGCTACCTACGCTTCTGTGATCGATATCGCATCGAGTGAAGTAACGCACGTCGAACTCGGGTATATCGGCGGTCGAGCTGTCGCCTTCTCACCGGACGAAGAGTACGCGCTCATCTCTGTCGAGTCAGTCAACTCGGTGTATGTCGTCCGCCTTAGCGACCTTAAAGTCATGCGGTACATCCCTGTCGGCCCGGGGCCTCGCGGTCTCACCGTCGACAAGGAAGACAAAACGATGTACATCACGAACTTCGCCAGGAAGACCATCATCGAGATGAACTGGCCAGCCTATGGCCCCAACTCGTTGACGATGGTCGACCTCGACTCGGCACCACTGGACCGCCAGGAAGGCGAGTTTGTCTACCAGGAGATCCAGGTTGGCTACGGACCCTGCAGCGTTACCATGCTGGACCTGAGCACCCTCCCTGCGGAGCGGCTGGAGGCCGGCCTAACTAGCGTTCAGGCGTAGGCATAAACAAGCGTTAGAAACGTTGCGTGGTGTGGACATCCCACACCACGCAACGTTTTCGCATGAGGACGTGAAATTTGAGTACAATCATCAGGTTCGGCCAGCTCTACGATTGGGCGCTTCTTCCCCATAAGCATAAGGTAGCTCGCGTCGCCGAGCGTGAGGCCGCAGAAATGTACGAAAAGCATTTCCGCTACAACCGCCGTGTTCGCCCAGCAACCTCTTGTCCGCCATGGGTGCTAGGTCAAGAGCTTGGCTGGGTTGTGCAGAGCCCGATCGATATCACCCTTACCCCGGTGGACGATATCCAATTCGGGGCAGAATCGGAGACTGACCTCACGGCTGTCAGCCGAATGCTGAACAGGACCGATGTATGGAATCGTGGCGATGGCTGGCTTGCCACTTCACGAAACGATTGGCTTCGCTTCACACAGTTTAAGGGCATAGGAGACAATTGGGAGGCTATGTTCCTACCAAATGGCGACGGTTCAGTTGAGTGGCGGCTAGGGTGGACGGCGCAGATCCCAGACGACATGTACTTGATGGTCATGGGCCTGGATCGATCGGAAGCGATTGAAATCCCTACAGGGATCATGACTGCTAAGCAAGTCAATCGAACTGCTGACAATGGAGGAATGAGTTTAGCCATTCGTCCTCGTCACGTCTCTAAAATATCACGCGGTACACCGCTGGCCAGACTGGTACTGCTTCATCGTCAGTCACTCCAGGCGATGAGCGAGGAGATCAATTAATGAGAGGGTTAAGTGTCCTCCGCCGCCCAGCGGCAATCAGTCTCCTCGGCTATCTCATCGTGGGCCGTACAGCTGGTGCAGCCTTTCCGATTGCATTTGTAGTTGTGCTTGCCCAAAGCCGCGGCTACGCAGAGGCGGCATTTCTGCAAGGGCTCATGGTCCTAGCATTTGCAGGAACCGCGCCATTAAGAGCTCGCGTTCTGGATAAATGGGGGTCAAGGAAGGCGCTAGTCCCTCAAACAATCACCTATATCTCGGCGCTTGTTGCGCTCACAGCATGCGCGGTCAACTCGCGTGTGAGCAGCCTCGCGATCGGTGCACTCGCCTTCGTTGCAGCAATATCAGCTCCTGCGCTCGACTCTGCGGTGCGCACATCATGGCGAAGAACTGCACGAACCGATGACGAGGTGAAGCTTCTACATGTGCTGGATTCTCTCGTCGAGGAGGCCGGTTTCTTTGCGGGGCCTGTCCTGGCATCTGTGCTAATGCTGACTGCAGGTCTCCATTGGTCTATCTCTATATTAACCCTCGGAACCTGCCTTAGTATCATTCTCCCGTTGCTTACTCCAGCAGTTCGTCGAGATCTTCTAGTCGATCGCCAGCAAGCCAGTGCATCAGAACCTCCAGAGGCACCAGCGAACACGAAGAGTTATGTACGAATTGTGCAACTGATTCTAGGACCGATTGCGCGACCGGACCTACGCGGAATTGTCTCACCAATTGTTGTAATGGGAACATCGTTCGGCCTACTTGCCATTACGATACCCGGCTTGGCCGCGAATCATGGATCAATTGCTACATCGGGCTTTATAACCGCTGCAATCAGCGCAGGGGGCGTCATTGGCGGATTAGCCTATGGGGCTCTCAACCTCCGCAGCACTTTATGGAGGAGACAGGCGATCCTGAGCTTGATCTTCGGATTGCCGATAGTTGCTTTACTCTTCACACGATCGCCATGGGCGGTCGCCGCCATCCTGCTTGTCAGTGGCCTAGCTGTCACACCGCTCTACATCAACTCTTATCTGCTTATTGATGAAGGGATTCCTTCGGAAGTCAAGCATGAAGCGAACTCTTGGGTGGGAGTAGGAAACGACCTCGGCTACACAATTGGAATCAGTGTCGGTGGATTGCTGATCGCTCAACATGGCGTCAGCTCCCCCCTCATCGGCGCTGGCCTTATCGGTGCTGTACTTACCATAATTGCATTGCGTGGACTCACTCTGAAGCCAGCTAAGACGAAGAGCGATACAGAAAGCCAGGTAGTTGTGTGAGCACCGTAGCGCCGCAGAAACACCTAGTAGAGATCGTCAGCCTGAGCGAGTTGAGCCTCAGGCACCGGGCGGCACTGAATGCGATACTCCTTCGTCGACGTGCGACGACACCGGCTCTAAGTGGAGTAAATCTTCCCAGCAAAGTTGACGACGTGGCGGCCCCAGGAAACGGCTTTGCTGTCCTGGCTTGGTCAGGGGAAAACAACCTGTCTGCGGCGGTGATCGGTACTATATTTCACAATAGCGATCCCGGTTGCGCCGCCTTCGAAGGTGTGAACCCAGTAGTCTCCTCTACGACGATGTTCACATCAGCATACTCGGTGGCTAACATCCCGCAGCCTTTTGACCTGATTCGCTCAAGTTACCCAGACACAGATCGCATAACCTTGCACATCCCATTAGGAGATGCTGTTACAGCTACAGCATTAGGCCATCTTGGATTCACATTAGACAGTTTTTTAGCCCTTCGTGCAGGTTCTGCACACACGCCCCTTCCTTCTGTTAATGGCTTCAATATACGAGCAGCGCAGGGCCAGGATGCGGCAAAGATAGCAAATCTCCATGTCCAACATATCGAGGATCAACTACCAACGTCGGCGTTCGTTTCGACAGCTGCGCTAGATAGCCGCGATGGAGTTGAGGACCTAGAGAAACGCATCCGCGAAGGCGCCACGCTTTATGTCGCAGAATATGATAAAACCGTTATCGGTGTGATCGAGACCTCGCAGTTCGACGTTCCCAATGATGGTAAACTTCGGCGCACGCCTCACGGACGGGCCGGTGTCGTTCAGTGGGTCTGCGTGGTGCCAGAGTATCGGGGCCGTGGAGTCGGTAGTGCATTGATCAATACAGCTCTCAACGAGTTAAACAACTCACAGGTTGATTACACGTACGTATTTCATGGAGCGAATAATCCGCTATCAACCTCGCAGTTCTGGCAACGGTTCGGATTCTGTCCAACTTGGGGAACATGGGAGCTAAATGTCGAATAATTCAGTATTGAGTCTTTCCTGTGCTGAGGCTCGCCGACTTGCCGTTGCTGCTCAAGGACTAACCGAACAGTCAGACCTCCTAACCCCGCTCAATATCTTGCGGCACTTAGGAGCAATCCAACTTGATGCAATCCAGCGAGTGGATAAAGCCCATCGCTTGGTTTGCTTAGCGCGTGCTTCTGCTCTGAAGGGTCGGCAGACCCTAGATGACGGCTTATGGAGCTCTTCAGGTCCGGCTGCTGTCTTCGAATCGTGGGCGCATGCAGTTTGTTTGCTGCCCATCGAGGACTGGCCCCTATGGGAGTTCAGCAGGCAACGCACCGAGAAAGCTCGTTGGGCTCCCCCTGCTACGGTGTGCGATCGGCTGATTAACCTAGTACGCGATCAAGGCCCGATGACCATCCGTCAACTTGAGGCTGGTGCTGTAAAGTCATCGGGCTGGAACTGGTCAGAAACTAAAACGGCTGCCGAATTCCTCGTCTGGACTGGAGGACTTATCTGCGCCGAACGCAAAGGTAGCCAACGTATCTACGACCTTCCAGAACGTCGCATCCCCTCCCATCTGCTTAATAAGCAGCTAAGCGAAACACAGAGCCTTGCCACGCTGGTTTCAAGAGCTGCGCAAGCATACGGCGTAGCCACGGTTTCAGACTTGACGGAATATTTCCGGCTCACGCGGAAGGACGTTGAATCTGTCGTTGCGGAAATCGGGCTCATTCGAGCCAATGTCGAGGGTTGGACTGATCCTGCATGGGTCCATCCGTCGATGATCAATATCCCTTCAAGTGTGACCCAACCCGTCTTCCTAACCCCTTTTGATAATCTAATTTGGGACCGTGAAAGGACGCGTCGACTATTCGGCTTCAGCTACACGTTTGAGGCATACAAACCTGCCGCAAAGCGGCAATATGGCTACTATGTAACACCACTACTTGTCGAGGGCTCAATAATCGGGCGAGCAGATTTAACGCGCGAGGGAAACGATCTTGTCGCATTGGCAGCATATTATGAATCACAAGATATGCGTAATGAGCAGGCTCTGATGCAAGCGGGCTGGCGCTTAGCGATGCAGCTCGGTTGTGATGAGTTCCGAGTAGTTCGGGAGAGTTTCGGAACCTAGCGCTACTGATCTGCTGAGCGCAACTGCTGTCCCGGTCGAGCGGCACACCGATCTTTGTCGGGTCCACCTCGGCCAGCGCTGTCTTGCTGCGGTACTCGTTGCGGGAATTGCCGTTGCCCTGCACCGTTTCAAAATCCATCGCCTAGGGCTTAAGCTGGGATTTCCCCGGAACGGCTATGCGGCTCGGTGGTATTCGTTGATCAACCCGCCGAGCACCCTCCGATGCTCGAGCCGGCCTTCCAGCGGTACGACGGTCCGCTCGTCGTGATCGGGTGGTCGTTGCGCGGAACTGGTCGGCCGATGGCCGTTGTAGTGATCGGCATTGCGCCTGCCGAAAATTACATCCATGCAGTTCAAGCGGCATGTGAGTACTCGTGAAGGACTCCGCCGAGCCGGTCTCGTCTGCGGACGCTCAGCTCTGCGAGTGCCGAAAATTCATACATCCAAGTCAAGCGGCACGCCGACGCTCCTGAGACACCACCGAGTCGATCACATTGACGAACGCCAAGCCGGGTGATTCAGGCTTATATACGAGGTCACGTCCCGGAAGTGGTGTACGAGCCGGCTGCGGGCGACGCTTCCGGAAGCGTCGCCCGCACCCTCGACCGAGGATGACGCATGTTCATCGATGGCAACGAGATGTATGTCGACGACAACGAGTACGACAGATATCTCGACGACAACGAGTACGACAGATATCTCGACGCGCTCTACCCCGGGAAAAGAGCGGCCGACCCGCGCGATCCCGGCGAGACGTTCCTTCCTGAGGACGGGGTCTACCGATGGGACAGGATGGGCGGCCACCGCGAGACCTACGCCGGGCTGCCCGTCGCCGAACACCGCATGCTCACCGGCCGCGACACCGTCCCGGATCCCTCGCTCTTCGCCTGGCCCCTGCACGGCAGTGAGGTGTACGAGGAGGCCGACGGCCCCGGGTTCACCGCCGGGCTGGAGGAACTGCTCGCCACCGTCGACGGTTCCCGGATGCAGGCCATCGTGGTCGCCGGGATCAGCGCCCGCGACGCCCCTGCCGTACTCGCCGCCAACGCCCACCGGCTGCCCCGGCTGCGCTCGCTGTTCCTCGGCTTCATCGAGCCCGACTATCAGATCTCCTGGATCCAGCAGGGTGACATCACCCCGGTCCTGGAGGCGTTCCCCTTCCTGGAACGGCTGGACGTGCGTGGCAGTGAGGGCCTGCACCTGTGCCCCGTACGGCATGCCTCCCTCAAGGTTCTGCGGTTCGAGACCGGTGGGCTGCCCGGCGATGTCGTTCGCGTGCTGGGGAGGTGCGAACTGCCCGTCCTGGAGCACCTGGAGCTGTGGCTCGGTGTCGCCGAGTACGGCGGTGACGCCACGGTGAACGATCTGGAGGGCGTCCTGTCCGGGACGGGCCTGCCCGCGCTGCGCCGGCTCGGCCTGCGCGACAGCGAGATCCAGGACGAGGTGGCCGCCGCCGTCGCCGCGGCGCCGGTCGTCGCCCGGCTGGAGGCGCTCAGCCTGGCCATGGGTGAGCTGAGCGATGCGGGAGCCGAAGCCCTGCTGAGCGGCCAGCCTCTCACCCACCTTCGCCACCTGGATCTGCACCACCACTTCCTGAGTGAGGACATGGGCAGGCGGATCCGGCGCGCTCTGCCCGGTGTCGAGGTCGACCTCTCCGAACCTCAGGCGCATCTGAGGACATGGCGTTATGTCGCCGTCTCGGAGTGAAAGACGCGACACCGCCGCCGAGTAGCCGTCCTCATATCCGGCGGCACGCCTTTGAGAGGGCTTTACGTGAGCCGAAGTCTTTGATGTCACAGTGTGATCGATTGGATTTGTAT
>NZ_BMQE01000093.1:0-9904 GCF_014647955.1 Planomonospora antibiotica | reverse complement strand
CCGATGGTCGGGGCTTCCATATCGGGCTCTGCGGATTCCGGGGGTTCCCTGCCCGGTTCCGGGACTTCCGCGACTTCCGCGACTTCCGCGACTTCCGCGGTTTCCGGGACTTCCGGGGCTTCGGTGTCGGGGTCCGGTGCGGGTTCGGTTGCGGGGTGGGGGTCGGCGGAGTACTGGGTGGAGCATGTGCGGCGGTCGGTGCGGTTCGCCGACGCGGTGGACGCGGCGCGGGGTCTGGGTGTGTCGCGGTGGGTGGAGGTGGGTCCGGACGCGGTGCTGACCGCGCTGGCCGTACAGACCCTGGCCGAGGACCCCGCAGGCGGTGCGGACTCTGTGGCCGCCGCCGGTGCCGGTGCCGTGCAGGCGGTGGGGTTGCAGCGGCGGGGCCGGGACGAGGTCGAGGCGCTGCTGACCGGCCTGGGGCGGGCGTACGCGCACGGCGTGGCCGTGGACTGGGCGCGGTACTTCTCCGGGTCGGGTGCGCGCCGGGTGGAGCTGCCCACCTACGCCTTCCAGCGCAAGCCGTACTGGGCGGACAGCACGCCTCCCCGGAACGACGATCCGATGAGCGGCTTCTGGGATGTCATGGAGCAGGAGGACCTCTCCGCCCTGGCCTCGCGGCTGGACGTCGACGTCTCCGTACTCGGCGAGGTCGTGCCCGCGCTGGCGGCATGGCGGCGGCGCCACCGCGAACACGCCGTCGCGGATTCGTGGCGGTACCGCGTCATCTGGCGGCCGATCGCGGATCGGCGGTCCCGCGCACTCGACGGAACCTGGCTCGTCGTCGTCCCCGAGGCGTTCGGCGGCACAGGGCTGCTTCCGATCGTTCTGGGTGCTCTCGCCCAGCGCGGGGCGAAGGTCGTGACCGTCAAGGCGGCCCGCGCGGACCGGGCGGAGCTCGGCGGACGGCTCGCCTCGGCGGCCTCGGGGGAGGACGTCGCGGGAGTCCTGTCCCTTCTCGCGCTCGACGACCGGCCGCACCTGGTCCACCCGCAGCTGTCGTACGGCTACGCGGGCACGGTCACCCTGGTCCAGAGCCTGGAGGACGCCGGGATCACCGCCCCCCTGTGGTGCGTCACCTCCGGAGCGGTCGCCGTCGACCGGGAGGGTGAACCCGCCGGTCGTGAAGCCGCCTCGGTGAGCCCCGGTCAGACGGCGGTGTGGGGGCTGGGCGCGGGGCTCGCGCTGGACCTCCCCGGGACCTGGGGCGGGCTGGTCGATCTCCCCGCCGGACCGGACGAGCGGGCGGCGCTCCGGCTGTGCGACGCGCTCTCCGCGGCGGACGGCGAGGACCAGCTCGCGATCAGGGAGGACGGATGCTTCGCCCGCCGTATGGTCAGGGCTCCGGCCGGAGACCGCCCTGCGGCTTCCTGGCGCCCCGAGGGAACGGTCCTGATCACGGGGGGAACCGGCGGCGTCGGCGTTCACGTGGCACGGATGCTGGCCGGCAACGGCGCGGAGCACCTGCTCCTCACCAGCCGCCGGGGAATGAAGGCGCCGGGTGCGGCCGAGCTGGTGGAGGAACTGACCGCTCGGGGCACCCGGATCACGATCGCGGCCTGCGACGTCGCCGACCGGGACGCACTCGCGGCGTTGCTCCGTACGGTGCCCGAGGAGTTCCCGCTGACCGGGGTCGTGCACGCGGCCGGTACGGCCCAGCGGATCGCACCGCCCTCCGAGCTGACGATCGACGAGTTCGCCCAGGTCGGGAAGGCGAAGATCCTCGGCGCGACGCATCTGGACGAACTGCTCGCCGACCGGGATCTGTCCGCGTTCGTGCTGTTCTCCTCCGGAGCCGCGGTGTGGGGCAGCGCGGGCCAGGCCGCCTACGCCGGCGCGAACGCGTTCCTGGACGGGCTCGCCCACCGACGTAGGGCGCGGGGACTGCGCGCCACCTCGATCGCCTGGGGCTCGTGGGACGCCGGGATGGTGGACGAGGAGCTCGGCGCGCTCATGAAGCGGATCGGAGCGCCCGCCATGCCCGCCGCGGCGGCGGCCGACGTCCTGGGACAGCCGGCCGTCCATGACGAGGGCCACCTGGTCGTCGCGGACTTCGACTGGCCGCGGTTCACTCCCACCTACACGCTCGCCCGTCCCCGTCCGCTCCTGGACGACCTGCTCGACGCGCGGGAGGCCATGAACGGAGGCGGCGAGACGGCGGACGCGACCTCGCTGGTCACCCGTCTGGCCTCCCTACCGGAGGTCGAGCAGAGCCGCGAGCTGCTGGATCTGGTGCGGACGCACGTGGCGGCACTGCTCGGTTACGACGACCCCGCTGAGGTGGACGCCGGCCGTGCCTTCGACGATCTCGGCTTCGACTCCGTCGCGGCGGTCGACCTCCGGACCCGCCTGAACGCGGCCACCGGGAAGAACCTGCCCAGCACCATGGTCTTCGACCACACGACGCCCACCGCGCTCGCCGAGTACCTCAGATCGGAACTCTGCGGCGGTGTCCAGGCCCGTCCCGTACTCACCCGGCTGGACCAGCTGGAGGAGACCGCAGCCGATCTCCTCCCCGAGGAGATCGAGAGCACCCGGATCATCGGCAGACTCCAGGCGCTGATCACCAAGCTGAACGAGAACCTCGCCGGAGACTCCGGCGCCGACGTCAGCAGCCGACTAGAGGCCGCCACGGCCGACGACATCTTCACCTTCATCGACACCGAACTGGGCCTGGCCTGACCAGGCGCGGGACAAAGCCTTCGGCACGAAAGGACTCGTGAGCTTCCATGGCGAACGACGAAAAGCTCCTTGAATACCTGAAGAAGGTCACCGCGGACCTGCACCAGACCCGCCAGCGCCTGCGTGAGGTGGAGAGCGAGGACCTGGAGCCGATCGCGATCGTGGGCATGGCCTGCCGCTATCCGGGCGGGGTGGAGTCGCCGGAGGACCTGTGGCGGCTCGTGGCGGACGGGGTGGACGCCGTCTCGGAGTTCCCGACCGACCGCGGCTGGGACATCGACCGGCTCGTCGCCCCGGACTCCGAGCACGACGGAGGGAGCTACGTCCGGGAGGGCGGTTTCATCCACGGACCCGGTGACTTCGACGCCGACTTCTTCGAGATCAGCCCTCGGGAGGCACTCGCCACCGACCCGCAGCAGCGCCTCATGCTGGAGGTCTGCTGGGAGGCGTTCGAGCGGGCGGGCATCGACCCCCGATCCGTCCGCGGTGAGCAGGTGGGCGTCTTCGCCGGCTCGGGCATCCAGGACTACGAGGACCTGCTGGACGCCGCTCCGGAGGTCGCCGAAGCGTACATGAGCACCGCGAGTGCGGCGGCGGTGATCTCCGGTCGCGTGTCCTACACGCTGGGCCTGGAGGGGCCGTCGGTGTCGGTGGACACGGCGTGCTCGTCGTCGCTGGTGGCGCTGCACCTCGCGGTCCAGGCGCTGCGTCAGCGGGAGTGCACCCTCGCGCTGGCCGGCGGTGTGATGGTGATGTCGACGCCGGCGCCGTTCGTCGCCTTCAGCAGGCAGCGCGGTCTGGCCCCCGACGGCCGGTGCAAGGCGTTCTCCGATGCCGCGGACGGCACCGGCTGGGCCGAGGGCGCGGGCGTGCTGCTGGTGGAGCGGCTGTCGGACGCGCGCCGCCACGGGCATCCGGTGCTGGCGATTGTGCGGGGTTCGGCGGTCAATTCCGACGGTGCCTCCAACGGGCTGACGGCGCCGAACGGCCTGTCGCAGCAGAGGGTGATCCGGCAGGCGCTGGCCAACGCCCGTGTGCCTGCCGCGCAGGTGGACGCGGTGGAGGGCCACGGCACGGGCACGATGCTCGGTGACCCGATCGAGGCGCAGGCGCTGCTGGCGACCTACGGCCAGGACCGGCCGGAGGACCGGCCGCTCTGGCTGGGCTCGATCAAGTCCAACATCGGGCACGCCCAGGCCGCCGCGGGCGTCGGCGGCATCATCAAGATGGTGCAGGCGATGCGGCACGGGCTGCTGCCCAGGACGCTGCACGCCGAGGAGCCGTCGACCCATGTGGACTGGTCGGCGGGCCGGGTGGAGCTGCTGACCGAGGCCCGCGAATGGGCGAAGAACGGCCATCCGCGCCGGGCGGGCGTGTCGTCGTTCGGATTGAGCGGCACGAACGCGCACGTGATCATCGAGGAGCCTCCCGCGGCCGAGGAGGGGTCCTCTCCGGACGTCGAGACGTCGCCCGTGCCCGAGGGTGTTGCGGTTCCGGTGGTGCCGTTGGTGGTGTCGGGTCGCAGTGCGGAGGCGTTGCGGGCGCAGGCCGGGCGGCTGGCGGAGCATCTGGCGGATCGTCCGGAGGCGGGTCTGGCCGATGTCGGGCTGTCGCTGGTGAGCACGCGGGCGGCGTTCGAACGGCGTGCGGTGGTGACGGCCGCCGACCGGGAGGGTGCGCTGGCCGGGTTGCGGGAGCTGGCCGGGGACGGTCCTGTCGGGGAGATGCGTGGCGGGAAGACAGGGTTTCTGTTCTCGGGTCAGGGGGCGCAGCGGGCGGGGATGGGCCGGGAGTTGTATGCGGCGTTCCCGGTGTTCGCGCAGGCGTTGGACGCGGTGTGCGCGGTGGCGGACGTCGAGCTGGGCCGGTCGTTGCGGGAGCTGATGTTCGCCGAGGACCAGGGCGAAGACGAGGGCGGGGACGCGGCGGAGATGCTGGGGCGGACGGAGTTCGCTCAGGTGGCGTTGGTGGCGTTCGAGGTGGCGTTGTTCCGGTTGCTGGAGTCGTGGGGTGTTCGGCCGGATGTGGTGGTGGGGCATTCGGTGGGGGAGCTGGCGGCGGCGCATGTGGCCGGGGTGCTGGATCTGGCGGATGTGGTGCGGTTGGTGGTGGCGCGTGGGCGGTTGATGCAGGCGCTGCCGGCGGGTGGGGTGATGGTGGCGGTGCAGGCCGCCGAGGCCGAGGTGGTGCCGCTACTGACCGATGGGGTGGGGGTCGCGGCGGTCAACGGTCCGTCCTCGGTGGTGGTCTCCGGGGTGGAGGCGGCGGTGGAGGCGGTGCTGGCGGGTCTGCCGGGGGGTCGGCGCAGCTCGCGGTTGCGGGTGTCGCATGCGTTCCATTCGCCGTTGATGGAGCCGGTGCTGGAGAGGTTCCGGCGGGTGGCCGAGTCGGTGACCTACCGCGAGGCGTCGGGGCCGGTGGCGGTGTCGACGGTGACGGGTGCGCCGGTGGCCGGGGAGTGGGGGTCGGCGGAGTATTGGGTGGAGCATGTGCGGCGGTCGGTGCGGTTCGCCGACGCGGTGGATGCGGCGCGGGCCGATCTGGGTGTGTCGCGGTGGGTGGAGGTGGGTCCGGATGCGGTGCTGACCGCGCTGGCCGTACAGACCCTGACCACGGATCCTGCGGATGGCGCGGATGGCGCGGACGGTGCGAGCGGTACGGGTTCTGCGGATTCTGCGGTGGTGGGGCTGCAGCGGCGGGGCCGGGGCGAGGCCGAGGCGCTGCTGGCCGGCCTGGGGCGGGCGTATGCGCATGGCGTGGCCGTGGAGTGGGCGCGGTACTTCTCCGGGTCGGGTGCGCGGCGGGTGGAGTTGCCGACCTATGCCTTCCAGCGGCAGCGGTTCTGGTTGCGGGCGCGTGCGGGGGCGGGGGATGTGAGTGCGGCGGGTCTGTCGGCGGCGGATCATCCGCTGCTGGGGGCGGCGGTGGCGTTGGCCGATACCGGTGGGGTGGTGCTGACGGGCCGGTTGTCGGTGGGGGTGCAGTCGTGGTTGGCCGATCACGTGGTGGGCGGGGTGGTGCTGTTTCCGGGGACGGGGTTCGTGGAGCTGGCGATCCGGGCCGGTGACCAGGTGGGGTGCGGCACGGTCGAGGAGCTGACGCTGGAGGCGCCGCTGGTGCTGCCGGAGCGCGGCGGGGTGCAGGTGCAGGTCGTGGTCGGCGCCCCCGACGAGACCGGTGCCAGGACGCTGAACATCTACTCCCGTGACCACAACCCTGCTGCGGACCTGCTCTGGACGCGTAACGCGACCGGCGTTCTCGTCGGCGGACCGGCGAACGAGGGGACGGGACTGTCCCAATGGCCGCCGGCCGAGGCGACGCCCATATCGCTGGAGACGCTGTACGAGCAGTTCGCGGAGTCCGGGCTCGCTTACGGACCGCTCTTCCGGGGGCTGACGGCGGCGTGGAAGTCAGGCGACGAGGTGTTCGCCGAGATCGGTCTTTCGGAGCAGGGACGTTCCGAAGCGGGGCGTTTCGGCGTGCACCCCGCCCTCCTGGACGCCTGCCTCCACGCGTCCACGTTCACCGACTCGCTCGGAGACCAGGCCGTTCTCCCGTTCGCATGGACGGGTGTGACGCTGCATGCCACAGGTGCCGTCGCCGCGAGGGTGCGGCTGGTGCCGGTCGGACCGGGAACCGTCAGCCTCACGGTGGCGGACGGTGCCGGTGCACCGGTGATGTCCGTCGACTCCCTCGCCCTGCGACCGGTCGCCATGGAGCAGCTGGCAGAGGCTCGCTCGACGTTCCACGATTCGCTGTTCCGGGTGGAGTGGGCCCAGGCCCCTGCCGCTCCCTTCGCCGGTTCGGTGTCGTGGGGGCGGTGGGGTGCGCTGCCGGAGGGCGCCGAGGTGCCCGAGGCGGTGGTGTTCGAGTGCCCGGTGCCCGGGACGGACGTGCCGGATGCGTCCGGGGCGGATGTTCCCGGGGCGGTGCGGTCGGCTACCGCCGAGGTGCTGGGGGTGGTGCAGGCGTGGCTGGCCGAGGAGCGGTTCGCGGACTCCCGCCTGGTGGTGGTGACCTGGGGTGCGGTGGCGCTGCCGGGTGAGGACGTGGACGTGCGGCTGGCTCCGGTGTGGGGGCTGGTGCGGGCGGCGCAGGCGGAGAACCCCGGCCGGTTCGTGCTGGTCGACACCGATGACGCGACCGGGTCGGCCGAGGCGCTGGGTGCCGTGATCGGCTCGGGTGAGCCGGAGGCGGTGATCCGGGGTGGTGAGCCGCGGGTGGCGCGCCTGGTACGGGTGCCTGCCCTGACCTTCTCGGACACGCCGGGGGACCCGGCCGGTGAGGCGGAGCCGGGTGCGGTGTGGGATACGTCGGGCACGGTGCTGGTGACCGGTGGCACGGGTGGTCTGGGTGCGCTGGTGGCGCGGCACCTGGTGACCGAGCACGGGGTGCGGCAGCTGGTGCTGACCAGCCGGCGGGGCCTGGAGGCGCCGGGCGCGGTGGAGCTGGCCGCCGAGCTGACCGCGCTGGGGGCGCGGGTGACGGTGGCGGCGTGTGACGTGGCCGACCGGCAGGCGCTGGCGGATCTGCTGGCCGGTGTTCCGGCGGCGCATCCGCTGCGCGGGGTGGTGCATGCGGCCGGGGTGCTGGACGACGGGGTCGTGGCGGCCCTGACGCCGGAGCGGATCGACACCGTGCTGCGGCCGAAGGCGGACGCGGCGTGGTACCTGCACGAGCTGACGGCGGAGCTGGACCTGTCGGCGTTCGTGCTGTTCTCCTCCGCCTCCGGGACGCTGGGCAGCGCCGGTCAGGGCAACTACGCGGCGGCGAACGCGTTCCTGGACGGGCTGGCGGCGTATCGGCGGGCGCGGGGGTTGGCGGCGCAGTCGCTGGCGTGGGGTCTGTGGGCCGGTGGCGGGATGGACGACGCGTTGAAGCGGACGGGTCGGCCGCGTACCTCCCAAGGCGGCGTGATCCCTCTGGCCGTGGACGAAGGACTCGCCCTGCTCGACGCGGCGCAGAATGTGGGCGGACCGGCACTGGTGCCCGTGAACCTGGACCTCATCACGTTGCGCACGCTGAGCGACGGCCTTCCCCGGATGTTCCGTGTCCTCGTCCCGGTGAGCCGTCGCCGTAGTGTGGCGGGCAGAGCCGACTCCACCGCTCTGCGCGGGAGGCTTGCCGCGCTTCCTCAGGAGGAGTGGCCCAAGACGCTGCTGAACCTGGTGCTCACGCACGTCGCAGGAGTCCTGGGGCACGCCGGCCCGGAAGCGGTCGAGCCCGACCGGGCGTTCCAGGAGCTGGGCTTCGACTCGCTCACCGCAGTCGAGTTCCGCAACCGGCTCAACGCGGCCACCGGGCTCCGCTTGTCCCCCACGCTGGTGTTCGACCACCCGGCACCGGCCGTCCTGGTGGACCACCTCCTGGACCTCATGTCGGATGACGACGGGAAGCCGGCAGCGGTCGCGGCGACCACCGCCCTCACCGACGAGCCCATCGCGATCGTGGGGATGGCGTGCCGGTATCCGGGCGGGGTGGAGTCGCCGGACGACCTGTGGCGGCTGGTGGCCGAGGGGACGGACGCCATCTCGGAGTTCCCCGACAACAGGGGATGGGACGTCGAGCGGATCTACGACCCCACCGGAGAGCGGCCGGACACGACGTACACGCGGGAGGGCGGTTTCCTCCACGGCGCGGCGGAGTTCGATCCCGCGTTCTTCGGGATCAGCCCGAACGAGGCCCTCGTCATGGATCCGCAGCAGCGGTTGCTGCTGGAGACGTCATGGGAGGCGATCGAGCGGGCGGGCATCGACCCGGCGTCGCTGAAGGGCAGCCGGACCGGCGTGTTCGCCGGGATGATGTACCACGACTACGCGGCCAACAGCAGCACGGGTGCGATCGCGTCGGGCCGCATCTCCTACGTGTTCGGTCTGGAGGGGCCGTCGGCATCGATCGACACGGCGTGCTCGTCGTCGCTGGTGGCGCTGCACCTGGCGGCGCAGGCGCTGCGGTCGGGGGAGTGCTCGCTGGCGCTGGCCGGCGGTGTGGCGGTCATGGCTACGCCGGAGGTGTTCGTCGAGTTCAGCCGGCAGCGCGGTCTGGCCCCCGACGGCAGGGCGAAGTCCTTCGCGGACTCCACGGACGGCACCAGCTGGGGCGAGGGCGTCGGCATGCTCCTGGTGGAGCGGCTGTCGGACGCGCGCCGCAACGGCCATCCGGTGCTGGCGATCGTGCGGGGTACGGCGATCAACCAGGACGGCGCCTCCAACGGGCTGACCGCGCCGAACGGCCCGTCCCAGCAGCGGGTGATCCAGCAGGCCCTGGCCAACGCCCGGCTCACCCCCTCGGACATCGACGTGGTGGAGGCGCACGGCACGGGCACGACGCTCGGCGACCCGATCGAGGCTCAGGCGCTGCTGGCGACCTACGGCCAGGACCGGCCGGAGGACCGGCCGCTCTGGCTGGGCTCGATCAAGTCGAACATGGGCCACACGCAGGCCGCCGCCGGCGCCGCGGGAATCATCAAGCTGGTCATGGCGATGCGGCACGGGCTGATGCCGAAGACGCTGCACGTGGACGCGCCGACCTCGCAGGTCGACTGGTCGGAAGGCCGGGTGGAGCTGCTGACCGAGGCCCGGGAGTGGGCGCAGAACGGTCACCCGCGCCGGGCGGGCGTGTCGTCGTTCGGGCTGAGCGGCACCAACGCCCACGTGATCATCGAGGAGCCTCCCGCGGCCAAGGCCGTGGAGCCGGCCGGACAAGTGGACCTGCCGATGGTGCCGTTGGTGGTGTCCGGTAAGAGCGTGGAGGCGTTGCGGGCGCAGGCCGGGCGGCTGGCCGCGCATGTGGAGGCGCGTCCGGAGGCGGGTCTGGCCGATGTCGGTCTGTCGCTGGTGAGCACGCGGGCGGCGTTCGAACGGCGTGCGGTGGTGGTGGCCGCCGACCGGGCGGAGGCGCTGGCGGGTCTGGCCGCGTTGGCCGACGGGAGCGCAGCGGTGGCCGAGGCCGTCCGCGGTGGTGGGACGGGGTTTCTGTTCTCGGGTCAGGGGGCGCAGCGGGCGGGGATGGGCCGGGAGTTGTATGCGGCGTTCCCGGTGTTCGCGCAGGCGTTGGACGCGGTGTGCGCGGTGGCGGACGTCGAGCTGGGCCGGTCGTTGCGGGAGCTGATGTTCGCCGAGGACCAGGGCCAGGGCCAGGGCCAGGGCGAGCACGAGCACGAGGGTGGGGGCGCGGCGGAGGTGCTGGGGCGGACGGAGTTCGCTCAGGTGGCGTTGGTGGC
>NZ_BMQE01000092.1:0-10184 GCF_014647955.1 Planomonospora antibiotica | reverse complement strand
CCTCGGAGGCGGAGGTGGTGCCGCTGCTGACGGCTGGGGTGGGGGTCGCGGCGGTCAACGGTCCGTCCTCGGTGGTGGTCTCCGGTGCGGAGGCGGCGGTGGAGGCGGTGGTGGCCGCGCTGCCGGGGGGTCGGCGCAGTTCGCGGTTGCGGGTGTCGCATGCGTTCCATTCGCCGTTGATGGAGCCGGTGCTGGAGGGGTTTCGGCGGGTGGCCGAGTCGGTGACCTACCGGCAGGTGGAGGCGTCGGTGGTGGCGGTCTCGACGGTGACGGGTGCGCCGGTGGCCGGGGAGTGGGGGTCGGCGGAGTACTGGGTGGAGCATGTGCGGCGGTCGGTGCGGTTCGCCGACGCGGTGGATGCGGCGCGGGCCGATCTGGGTGTGTCGCGGTGGGCGGAGGTGGGTCCGGACGCGGTGCTGACCGCGCTGGCGGCCCAGGTCCTGACCGCGGATCCTGCGGACGGCACCGACGCCTCGGCCGGTACGGGCTCTGCGGATGACACGGGCGGTGCCGGCTCCGCAGGCGGTACGGGTTCTGCGGCTGGTGCGGGTTCCGCGGGCGGCGCGAGCGGTGCGGATTCTGCGGTGGTGGGGTTGCAGCGGCGGGGCCGGGGCGAGGTCGAGGCGCTGCTGGCCGGGCTGGGGCGGGCGTATGCGCACGGCGTGGCCGTGGACTGGGCGCGGTACTTCTCCGGGTCGGGTGCGCGGCGGGTGGAGCTGCCCACCTACGCCTTCCAGCGCGAGCCGTACTGGATGGACGCGCGTGAGTACCTGATCGCGTCCTGGTTCGGCGAGGAGATCGGGGACGTCGCCGCTGCGGGGCTCGACACGGTCGAGCATCCCATGCTGGGAGCATCCCTCACCTCACCCGACTCCGGTGGGCTGGTGCTCACCGGCCGGCTGTCCCTGGACGGCCATTCGTGGATCGCCGACCACGAGGTGCTGGGCAGCGTGCTGCTACCGGGCACCGGGTTCGTGGAGCTGGCGATCCGGGCCGGCGACCAGGTCGGCTGCGGTCTCCTCCAGGAACTCACCCTGCGCGCACCGCTCGTGCTGGAAGGCCAGGGGGAGCGCCGGCTCCAGGTGATCGTGGACGCGCCCGACGGGGCGGGGAAGCGCTCGGTGAACATCTACTCCCGCTCCGGCGGGGAGGACGAGCCGTGGACGCTGCACGCCGAGGGCGTCCTCGCCCCGAGTGCCGTAGCGCCCTCCTTCGATCTGACCGAGTGGCCCCCGGCGGGTGCCGTCCCGGTGGACGTGGACGGAGCCTACGAGTTCCTGAACGAGCAGGGGTACGGGTACGGCCCGGTCTTCCAGGGGCTGAAGGCGGCCTGGCGTCAGGGAGACGACGTGTTCGCCGAGGTCTCCCTGCCCGAGCAGGCACGTGAGGAGGCAGGCCGGTTCGGCCTCCACCCGGCTCTGCTCGACAGCGCGATGCACGCGGCGCTCTTCGACGACGACGGGCGGCGCGGCGGCGCGACGGTGCTGCCGTTCGTCTGGAACGGGGTGACGCTGCACGCCGTCGGCGCGACGGAGGTGCGGGTACGGATCTCCTCCGTCGGCGAGGGCGACATCTCACTGGCGGTGGCGGACGCCGAAGGCGGACCCGTGCTCTCGGTGGAGTCACTGGTGGGCCGTCCCGTCTCGGCCGAGCAGCTGAGCACCTCGTCGGCGGCGCACCACGACTCGCTGTTCCGGGTCGAGTGGGTCCAGGCCCCTGCCGCCGCTTCCGGCCCGGTGCCGTGGGCGGCCTGGTGGGAGGTGGCCGAGGGCGGTGCGGTGCCTGGGACGGTGGTGTTCGAGTGCCCGGTGCCCGGGACGGACGTGCCCGAGGGGGTGCGGTCGGCCGCCGCCGAGGTGCTGGAGGTGGTGCAGGCGTGGCTGGCCGACGAGCGGTTCGCGGACTCCCGCCTGGTGGTGGTGACCCGGGGCGCGGTGGCGCTGCCGGGTGAGGACCTGGACGTGCGGCTGGCTCCGGTGTGGGGTCTGGTGCGGGCGGCGCAGGCGGAGAACCCGGGCCGGTTCGTGCTGGTCGACACCGACGGCGCGGCCGAGTCCGGTGAGGTGCTGGGGGCGGTGGCCGTCTCCGGCGAGCCGGAGGCGGCGGTCCGGTCCGGGCTGATCCGGCTGCCGCGTCTGGCCCGGACGATGGTCTCCGAAGCGGACGAGAGCACCGTCTGGGATGCGGACGGCACGGTGCTGGTGACCGGCGGCACGGGTGGTCTGGGCGCGCTGGTGGCGCGGCACCTGGTGGTGGCGCACGGGGTGCGGCATCTGCTGCTGACCAGCCGGCGGGGGCTGGAGGCGCCGGGCGCGGCCGAGCTGGCCGCCGAGCTGGAGGCGCTGGGGGCGCGGGTGACGGTGGCGGCGTGTGACGTGGCCGATCGGGAGGCGCTGGCGGGGCTGCTGGCGGGTGTTCCGGTGGAGCATCCGCTGCGGGGTGTGGTGCATGCGGCGGGGGTGGCGGACAACGGGCTGGTGGGCACGTTGACGCCGGAGCGGATCGACGCGGTGCTGCGGCCGAAGGCGGATGCGGCGTGGTATCTGCACGAGTTGACGGCGGAGCTGGATCTGTCGGCGTTCGTGTTGTTCTCGTCGGCGGGCGGGATGGTGCTGGCGGCGGGTCAGGGCAACTACGCGGCGGCGAACGTGTTCCTGGACGGGCTGGCGGCGCACCGCAGGGCCCAGGGTCTGCCGGCGACCGCCGTCGCCTACGGCCTCTGGGCCACCGGCACCGGCCTGAGCGACCTCCTGGACGAGGCCGAACAGCGGATGCGGCGTCTGGGCCTGCCCGCCGTCTCGGTGCGGGAGGGACTGGCGCTGTTCGACGCGGCCGTCCTCGCGGACGAGCCCGTGCTGGCGGCCGTCAAGGTCGACCGTACGGCCCTGCGGAACAGGGGCGACGACCTTCCCGCGCTGTTGCGTGGTCTGGTGCGGGTGCCGGTGCGGCAGGCGGCGCGGGCGGGTGCGGGTGCGTCCGGTGGGGAGTTGGAGCGGCGGCTGGCGGGGCTGGCTGGGGCCGAGCGGGGCCGGGTGCTGCTGGAGCTGGTGCGGGCTCAGGTGGCGGCGGTGCTGGGGCACGCCTCGGTGGAGGCGGTGGAGGCCGATCGGGCGTTCAAGGAGCTGGGTTTCGACTCGTTGACCGCGGTGGAGCTGCGTAACCAGTTGAACGCGGTGACGGGGCTGCGGTTGCCGGCGACGCTGGTCTTCGATTATCCGACGTCGGTGGCGGTGGCGGAGTTCGTGGGGGGTCTGCTGTCGGGGGTGGAGGCGCCGGTGGCCGCGGTGGCGGCGGTGCCGATGGCCGCGGGTGAGGACGCGGTGGCGATCGTGGGGATGGCGTGCCGGTATCCGGGCGGGGTGGCCTCGCCGGAGGATCTGTGGCGGTTGGTGGCCGGCGGGGTGGACGCGGTGGCGGGGTTCCCGGAGGACCGGGGCTGGGACCTGGAGGACCTCTTCGACCCCGAGCCCGGTGTGGAGGGCAAGTCCTACGCCCGGGAGGGAGGCTTCCTGTACGGCGCGGCGGAGTTCGATCCGGGGTTCTTCGGGATCAGTCCGAACGAGGCGCTGTACATGGATCCGCAGCAGCGGTTGCTGCTGGAGACGTCGTGGGAGGCGATCGAGCGGGCGGGCATCGATCCGGCGTCGTTGAAGGGCAGCCGGACCGGGGTGTTCGCCGGGGTGATGTACCACGACTACGGCCTGGGGGTGGAGGCCGGTACGACGAGCGGCGGCAGTCTGGTGTCGGGCCGGGTGTCGTACACGCTGGGTCTGGAGGGGCCGTCGGTGTCGGTGGACACGGCGTGCTCGTCGTCGCTGGTGGCGTTGCACCTGGCGGCGCAGGCGGTGCGGTCCGGGGAGTGCTCGCTGGCGCTGGCCGGCGGAGTCGCGGTCATGGGCACACCGGAGATGTTCGTCGAGTTCAGCCGGCAGCGCGGCCTGGCCCCCGACGGCCGCTGCAAGTCCTTCGCCGCGGGCGCCGACGGCACCGGCTGGGCCGAGGGCGTGGGTGTGCTGCTGGTGGAGCGGTTGTCGGACGCGCGCCGCAACGGGCATCCGGTGCTGGCGATCGTGCGGGGTACGGCGATCAACCAGGACGGCGCCTCCAACGGGTTCTCCGCGCCGAACGGCCCGTCGCAGCAGCGGGTGATCCGGCAGGCGCTGGCCAACGCCGGGCTGGCCCCCGCCGAGGTCGACGCCGTCGAGGCGCACGGCACCGGCACGACGCTCGGCGACCCGATCGAGGCGCAGGCCGTCATCGCGACCTACGGCCAGGACCGGCCGGAGGACCGGCCGCTCTGGCTGGGCTCGATCAAGTCGAACATGGGCCACGCCCAGGCCGCCGCGGGCGCGGCCAGCGTGATCAAGATGGTGCAGGCGCTGCGGCACGACCTGCTGCCCAGGACGCTGCACGTGGACGAGCCGTCGCCGAACGTGGACTGGTCGGCGGGCCGCGTGGAGCTGCTGACCGAGGCCCGGGAGTGGGCGAAGAACGGCCGTCCGCGCCGGGCGGGCGTGTCCTCCTTCGGCATCAGCGGCACCAACGCGCACGTCATCATCGAGGAGGCGCCGCAGGTCGAGGCCGAGGAGCCGGCCGGACGCGTGGACCCGCCGGTGGTGCCGCTCATCGTGTCCGGCAAGAGCACCGAGGCGCTGCGCGCGCAGGCCGTACGGCTCGCGGACCGCATCGAGGCCGATCCTGAGCTGGCTCCCGTGGACGTCGGTTTCTCCCTGACGGCCGGCCGCACCGCGTTCGAGCACCGGGCGGCCGTGATCGCCGGGGACCGCGAGGGTCTCCTGGCCGGTCTGCGCGCGCTCGGCGGCGGAGAGCCAGCGGCGAACGTCGTCCGGGGGCGCGCCGACACCTCGGGCGGGACGGTGTTCGTCTTCCCCGGGCAGGGGTCCCAGTGGGTCGGCATGGCCGTCGAGCTGCTGGACTCCTCCCCGGCCTTCGCCGCGGAGATCCAGGCCTGCGCCGACGCGTTCGAGGAGTTCGTCGACTGGTCGCTCGTCGACGTGCTGCGCGGGCGGGACGGCGCGGCCTCGCTCGACCGGGTGGACGTCGTGCAACCGGTGCTGTTCGCGGTCATGGTCAGCCTCGCCGCACTGTGGCGCTCGCTCGGGGTGACCCCCGACGCCGTCGTCGGACACTCGCAGGGCGAGATCGCCGCCGCGTACGTCGCGGGCGCGCTCACGCTCCGGGACGCGGCCCGCGTGGTGACGTTGCGCAGCCAGGCGCTCATCGCGCTCGCGGGGACCGGCGGCATGGTCTCCGTGCCGCAACCCGTCGAGCGGGTGCGGGAGCTGCTGGCCCCGTGGGGCGAGCGGCTGAGCGTCGCCGCGGTCAACGGCCCCTCCTCGACCGTCGTGTCCGGAGAGACGGACGCCGTCGAGGAACTGCTGGCGCGCTGCGCCGCCGACGACGTCCGTGCCCGCCGCATCCCGGTCGACTACGCCTCGCACTGCGCGCAGGTCGAACCGATCAGGGAGCGGCTCGCGGAGCTCCTCGCCGACACGGCCCCGCGCGCCTCGCAGATCGCCTTCTACTCCACGCTGACCGGTGACGTGCTCGACACCACCTGCATGGACGCCGACTACTGGTACCGCAACCTGCGGCACACGGTCCGCTTCGAGCAGGTGGTACGGCTCCTGCACGAGCACGGGCACCGGAGGTTCGTCGAGAGCAGCCCGCACCCGGTGCTGAAGAGCGGCATCCAGGACTCGATCGAGGACCTCGGCTCCGACTCCGACGGCTCGGTGATCGTCGGTTCGCTGCAGCGGAACAACGGAGGCCTCGGCCGGTTCCTGGCCTCCGCCGCGGAGGTGCACGCCCGGGGAGGGCACGTCGACTGGGGCACGTTCTTCGCCGGTTCGGGTGCGCGCCGGGTGGAGCTGCCGACGTACGCCTTCCAGCGCCTGCCGTACTGGCTGCAGGGCCGCGCCGGCGGCGGTGACCCGGCGTCGATGGGGCTCGGGGCCGTCGAGCATCCGCTGCTCGGCGCCGCGGTCGTCTCCCCGGACTCGGACGGCGTGATCCTCACCGGACGTCTCTCCCTGACGACCCATCCGTGGCTCGCCGACCACAAGGTCGGGGAGGCCGTCGTCTTCCCCGGCACCGGTTTCGTGGAACTGGTGGTCCAGGCCGGTGACCAGGTCGGCTGCGACGTGGTGCGGGAACTGACGCTCCAGGCGCCGCTCATCCTGCCCCCGCGCGGAGGGGTGCAGCTGCGGATCGCCGTCGGTGCGGGCGACGCGTCCGGGACGCGCGACGTCACCGTCCACTCCAGGAGCGACGAAGAGGCGGACCTGCCGTGGACGCTGCACGCCGAGGGCGTCCTCGCGTCGGGTGCCGCGGCGCCCTCCTTCGACCTGGAGCAGTGGCCTCCGGCCGGTGCCACCGCGATCGACCTGGACGGCGCCTACGACTTCCTGCTGAGCCAGGACTACGGCTACGGCCCGGTGTTCCAGGGGCTCAAGGGGGCCTGGCGACGCGGCGAGGAGCTGTTCGCCGAGGTCGCCCTGCCGGAGAAGGCGCGTGCCGACGCCGGGAGGTTCGGCCTGCACCCGGCGCTGCTGGACGCCGCGATGCACGCGGGCCTCTTCGACGACGACGGGCGGCGCGGCGGTGCGACGGTGCTGCCGTTCGTCTGGAACGGGGTGACGCTGCACGCCGTCGGCGCGACGGAGCTGCGCGTCCGCAACGTCGCCGCCGGTCCGGAGAGCGTGTCGCTGCAGGTCGCCGACGGAACCGGTCGGCCGGTGCTGTCGGTGGGTGAACTGGTGTCCCGGGAGGTCGCGGCCGACCGGCTCGACGCCTCCCCGAACGCGCCCGGCCGCTCGCTGTTCGGGGTGCGGTGGACGCCTGTCCCGGTCACGCCCGGTTCGGTGTCGTGGGCGCCGTGGGGCGCGCTGCCGGAGGGGGCCGAGGTGCCCGAGACGGTGGTGTTCGAGTGCCCGGTGCCCGGGACGGACGTGTCGGATGCGTCCGGGGCGGATGTGCCCGGGGCGGTGCGGTCGGTCGTGGGCGAGGTGCTGGGGGTGGTGCAGGCGTGGCTGGCCGAGGAGCGGTTCGGGTCGTCGCGGCTGGTGGTGGTGACCCGGGGCGCGGTGGCGCTGCCGGGTGAGGACGTCGATGTGCGGCTGGCTCCGGTGTGGGGGCTGGTGCGGGCGGCGCAGGCGGAGAACCCGGGCCGGTTCGTGCTGGTCGACACCGACGGCGCGGCCGAATCGGCCCAGGTGGTGCCGGCGGTGGCCGTTCTCGGGGAGAGCGAGGCGGCGGTGAGGGCCGGTGAGCTGCGGGTGCCGCGGCTGGCGCGGGTGCCGGTGGAGGCTGCGGTGTCGGTTCCGCAGGACCGGGCGGCGGTCGAGTCGGGCATGGACCGGGCGGAGGCCGAGTCGGGCATGGACCGGGCGGCGGTCGAGTCGGGCATGGACCGGGCGGAGGCCGGAGCGGGTGCGGGCCGGTCGGTGCCGGAGGCCGGTCGAGTGGATGGAGCGGCGCCGGATGCCGGGCGGGCGGGTGCGGACGGTTCTGCTCCGGTGTGGGATGCGGACGGCACGGTGCTGGTGACCGGCGGCACGGGTGGTCTGGGCGCGCTGGTGGCGCGGCACCTGGTGGTGGTGCACGGGGTGCGGCATCTGCTGCTGACCAGCCGGCGGGGGCTGGAGGCGCCGGGTGCGGCGGAGCTGGCCGAGGAGTTGTCCGCGCTGGGGGCGCGGGTGACGGTGGCGGCGTGTGACGTGGCCGACCGGGAGGCGCTGGCGGATCTGCTGGCGGGTGTTCCGGTGGAGCATCCGCTGCGGGGTGTGGTGCACGCGGCCGGGGTGGCCGACAACGGGCTGGTGGGCACGCTGACGCCGGAGCGGATCGACGCGGTGCTGCGGCCGAAGGCGGATGCGGCGTGGTACCTGCACGAGCTGACGGAGGAGCTGGACCTGTCGGCGTTCGTGTTGTTCTCGTCGGCGGGCGGGATGGTGCTGGCGGCGGGTCAGGGCAACTACGCGGCGGCGAACGTGTTCCTGGACGGGCTGGCGGCGCACCGCAGGGCCCGGGGACTGGCCGCGCAGGCACTGGCCTGGGGACTGTGGGACGTCGACACCGGCCTGAGCCGGTGGCTGAGCGACACCGACCTGCAGAGGATGCGACGTCAGGGGCTTCCCGCGTTCTCCGCGGAGGAGGGACTGGCGCTGTTCGACGCGGCGACCGCCACCGGTGAGGCGGCACTGGTGCCGATCCGGGTGGACACCGCCGCCCTGCGGACCCGGAGCGACGCCGTACCCGCGCTGTTGCGTGGTCTGGTGCGGGTGCCGGTGCGGCAGGCGGCGCGGGTGGGCGCGGGTGCGTCCGGTGGGGAGTTGGAGCGGCGGCTGGCGGGGCTGGCTGGGGCCGAGCGGGGCCGGGTGCTGCTGGAGCTGGTGCGGGCTCAGGTGGCGGCGGTGCTGGGGCACGCCTCGGTGGAGGCGGTGGAGGCCGATCGGGCGTTCAAGGAACTGGGTTTCGACTCGTTGACCGCGGTGGAGCTGCGCAACCAGTTGAACGCGGTGACGGGGCTGCGGTTGCCGGCGACGTTGGTCTTCGATTATCCGACGTCGGTGGCGGTGGCGGAGTTCGTGGGGGGTCTGCTGTCGGGGGTGGAGGCGCCGGTGGCCGCGGTGGCGGCGGTGCCGATGGCCGCGGGTGAGGACGCGGTGGCGATCGTGGGGATGGCGTGCCGGTATCCGGGCGGGGTGGCCTCGCCGGAGGATCTGTGGCGGTTGGTGGCCGGCGGGGTGGACGCGGTGTCGGGGTTCCCGACCGATCGGGGCTGGGACCTGGACGACCTGTTCGACCCCGAGCCGGGCAAGCCCGGGAAGAGCATCGCCCGGGAGGGCGGCTTCCTGTACGGCGCGGCGGAGTTCGATCCGGGGTTCTTCGGGATCAGTCCGAACGAGGCGCTGTACATGGATCCGCAGCAGCGGTTGCTGCTGGAGACCTCCTGGGAGGCGATCGAGCGGGCGGGCATCGATCCGGCGTCGTTGAAGGGCAGCCGGACCGGGGTGTTCGCCGGGGTGATGTACCACGACTACGGCCTGGGGGTGGAGGCCGGTACGACGAGCGGCGGCAGCCTGGTGTCGGGCCGGGTGTCCTACACGCTGGGTCTGGAGGGGCCGTCGGTGTCGGTGGACACGGCGTGCTCGTCGTCGCTGGTGGCGCTGCACCTGGCGGCGCAGGCGGTGCGGTCCGGGGAGTGCTCGCTGGCGCTGGCCGGCGGCGTGACCGTCATGGGCGCACCGGAGATGTTCATGTACTTCAACACCCAGCGAGGCCTGGCCGCCGACGGCCGCTGCAAGGCGTTCTCGGCCGACGCGGACGGCACCGGCTGCTCGGAGGGCGTGGGTGTGCTGCTGGTGGAGCGGTTGTCGGACGCGCGCCGCAACGGGCATCCGGTGCTGGCGATCGTGCGGGGTACGGCGATCAACCAGGACGGCGCCTCCAACGGGTTCTCCGCGCCGAACGGCCCGTCGCAGCAGCGGGTGATCCGGCAGGCGCTGGCCAACGCCGGCCTGGCCCCCGCCGAGGTCGACGCGGTGGAGGCGCACGGTACGGGGACCCGGTTGGGCGACCCGATCGAGGCGCAGGCCGTCATCGCGACCTACGGTCAGGACCGGCCGGAGGACCGGCCGCTCTGGCTGGGCTCGTTCAAGTCCAACATCGGGCACGCCCAGGCGGCCGCGGGCGCGGCGGGCGTGATCAAGATGGTCATGGCGCTGCGGCACGATGTGCTGCCCAAGACGCTGCACGCCGAGGAGCGGACCCCGCAGGTCGACTGGTCGGAAGGCCGGGTGGAGCTGCTGACCGAGGCGCGGGAGTGGAAGCGGAACGGTCACCCGCGCCGGGCGGGCGTGTCGTCGTTCGGGCTGAGCGGCACCAACGCGCACGTCATCATCGAGGAGGCGCCGCCGGTCGAGATCACCGAGGAGACGGTCGAGCCGGAGACGGTGCCGCCGATGGTGCCGCTGGTGGTGTCCGGTAAGAGCGTGGAGGCGTTGCGGGCGCAGGCCGGGCGGCTGGCCGCACATCTGCAGGCCGCCCCTGAGCCGGACCTAACGGATGTCGGGTTGTCGCTGGTGACGACGCGGGCGGCGCTGGAGCACCGGGCGGTGGTGGTGGGCTCCGACCGCGCCGGGCTGGCGCGCGGGCTGGCG
>NZ_BMQE01000091.1:0-10600 GCF_014647955.1 Planomonospora antibiotica | reverse complement strand
ATACAAATCCAATCGATCACACTGTGACATCAAAGACTTCGGCTCACGTAAAGCCCTCTCAGTGTCCTGACGGCCGTGCTGCACGAGATCGAAGGCGGGGGAGGGCGACTCGTGCTGAGCGGTCGCAACGACCGGTTGCTGCGCATACTGAAGATCACCGAACTGGACGGGAGGGTGCAGTCCTACGCCACGACCGAGGACGCCGTCTCCCACCTCGCCGCATTCGAATGAGCGGGGAGCGCGAGGTGAGTTCCCGACCATGGGTCGGGGACCCGCAGTCGAGAGGAGACCGCGGCCATCGTCGCCCGGACGAGGCAGAGTCAGGGCCGGCCCTGGTCTCGCCGGCGGCGACTTGCCGGCGTGGTGTTCGGGGGCCTCGTACGTATCCGTCCCGGTGTCGTGTGCCGCGGTGATCCGTCCCGGGAAGCTTCCTGGCCGGCCCCTCCTGCCTGTTCGCCCCTGAGCGCCTGCTGCTACGGTGGGGCGCGGTGCGCCGGGAAGTCTGGTCGGCAATGACGATTTTCGTGTCGACTACGACGGAGGCGCCGATGATGCGGCATGCGACGGATCGCCCGGCTGACAGGTTCTGCTCGCACGGGGTGGACCGCTGATGGGCACGCTGCTTCCGGCCTTCGCCGGCCTGCTGCTGGTGGCGGTCCTGCTGTCCAGCCTGGCCCACCGCACGATCCTGTCCACGGCGGCGCTGTTCCTGGTCGCGGGGTTCGTGCTGGGCGACGGCGTCCTGGGCGTGGTGTCGATCACCGCCGAGGACGAGGTCGTCGGCACGCTGGCAGAGCTGGCGCTGTTCGCGGTGCTGTTCACCGACGGCATGCGGGTCGGCTGGGCCGACCTGCGCGGCGCCTGGCGGCTGCCGGGCCGGGCGCTCGGCTGGGGCCTGCCGCTCACCCTGGTGATCACCGCGCTGCTCGCGCACTACCTGATCGGCCTGGGCTGGATCGAGTCCCTGCTCATCGGAGCGGTCCTGGCCCCCACTGACCCGGTCTTCGCCGCCGCGCTGGTCGGCAACGAAAAAGTGCCGCCCCGGCTGCGCCAGTTGCTCAACGTCGAATCCGGCGTCAACGACGGTCTGGCGCTGCCCTTCGTCATGGTCTTTCTGGCCCTGGCCGCCGGTTCGCACAATCTGCACCTGGGCGAGCTCGGGCTGGAACTCGGTCTCGGCCTGCTCATCGGGGTGGCCGTGCCGTGGCTGGCGATCAAGCTGGAGCAGACCCGCTGGTTCTCCGCCTCCACCGCCTACGAGCCGCTGAACGCGCTGGCGATCGGCCTGCTCGTGCTGGCGCTGGGCAAGGTCACCCACGGCAACCTGTTCCTGGCCGCCTTCGCCGCGGGCATCACGGTCGCCACCTTCGGGCAGCGCCAGCGGGAGGCGTTCGAGCACTTCGGCGAGTTGATCGCGGAGCTGTTCAAGCTGGCCGCCCTGCTGGTGTTCGGCGCGCTCATCACTCCGGCCCTGCTGGGCGCGGTCGGCTGGAGCGGATGGCTGTTCGCCGTCCTGGCGCTGGTGGCGGCCCGGCCGATCGCCATCTGGATCTCCTTCCTGGGCTCCGGCCTGTCGATGCGCGAACAGGCCGCGGTGGCGTGGTTCGGGCCCAAGGGGTTCGCGTCGGTGGTCTACGGCCTGATCGTGCTGTCTTCGGGCATCGCCGCGGCCGGCCAGGAGTTCCAGCTGATCGCGGTCACCATCGTGCTGTCGATCCTGCTGCACTCGTCCACCGACATCGTCGTGGCCCGCTGGTTCGACGACGAGCGCGACGTGCCCGCCTGGTACGGCGTCGCCCGCCGCCTGCGTGACCGGGTGCACGGGGAGCCCACCTCATGAGCACGGAGGTGCGGGATGCGCGCCGCGCCGGAGCCGTGCCCGCCGTCCGGACCACCGCGGTGAGCAAGCACTACGGTGACGTCGTCGCGGTCGACGACGTCACCCTGAGCGTCGAGCCCGGAGCCGTCTACGCGCTGCTCGGCCTCAACGGCGCGGGCAAGACCACGCTGATCCGCATGCTGCTGGGCATGATCACACCCACGGACGGTGCGGCCGCGGTGCTGGGCGCGCACGTCACCGGGGGAGACCGCTCGGCCTGGGCCCGGGTCGGCTACCTGGTGGAGGCCCCGGCGGCCTACCCGGAGCTGACCGTACGGGAGAACCTGAAGGTCGTCGCCCGGCTGCGCCGCCTGCCCTCCGGCACGGTCGACGAGGCCATCGACCGCCTGGCGCTGCGGCCTTATGCCGACCGCCGCGCCCGCGCCCTGTCCATGGGCAACCTGCAGCGCCTGGCCCTGGCCAAGGCCCTCATCCACACCCCCGACCTGCTGATCCTGGACGAGCCGGTCAACGGCCTCGACCCCGCGGGCGTGGTGGAGATCCGCACGCTGCTGGCCGGGTTGGCCCGCGAGCACGGCGTCACCGTGTTCCTGTCCAGCCACATCCTGGCCGAGGTCGCCCGCCTGGCCACCCGCATCGGCATCATCCACCGGGGCCGGCTTCTGCAGGAGGTCGACGCCGCCGGGCTGGAGGGGCACCTGCGGCGGTGGCTGACCGTGTCCACCCGCGACGACGCCGCCGCCCGCGCGGTCCTGGCCGCCGCCGGGTTCACCCCGCACGGTGAGGGACCGATCACGCTCACCGGCACCCGGGCGATCGAGCACTCCGACGAGGTCGCCGCTCTGCTGGCGCGGGCCGGGTGCCCGCCCGTCCGGCTCCTGGTCGAAGAAGAAGACCTGGAAGCCTATTTCCTGCGCGTGGTGGGAGCCGGCGATGCGTGAGGCCCTGTGGGCGGAACTGCTCAAAGTACGGCGCAGCCGCCTGCCCGCGCTGACCGCCGCGGCCTTCACCCTCGCCACGGGCGTGTGCGGGTTGTTCATGTTCATCCTGGCCGACCCCCGCCGCGCCCGCACACTCGGCATGCTCGGCGACAAGGCACAGCTCACCGGAGCCAGTGCCGACTGGCCCGGCTACCTGGTCCTGCTGGCCCAGGCGGTGGCCGTGGGCGGCCTGCTGATCTACGGGATGACCGCCGTCTGGCTGTTCGGCCGCGAGTTCAGCGACCACACCGCCAAGGACCTGCTGGCCCTGCCCACCTCCCGCACCGCCGTCGTGGCAGCCAAGTTCACCGCCCTGGCCGGCTGGTCGTTGCTGCTGGCCCTGCAGGTGATCGCGCTCGGCCTGCTCATCGGCGCGCTGCTCGGCCTGCCCGGCGCCTCGGTGCCGGTCCTGGCCGCCGGAGCGGGCCGCATCCTGCTGGTCGCGGCGCTGACGTTTGCGCTGACCACGCCGTTCGCGCTGGCCGCCAGCGCCGGACGCGGATACCTGGCCGCGGTCGGGACGATGTTCGCCGCGCTGTTCGCCGCCCAGGTGATCGCCGCCCTCGGCTACGGCGCCTCCTTCCCCTGGTCGGTTCCGGGACTGCTGGCCGGCATCGCCGGGCCGGGCCAGGACGCGCCCGGGCCGGTCGGCTACCTGCTGGTGGCGGTCGTCGGAGGAGCCGGGACACTGGCCACGGCCATCTGGTGGCAGCGGGCCGACCACACCCGCTGAGCACCTTCACCGCGCCGGGCACGGGTCCGCCGGCTTGAGGGCCGGCGGTTCACGGTGCGGTTCCTCCGCGTGCCGGGTTCCGGGCGGCGGTCGCGCGACACGGACGCGGTCCGGGCCGCCGCCGGAGATCATCGGGTGCGTCCGCCGTGATGATGGGCGCATGGACGTCAACGAGGTGCTCCTGCCCGGGGTCGGGCTGCGGTACGAGTTCACCAACCACGAAGGGGACCTGATCGGCGTCGTCGCACGCCGTACGGGCGACTTCGAGGTGGTCGTCTACGGCGACGACCGGGACGAGGCCCGGCCGGTGTTCCGGTTGAACGAGGAGGAGGCCGAGACCCTGGCCCAGATCCTGGGAGCGCCGCGCATCGCCGAGCGGTTCGCCGACCTGACCCGGGAGGTGCCCGGGTTGGAGTCGGGCCGGGTGGAGCTGCCGGACGGTTCGCCTTACGTCGGCCGGCCGCTGGGGCACACCAGGGCCCGTACCCGTACCGGTGCGTCGGTGGTGGCGGTCGTCCGCGGCGAGGAGGTCATCGCCTCGCCGGGCCCGCAGGAGGTGCTGCGGGCCGGTGACGTCCTGGTGGTGATCGGGACCGATCAGGGCATCGCCGACGTGACCCGCATCCTGCGGGGCTGAGCGGTGCACGTCTCGGCTGCCCTGCTGCTCGAGCTGGGTCTGATTCTGGTCGCGCTCAGCGTCCTGGGCGCGATGGCGCGCCGTCTGACCTTGTCGCCGGTGCCGCTCTACCTGCTGACGGGCCTGGTGCTGGGTGAGGGAAGCGCGCTGCCCGTGCCCGCCGCCGGGGAGTTCCTGCGTGTGGGGGCCTCCATCGGGATCGTGCTGCTGCTCCTGGCGCTCGGCCTGGAGTTCTCCATCGGTGAGTTCACCGTGAGCATGCGGCGTCATGTGCCCTCCGCCGTGGTCGACCTGGTGCTGAACGCCGTGCCCGGCGCGGTGGCCGGGTGGCTGCTGGGTCTGGATGGCGTGAGCGTCCTGGCGCTGGCCGGCGCCACCTACATCTCCTCCTCGGGGATCATCGCCCGGCTTCTGGGGGATCTGCGCCGGCTGGGCAATCGGGAGACGTCGGCCGTGCTGTCGGTGCTGGTGCTGGAGGACTTCGCGATGGCCGCCTACCTGCCGGTGCTGGCGGTGCTGGTCTCCGGCGGCACCTGGTGGCAGGCCGGGCTCGGGGTGGTGGTCGCGGTCGGCGCGGTTCTGGCGGCTTTCGCCACCTCCTACCGGTGGGGCCACCACGTCGGCCGGCTGGTGGCGCATCCGGATTCCGAGCAGCTCATGCTCCGGCTGCTGGGCATCACCCTGGTCGTGGCGGCGCTGGCGGAGTACATCCACGCCTCGGCCGCGGTGGGCGCCTTCCTGGTCGGGCTCACGGTCACCGGGGAGACGGCCGAGCGCGCCGGTGTCGTGATCGCCTCGCTGCGCGATCTGTTCGCCGCGGTGTTCTTCGTGGCCATCGGCCTGTCGGTGGACGCCGGCGAGCTGCCGCCGGTGCTGCCCGCCGCCGTAGCGTTGGCGGTGGTCACCGGTGCGACCAAGGTCGTCACCGGCCGCTACGCCGCCTCCCGCGACGGGGTGGGCGCGCGTGCCCGGGCCCGTGCGGGGGCCGCGTTGATCGCCCGGGGCGAGTTCTCCATCGTCATCATCGGTCTGGCCGCGGCCCAGCATCCTGTACTGGCCCCATTGGTGGCCGCCTACGTCTTCATCCTGGCGGTCGCGGGACCGCTCATCACCCGTTTCACCGGCACCCGCCACGTGTACGTGCTGCGAGGCGGTGGCGCCCGGTCTCCTCGGTAGCGGCGAGGTCTCTGCGGGACGTCCACACTGAGCAACGTCTTCCCTGAAGATTGACCATTTGGTTAGTATACTGACCATGCGATCAGTAGATGATGATCTGAACGCGCGGGCCCGGATCCGCAACGCCGCGCTGGAGCTGTTCGGCGCCGAAGGCGTCAACCGGGTGAGCCTGCGGGCGGTCGCCTCCCGCGCCGGCGTCTCCCACGCCCTGGTGCTGCACCACTTCGCGACCAAGGAGGGCTTGCGCAAGGCGTGCGACGACCACGTGATCTCGCTGGTGCGCGGCGGCCCGGAGGCCGACCTCGGCGATACGGCCGGGCTGGCGGCGATGCTGGAGGCGGGCGCCGCGGTGCGGCGCTACCTCGGGCGGGCGTTCCTGGACGGCACGCCGCAGGCGGCGGCGCTGTTCGACGAGATCGTCGAGGCGACCGGGCGCTGGCTGGACCAAGGAGTGGGCGAGGGCTGGGTGCAGCCGAGTGAGGATCCGCGCGCCCGTGCCGCGCTGTATGTGACGTGGCTGCTGGCGCCGCTGGCGTTCGGTGAGCACCTGTCGCGGGCGCTGGGCGTGTCCGACGTGCACGACATGGAGACGATGCTGCGCTTCTCCCGCGCGGGCATCGAGATCTTCACCCGCGGGGTATTCGCCGACGAGCGCGTCCTGACGGCCTGGGACGCGGTCAAAAAGGAGCGGGGAGCGCGATGAAGGCGCTCATCGTCACCCACGCACGCGCGGCGACGTCCGGCCGGGCCGTCACCGACCCGTCCATGGCCCGCGCCGCTGCGGCGCTCAGCGAGCGCATCCGCGCCGAGAACGGCGCCGCCCAGGCCGCTTCGATCCTGGAGACCCTATGAGTGCATCGCTCGCCGATCTGTTCACCACCCGCGACCGGGACGCGTTCTGGTCCGCCCTGGCGGCGGGCGGGCCGGTCAGCCGCGGCCGATACCTCGGCGGAACGCCGATCTGGCTGGTCACCGGCTACCCGGAGAGCCTGACCGTGCTGACCGACCCGCGTTTCAGCAGCGACGTGGCCGAGCAGTCCGCGATCGACGTGGCCGGCGCGGCGGGCCTGCCCGAGGACGTGGCCCCGTACCTGATGCGCACGCTGGGCGCCTACGACCCGCCGGACCACACGCGACTGCGGCGGCTGGTGTCGCGGGAGTTCACCGCCCGGCGGGTGGAGCGATTGCACCCCCGCATCCAGCAGATCGTCGACGACCTGATCGTGGGCCTGCCGGAGGAGTGCGACCTCATCGAGGACTTCGCCTACCCGCTGCCGATCCAGGTCATCTGCGAGCTGCTCGGCATCCCCGGGGCCGACCGCGGTGTCTGGCGCGGCTGGGCCGCCGACCTGAGCGCACCCGACCTGGAGCGGGTCGCGACCGGAGCCCGGGGCCTGGTCGGCTACTTGGCCGAACTGATCGGGCGCAAGCGGGAGCGCGGCGGCGAGGACCTGCTGTCGGCCCTGGCCGCGGTGCGCGACCGCGACCGGCTCGATGACGAGGAACTGATCGCGATGGCCGTCAGCATCCTGATCGCCGGGCACGAGACCACCGTCGGTCTCCTCAGCCAGAGCGTGCACCTGCTGCTCACCCGCCCGGACCTGCTCGCCTTCCTGCGCGCCGACCCGCAGCGGATTCCGGCGGCGGTGGAGGAGTTCCTGCGCTGCACCGGACCGGCCGAGATCGCCGTCCTGCGTTACACGCTCCAGCCGGTCGCACTCGGCGGCACGGTGATCCCGGCGGGCGAGGCCGTGCAGGTGGTGTACGCCGCGGCCAACCGCGACCCGCGCCGCTTCGAGGGCCCCGACCTGCTCGACCTGTCCCGGCCCGACAACGGGCACCTGGGTTTCGGCCGCGGCATCCACTACTGCCTCGGCGCCGCCCTGGCCCGCGCCGAGACCCAGATCGCGCTGCGCTCCCTGGTCGAGCGCTTTCCCCGGCTCGCCCTGGCCGTGCCGTCGGAGGAGATCACCTGGCAGCCGGGCATGAAACGCGCGCTCACCTCGTTGCCGGTCCGCACCCGCGGATGACCATGAAAACCCGGTAGCGGGTCTGGCCGCCTGGCGCTGCAGGATCGTCAGCCGGTGCCGCGGTGCCAGGATCTCGATCTCCTGGTCATGATCACTTCCCGGCGGCAGCCGGATGAGCGCGAAAGTGGTCACCGCAGCCAGGCAGGCCAAGCGCCGCGGCACGACAGGCCATCACGCCGCGGCGTAGGCCTTGCGACTCCGGGACGCACAACGCTTGATCACCGATCAACGCCGTGACGCGCACGAATGCATTTCCGGCACCCACGGGATGGACGGCCGATCGCGACGGGAATAGTTTAGTTGCTGGCCCACGCGGGCTCGCCGAGCGGTACGAGGACGAGGACGAGGCCGGCCGCCGCGTCCGCAGAATCCACGTCAGCCAGGAGGGCGCCGCCGTTCTCCAGAGGATCCGGACCATCCGGATCGACGCGCAGATGGCGCTCTGGAACCGGTTCACGGAGGAGGAGCGCCAGATCGTGCTCCACTCCATGGAGATCGAGGCGAAGGCCGCGAGGAGGATGCGGGATGCGACTGATCCAGCTGTCTGAGATCGACTCCTCCATGATCGATCTGGTGGGCGGCAAGGCCGCCGGGCTCGGCGAGATGATCAAGGTGGGTGAGCGCGTCCCGGACGGCTTCTGCCTGACCGTCGAGTCCTACGCCTCCCGGGACCTGCCGGAGAACGAACTGATCGACGCCTACGAACGGCTCGGCGGCGGACGCGTGGCCGTGCGTTCCAGCGCCACCGCCGAGGACCTGCCGGACGCCAGCTTCGCCGGCCAGCAGGACACCTACCTCGACGTCGAAGGCGCCGGACCGCTCCTCGACGCGGTCCGCAGGTGCTGGGACTCCCTGCACACCGAACGCGCCGTGGCCTATCGCGCCGCGCTGGGCATCGACGAGACCGCCATGGCCGTGGTGGTCCAGCGCATGATCGACCCCGTCGCCGCCGGTGTCCTGTTCACCGCCAACCCGATCACCGGCTGCCGCACCGAGATGATCGTCGACGCCGCCCTGGGGCTGGGTACCGCCATCGTCGAGGGCACCGTCGTCCCCGACCACTACGTCCTCGGCCACCAGGGGCCGGCCGCACCCGACGACGGCGGATGCCTCGACGGGGACCAGCTCGAAGAACTACGGGAGGCCGGGCGGCGGCTGCAGGAGTCCTTCGGCTCGCCGCAGGACATCGAGTGGGCGATCGACGCGGACGGCACGCTGTGGCTGCTGCAGTCCCGGCCGATCACCACCCTGTTCCCGGCCCCGCCGCACACCGATGACATGCGGCTCTACCTCGAGTTCGGCCACATCCAGGGTATGCTCCGGCCGACCACGCCGATGGGGGTGTCGCTGCTCAAGACGGCTTCGGGCATGTGGTTCAAAGGCGTGGGCGCCACGGTCGATCCGCGCGATCCGCTGCCCCGGCTGGTCCCCATCGGCGGGCGGCTCTACTTCGATCTGACCGGTTTCGTCCGCAACAAGACCATGCGGAACGGGCTGCGGACGTCTCTGGAGGTGTACGGGCCGCGGGTGCAAGGTGCCGTCGAGCGCATGCTGGACGATCCGCGGTTCGCCCCGCGGCGCGGCCTGCCGTTCCGCCTCGGCAGCGCCGTGAAGATGACGGCACGGGTGGCGCCCGGTGCGGCTTTCGGTCTCGCCCGGAGCCTGGCGCGGCCGGACGCGGCCCGGGCCAGGGCCTACCGCGCCGTGCAGGAGATCAAGCGCCAGACGGTGCCGCCGAGCGAACCGGCCACGTCGGCCGAGCGGTTCCGCTGGGTGGTCGAGGACTCCCACCGGGCGGTCATGAGTCCCGACATGATGGGGATCGTGTGGCCGCTGATGGCCGGGATACTCGCCGGCACCGTGCCGTCCGGGCTGCTGAAAGGCATCGCCGCCGCCGAGGAACTGGACATCGTCCTGGGCGGGATGCCGTACAACGTGACCACGGAGATGGATCTCGCGCTCTGGCAGGTCGCGGTGAGCGCGCGCGAACATCGCGACCTGTTCCTCGGCACCCCACCGCAGGAGCTCGCCGCGAAGTATCGCGCGGGGGAGCTCCCCGACATCGGGATGGCCGGTTTCCTCGACCGGTACGGCATGCGCGCGGCCGCCGAGATCGATGTCGGCGTGGCCCGCTGGGCGGAGGATCCGGCGCCCCTCTTCGCCACGATCGCCAACTACCTCCGGGTGGACGACCCCGGTCAGGCACCCGACCTGCGGTTCCGGCAGGCCGCCGAGAGGGCGGAGAAGATGATCGAGACGCTGTCACGGCGAACGCGGCGCACCCGGCCGGTGCGCGGCCGGCTCGCGACCTTCTTCATGCGCCGCTCGCGCAAGCTCACCGGGCTCCGGGAGATCGGGAAGTTCGCCTGGCTGTCGCCGCTTCAGGCGGCGCGCCGCCAGCTCCTGCTGATCGGAGCCGACCTGGTCTCCCGCGGCCTGCTGGAGCGCGCCGGTGACGTCATGTTCCTCGATCTGCCGGAGGTCCGGGCCGCCGTCCACGACGGAGCCGACCATCGGGCCCTGGTCGCGGCGCGCCGTGCCGAATACGAGCGGGAGCTGCGACGGCCCGCCGTCCCGGGGGCACTGCTGTCGGATGGGACCGATGTGGAGGCGCTCGCCCCGCCCGGGCCCGCGGAAGACGGGGTGCTGACCGGGATGGCCGGGGCCGCCGGCCGGGCGACCGGCCGGGCGCGGGTGATCCGCGACCCGGCCGACGCGCGCATCGAGCCGGGTGAGATCCTCGTGGCCCCCACCACGGATCCCGGCTGGACCCCGTTGTTCCTGACGACGGCGGGGCTGGTGACCGAGACCGGGTCGCCGATGGCGCATGGCCCCACCGTCGCCAGGGAGTACGGCATCCCGGCCGTCATCTGCGTCCGCAACGCCACGCACGAGATCAAGACCGGGCAGCTGATCACGATCGACGGGGCCGCTGGCACGGTACGGATCGAGGGGAACGGCTGACGGCTCGGCCTTTCAGGCCCCAGCCGATCGAGCGCTGCCGCGACGCCACGCACAGCCCGCCGATCAGCGCCGGGAACTGCAGGACCGCCCGAAACGCCCGGCAGCGACGACCAGGTCAGGGTGGCGGTCCTGGCCGGCCCCCTGGCAGCGGTGATCTTGCGTCTGCACAGCCGCGACTACCTGTCAATCCCCCGAAAACGTGGAGACGGTTCTATGCCACAGTGGCCCTCACCAGGGCCG
>NZ_BMQE01000090.1:0-11615 GCF_014647955.1 Planomonospora antibiotica | reverse complement strand
TTTCCGCACGTCAATCCCCAGATTCGCGGACTATCCCGCTACATCAACTGCGGAACCCCGGATCCCCGGGGAGTCGGCACGACCACGGGTGAGGAACCTCTCAACCGGATTCCGACAGTGACGGCTGAAGCACGCAACGTGCCCGCCTACTCTCTCTGAGTGCACCACCCGACAGGCTTCGCAAGGCGGTGACGCCGCGCGATCCGGCTAACGGCCGACGCCACCGCGCCGCCCGCCGCAGGCCCGTTCCCGTCCCCATTCCCATGATCACAAGGGTGTCGTCCCATGATTCCCCTTCCCCTGCCGAAAAGCGCCCTGTATGTCTGCGTCGACGACGACACCGGGCACCGCTCCCGGCTGGAGGCGATCACCGCCGACACGATCGTCGTCGCCGCGCCCGCCGACGCCAAGAGCCTGGTGTCCGCCGAGGTCGGCAGCCACCTGACCGTGTTCTGGATCACCGAGGACGGCCGCGTCGTGCTGCCGGTCCTGCTGGAGAACATCACCACCGGCCCATCAGAGCGCTGGCACCTGCGCCCGCTGGGCGAGCCGCGCCCGACCGGCCGCCGCCGGCACGAGCGCGGCGGCGGCGGGGAGAAGATGCGCATCTCCACCCTGGCCGCCCAGCCCGCCGTCACCTTCAACAGCACTCTGCTGGACCTGAGCGAAAAGGCGCTGCGCTGCTGGGCGCCGGCCTCCGACATCGCCGTGGGCGAGGAGCTGCACGTCCAGGTCATGCTCAGCACCGGGGCCGTCAGCCACATCGGGAAGGTCACCATCGTGCGCGAGGCCCCCGACGGCATCGGCCAGCACATCGTGGTGACCTTCCGCTCCCTGCCCGCGCCCGCGGTGCAGATCATCCGCCGTTACCTGTTCGCCTGGGAGAGCCGCCGCGCCCAGCGGCCCGAACCCGCGACGGCCGTCGGCGCTGCAGGTGCGGACGCCGGCCCCGTTCCGGCGGCCCGTCAGCCTGGACGTGCCGCCGCCCCCATGCGTCCGTGATCTTCCCGTAGGAGGCCCGGCTGCTCCGAAGCTGCGCCGAGCCACCGGGTAGAGCACGCACCGTACGGCCCGCGGCGGCCGGGGTCGCGACGACCGACAGCCCTCAGGCCTTGGAGGCGGCCGAGGATGCACGCCCGGACCTTGTGGTGATGGACGGGCGGCTGCCCGATCTGCCCGGGGCCGAGATCTGCCGGCCGCTGCGCGCCGCGCCCGGCACAGCGGAGGTGGCGGTGCTGATGGTGACCGCCTGGGTGAGCGGCGGCGCCGGCAACACCCCACAGGAGGCCTACCGGCCGGGACTGACCCCGGCAGGGACGGCTTCACCCGATCAGCGGGGCGAACGGAGATCAGACAGCCACAGGCCGCCTGGCATCCTCTCGAACCTCCTGGACGAGGGGACGCGGGCACAGCGGCTCTGCGTCGACACCAGCCGATGCAACCATAGGTGGTTAAATTTTTACAGTGAGTTACTGAGAGGGCGTTTTGGGAGACCGTGTGACCATAGGTCGTGTTTGTCGAAGGGGAGAAATGGATTGCTTGTGATACATCTCCCGCTTTGTGCATCGCCCTCCTGGCGGGCCGGTGTCCGTCCCATGAGACGAACCACCCCGGATTCCGTCTGGCGTGGACATGTCCTGGACGCGCCGCATTTCGGAGGTTGCACGGCAGCACGGAAGGAGTGGCATAGAGGTCGGGCATGACCCCCCGACGCGCCTACCCTTCCGACATCTCCGACGCCCGATGGGGCCTGATCGAACCCATCCTCACCGCCTGGCGGCAGGCGCGGCTCGACCGGCGGCCCACCGGGGCGCCCGCTCCCACCGACCTGCGCGACATCTTCAACGTGATCTTGTATCTGAACCGGACCGGCATCGCCTGGGCCTACCTCCCGTACGACTTCCCGCCCCACGGCACCGTCTACTCCTACTGCGCCGCCTGGCGCGACGAGGGCGTCTTCGCCCGGCTCAACTGCGACTTGACCGGCCTGGCCGCGTCAAGGACGGACGCACTCGGCCTGCCCCTGGCGGTGACCGTCTGTGCCGCGTCCGTCTCGGAGAAGCAGGCCGACATCCAGGTCCTGGACCAGGCTGAGGCCGACCACCCGACACCTGCTCTGACCTGGGTCGACACCGGATTCAAGAAGCAGTTCGCCGACCATGCCGCCACTTTGGGCGTCCACACCCGGGTAGTTCACCGAGACCCCGGCACCCGCGGCTTCCACGTTCTTCCGCGACACCGGGTGATCGAGCGCACGTTCGGGTGGCTCATGCTCCACCGCCGCCTCGCCCGCGACTACGAGACCCTGCCGGCCAACCCCGAAGCCATGATCCACATCGCGATGATCGACAACACCAGCAAACGCATCACGGGCGAAAACACTCCAACCCGGCGAGGGACGTTAAGACAAACAGGTGCAAACCAAATGCCCTCTGAGTGCCGGACAAGGGCGGAACCGGAAGCGGCATGCCCGCACCGGATGAAGGTTTCCTCCCTGTGATCGCCGGCCTTCCCCGAACTGACCGCGCCCCTGATCCCGCCCACCTCCTGGTGGAGCGACCTGCGCACACAACTCGACGCGCCGGCCCCCGGCGGGGCGAGAACGATCCGGGCGCCCTGATCGGCCGCGTCGAAGCTTTCCACGGCCGCTTCCTCGATCTGCCCGACCTGCCGGTGCTGCGCACCGAGCCCACCGACCCGCCCTGGGCCAACCTCACCCGCCCGGGCCCGTGGCTGCCGGACTGGGCGTACCGGGGTGGCGACCCAGCCGGCTACGGCGGGGCCGTATCGTACCTGTGCTGACCCCCGCCACCACAGAACACGTCCGGGAGGTGTTCACCTACATGCTCGGCACCTCCACCGGCCGCCTGGCCCGATTGTCGGCCGCCGCCCACGTCCTCGACCGTGCCGACCGCCTGGGCGACCGTCCCGACCTGTAGCACCCCGTCCGCGCTCACGCCGCAAGCCTGCTTGAGCCCGCCCAGAAGCCGTGACCCGATGCTGATCACCCGTCTTGCGATCCCCGACCACCCCTCTGGTGAGTGGCCGTTCACCCTGCCTGCCGTCCGTGCTCTCTCCGACGGCATCACCCTGACCGCGCCGGTGACCTTCCTTGTCGGCGAGAACGGTTCCGGCAAGTCCACGATCATTGAGGCGATCGCCGATGCGTGCGGCGTCAACTCCGAAGGCGGCAAGGCCGGCACCCGATATGCCTCCACGGGCCCGGCCACCGCGCTGGGCGAGATTCTCGACGTCGACTTCACCGTCGCCGGCCTACGGCTCACCAGGGGACCCCGTCTCAAGCGGCGAGTGTTCTTCCTTCGCGCCGAGACCCTGGTCAACCTGGGACGCGCCGTCTCGGGGTTGCCTGGATACTGGGAGCGGCACCTTGATGAGCAGTCGCACGGGGAGGGCTTCCTCACCGTGCTGGAGCGCATGGTGACCGGGCCGGGGATCTACCTGATGGATGAACCTGAGGCTGCACTGTCGTTTCACTCCTGCCTGCGATTGGTCGGCCTCATGGACCAGGTCGTCCGCGAGGGCGGGCAGATCATCTGCGCCACGCATTCACCGATCCTCACCGGTCTCCCCGGCGCGCACATCCTGGAACTCGGCGATGACGGTATCCACGCCACCGAATGGGACAAGCTTCAAGTCGTCGACCACTGGCGCCGGTTCCTGGTCAAACCCGACTTCTATCTGCGGTATGTCCTGGGCGAGTCACCCGGCGCCTGAAGAACTCCGGCGCGGCCGGTCACGACCCCCTCGATCGGCGTGCATCTGGCTGGTGGCGAGGATGCGAACGTCCAAGCCCTCAGTGCCCGCCGCCGATCGGGACGTCTCCTGACCGCCCTCCGGAGGGAAGATCGTCTGATTCGTCCTCGGCGGCTGTGAGTACCGCACAGGAAGCCGCCACGCCACCATCCGACTCGGCCAGGGGACGTCGTCCCTCGATTGAAGGAATGGAGTTGCCCCGGTTCGGTAGACGCATCTCCGGCGCCGGTCAAACCCGGCGCCGGGAAAGAGGGCGGCACCGGCGCGGCGGACCGGCTCTCTCCGAGGGCACCCGCAGAGCGCGGTGGAGCAGCGCCCACCCAAAAAGATCATTAATATGGTACGATGTATCTGTCATGACAACTCATGACGAAAGCGCCTCGCGCGCGCTCCTCCCCGAAGACGCCGCGCAGCTTCCCGCAGCCTTCGCAGAAGCGTTCAACTCCGGCAATGCGGAGCACCTCGACCGGCTCTACGACGACCCGGGCGTGCTCGTCCCCGGACCGGGGCATCCCGTCATTGGCGAGGCACGGGCCGCCGCCGACCGGCACCTCCTCGGGCTCGGCCTTCCGATCGACGCCCGGCTGCGGCACGCCTACGTCGCAGGCGACGTCGCCCTGCTCATCGTCGACTGGTCCGTCCGCGGCACGGCGGACAGCGGTGAGGAGGTCCGCCTCCAGGGGACCGCGGCCGACGTCGCCCGGCGGGGGCCGGACGGGATATGGCGCTACGCCGTCAACAACCCGTTCGGGACCGGCTGAGCACCGCGTTCCGGAACCCCGTGCGGGGAGCCGCTCTCCCTCTGGCAGGCTGGGACGGTGAACATGCGGTTCGTCCCGGATCATCTGGTGCTGTCGGTGGTGGTCGGCTCCCGCGCGTACGGGCTGGAGACCGAGGAGTCCGACGTGGACCGGCGCGGCGTCTTCGCCGCGCCGACCCCGCTGTTCTGGCGGCTGGACAAACCCCCGACCCACGTCGAGGGACCGCTGCCCGAGCAGTTCTCCTGGGAGGTCGAGCGGTTCTGCGTGCTGGCGCTGGAGGCCAACCCGACGGTCCTGGAGTGCCTGTGGTCGCCGATCGTCGAGCGATCCGCCCCGGCGGGCCGCGACCTGCTGGCGCTGCGGCGGGCGTTCCTGTCCCGGCGCGCCTGCCGGACGTTCACCGGCTACGCCGACGCCCAGTTCCGCAGGCTCGATCCCGCCCGGCCGAAGTGGAAGCAGGCGATGCACATGATCAGGCTGATGATCAGCGGACTGCACCTGGCCCGCGAGGGCGAGCCGCTGGTGCGGATGGACGCCCACCGCGACCGGCTGCTGGCGCTGCGCCGGGGCGAGATCCCGTGGCCGGAGGTGGAGCGCTGGCGTGCGGAGCTGGACGCCGCCTTCGCCGCCCTCGGCGACCGGAGCGCCCTGCCCGAACTCCCCGACCGCCGCGCCGTCGACGACTATCTGACCGCCGTGCGAAAGGCCCTGCTCTGACCGCGACGTCGCCCGGCCGACGGCCGGGCTGGAGGCCGCCAGGGACGCCTCCCGCCTGCCGGAGACCGCCACCGCGGACGGCGTCCTGCACGACCTGGTCGTCCGCACCCGCCCGGCGACCGGAGCCGGGCCCTCCCGGAGCTGATCCGGGCCGGAGCCGGGCCGCGTCCCGGCGCCGCCCCCGCGGTCAGCCCACCGGCACCGGGCCGCCGGTCGCGGCGGGCAGCGTGATGCGCACGCAGGTGCCGTGGCCGGGCCTGCTGCTGATGCGCACCTCTCCGCCGTGCATTGTGACGATCTTGTCGGTGATGGCCAGGCCCACCCCGGTGCCGCCGATCGCCCGCTCCTCGGCGCCGGGGGCGCGGTAGAAGTCCTTCAGGACGTGGTCGATGTCGGCGGGGTCGATGCCGATGCCGCTGTCGCGCACCTCCACCGCCGGGACGGGACCGGCGATGACGGCGACGTCCACGTTCCCGCCGGGCGGGGTGAACTTGACGGCGTTGTCCACCACCTGGTCCAGCGCGTGCTCCAGGCGGCCGGCGTCGGCCCACACCATCACGTGCTCCGGTGCGTGCAGGCGGATGTCCAGCTGGCCGGTGCGGGCGTCGGGGATGAACCGGTCGACCGTACGGCGGGCGAGGGCGACCAGGTCCGTCCGCGCCGGGCGGTGGGAGGCGGTGCGGGCGTTGAGGCTGGCGATCAGCAGCAGCTCGTCGATCAGCCGCAGGATGCGGTGGCTGTTGCGCTCGATGACGCGCAGGAACCTCTGCTCGGTCACCTCGTCCAGGTCGCCGTCCTGGATGAGCTGCAGGTAGCTGCCGATCGAGGTCAGCGGGGTGCGCAGCTCGTGGTTGACGGTGCGCAGGAACTGGTTCTTCAGTTCCTCCACGTCGCGCAGCCGGTGGATGATCTCATCGGCCCGCTGGGTGTAGTGGTGGGCCTCCAGCAGCCCGGCGGTGCTGGCTCCCAGGGTGATCAGCGCCTGCCGCCGGGGCGGGCTCAGCCTGCGCGGCACGTGGTCCATCACCGCCACCGCCCCCAGGGCGTGGTCGTGGCTGCTGACGATGGGCGCGCCCGCGTAGAAGCGCACGTACGGCGGCCCGGTCACCCAGGGGTTCTCGCGGAAGCGCGAGTCGGCCAGCGCGTCGGGGATCTCCAGCACCTGACGGCCGCAGATGACGTACGCGCACGCCGTCGCCTCTCTGGCGCCGTGGGTCGCGGTGACGCCGACCCGGCCCTTGTACTCCTGGCCGTCGGCGCCGACCAGGGTGACGAGGGCGATCGGCGTCTGGCAGACGGTCGCGGCCAGCTCGGCGATCGCGGAGAAGTCGGGTTCGGGCACGGTCCGCAGCGACTGCAGCTCGGCCAGCTCGGCGACGCGCTCGTCCTCGTCGGGCGGCCGGGGAACGGAGGTCACGCGTCCCACCCCCTCACACTCGCGGTCCACGTGCGGCGGTCGCGCTGAGCGGAGTCCCACCGCGGTTCGCCGGACCCGGAGGCGCCGTACCCCAAAAAACCCGACATAACGGCCACACGATGCAAAGGTTCTACATCTCGCCGAGCAGCTCCCACCAGGGGTCGGTCTGCGGCGCGTCGCCGGCGTCGATCCGGTCGCCCGGCCGGGGGATCGCGAGCCGCACGTCACGGGCCTTGGCCTCGTGCCACAGCCGGTCGACGGGCTCGGCCCACGGGTGCAGGGCGAGGCTGAACGTCGCCCAGTGCACGGGCAGCAGCAGCTCGCCGCCCAGGTCCAGGTGGGCCGCGACCGCCTGCTCGGGGTCCATGTGGATGTCGGGCCAGCTGGGGCTGTAGGCGCCGATCGGCATGAGCGTCAGGTCGAAGGGGCCGTGCGCGGCGCCGATCCGGGCGTAGCCGTCGAAGTAACCGGAGTCACCGGCGTAGAACACCCGCCGCTGCGCGCTCGCGACCACCCAGGAGCCCCACAGGGTGTCGTTGCGGCGCAGGGTGCGGCCGGAGAAGTGGCGGGCCGCGGTGGAGGTGAACCTCAGGCCCGCGACGATCGCCTCCTCCTCCCAGTCGAGCTCGACGATCCGGGAGGAGGGCACGCCCCAGCGCTCCAGGTGGGCGCCGATGCCCAGCGGGACCAGGAACGGCGCCGTCTGCGTCGCGGTGAGCGCGCGCACCGTCGCCCGGTCGAGGTGGTCGTAGTGGTCGTGCGAGATCGCGACCGCGTCGAGCGCCGGCAGGCCCGCCAGCGGGACCGGCGGCGGGTGCAGCCGCCGCGGACCGGCCATCGGGACGGGGGAGGCACGCTCGCTCCACACCGGGTCGAACAGCACCCGCCGCCCCTCGATCTCCACCAGCGTGGTCGCGTGGCCGTACCAGACGACGCTCAGGCCGGTCTCGGACGGCGGCGTGGCCGGAGAGTCCACCAGCGGGACGGGGCCCGCCGGCCGGCGGCCGTCCCGGTCGAGGAGCATCCGGGCGAGGATCGCCGGCGCGCTGCCCGGCGGGACCAGGTCCGCCGGCACGGAGTTGCGGAAGGCCCCGTCGCGGAACCGCGGCGACCGGAGCACGCGCGCCAGCCGCTCGCCGGCGGCCCTGCCGCCCAGCTCCGCCGGGACGTCCCGCAGCGCCCACCCGGCGGCGGCCAGCGCCAGCCCGCCCGCGACCAGGCGTCCGACCGATCCTCTTCCCGCCATGCGGCACACTCTCCTCGCCCGTCGATCCAGACGGTTCAACCGACCACCGGCCTCCGGTGTTCCCGGGGCGCGGAACCGCCGCGAGGAGTACGGCGGGCGGGAGGCGGGACCCGCGGGCCGTCATGCCAGATGCCGCTCCACGGTGGCGACCTTGGCGTCCATGCGGCCGCCTGCTCCCTCCCGGATGTCGGCCTTCAGCACCAGGCTGACCCGCCCGCACCGGGCCTCGACCGCCGCCACCGCGTCCTTGACCACGCCCATGACCTGATCGAAATCCTCACCCTCGATCGTGGTGAACATCGCGTCGGTGCGGTTCGGCAGCCCCGAGGCCCGCACCACCCGGACGGCCTCGGCGACCAGTTCGCCCACGTCCTCCCCTGCTCCGATCGGCGTCACGCTGAACGCCACGAGCACTGACATCTCCGTCTTCTCCCCACTCGGGAGCCCGCCCGGGGTCTCCCGCACCCGACACCGCACCCCGGCCCCTCCGGGCGGAGGGATCCGTACTCGCACCCTCGGCTACGCCCCGGTCACCGGAACGGCCGCCACCGGGTCGCCTCGGCGGACGGTACCGGGACGGGCCACTGTCATGATCACTCCGAATTTGTTCGCGTGCCGCTCGATGATCCATTTCTGCAGCCGCGGCCAGCGCTCCCGCCCGTCGGGGTCCCAGCTCGGCACCGCGCACCTGATGCACGGTCCCGCCACGCCCCCCTCGACCGCCAGCTCCGCGTCCCCGACGGTGATCACGGTGCCGGCCGTCCACTCCTCCTCCGCGAAGGCGGGGGCGTCCAGGACGAGGTGGAGGTTCGGCCGGAACCTGCGCAGGTCCACCGGCGCTCCCAGCTCCTCCTCCAGTGCGGCCCGGGACGCCTCGGTCGTCACCAGCACGGTGGGCCCCCGGTCCTGCTGGCCGTCGGCGGCCCGCAGGCGCAGCGGCGTTCCCAGCGACTCCGCCAGCGCACCGGCCAGCCCGGGGTCGTCCCACTTCCACTCGGACCCGTCCGGCGCCGTCAGCGTCGGCGTCCCATCTCCCGTCCGGTCCTCCCCCGGGTAACCGCTGCGCCAGTGGAGCATCTCCGCGCGCTGCCGCACGGTCAGCACCCTGCCGGCGTGGTGGTCGCGCTCGTCGACCAGCGCGTAGGCGCGGTCCCCGGCCAGCCCCCGCTCGTCGAGCCGCGCCTGCTCGATCTCCTCGCCCCGCAGCGACTTCACCGGCCACCGCAGCACCCGCTGAACGCTCCCGCGATATGTCGTCATGCTCCCTAAAGTAGCGATATCCGGCAGCCGGAGGCCTCCTCCGGCGGTTCCGTCCCGGGCGGGTCGGTAGAGTCGCGGAGACCATGAGAAAACACACGATCACCGCGCTGTGGGAGGAGATCCCCGACGACGCCGACGACCTCGCCCTGGTCAACGGCGGTTTCCGGGTCTATCTCTGCCTGTGCGGCAAGCAGCTGGGCGACCGGACGGCGGCCGAGCTGCACGCGATGGAGACCGACCAGTGCACCACCTGCCTGGGCTCCGGGACCGAGCAGGTCGTGCCCGACTACGCCCAGCCCTGCACCTCCTGCGCCGGGAGCGGGCGGCGCAGGGCGCAACTGCAGTGGCAGCTCGCCTACGCCGAGGCCGAGACGGTGATCACCGTCGACGTCGTCCGCGCGCTGATCGCCCTGCTGCCCGGGCCGTTCCGCCTCTCCCAGGTCGCCGACGCCGTCCGGGACGCCCTGGGCCTGCCGGTGGGCCGGCTGCCGGTCGGTCCCCGCGTGCGCGACGTCCTGCGGAGCCTGGAGGCGGCGGGCGAGCTGGTGCTGGTCTCTGCCCCGGACGAACTGCTGCGCGGCACCGCCGTGGTGCTCTACCGCGACCCCTACTGGGAGCACGCCCGGGACTGAGCCGCCCCGGGCCGCCCGGCATCCCGAACGTCCCGGGCGGCCCGGCGCGGAGCCCCGGGAACCGCTCCGCGCGCGTGCGCCGTACGGGCGCCGGGCCCGTCAGGCCTCCCGTCCCGGACCGGACGGTCAGCGCTCCTCCAGCACCTCCGAGACCGGGCGCCGGACGCCCGGCGTGTCGTCGAAGGTGAAGCCCAACCGCATGATCATCTGCGGGTGCTCCCCCGAGCAGACCTCCTGCCGGAGGAACTCCCGCAGGTGGAACATCTCCAGCGCCTGGCTGTGGAACGCCGCGCTGATCCCGTAGGCGAAGGCGTGCAGCAGGACGCGCTGCAGCGCCTGGCCCGCGGCGAGCCACTCCTCCCGGGAGTCGCCGGAGGTGGTCAGCACCGCCACCACCCCGGCCGAGGTGGCGGCGAACTGGTCGGCGGCGTGGCCCCAGGAGTGGCCCCGGGCGTAGTCCCGCTGGGCGAAGGGGGGATCGGTCCTCGCCTCACGGGGGTAGGCCTGCGCCGGGACGCCGTCCCCGCGGGAGCTGCCGGGCGGGCGGGCCCAGCGGACCACCTCCAGGCCGAAGACCCGGTCCTGGGACTGCACGTCCTGCGCGGCGCCGGTCAGCGCGGCGAGCACCCGGACCGCGGCCTCCGACCGGACGGGGGTCAGTCGCGCCCCTTCCGCCGACGCCTGCGCGACGAGCGCCTCGACCAGGCGCTCCGGCACCGGCAGGTCGGTGAAGCCCGCCCGGTGGGTGCGGCGGCGCTCGATCTGGGCGTGCAGCAGCCGGGTGTGCTCGTCGCGGGGAGCCTCCCCGCCGATCCGGATCGTCGCCAGCAGGCCGGGGCGGTCCGGGTCGGGCAGCACGCGCACCCGCGGCTCGTAGCCGAGCTCGAGCAGGGCGAGCCGCGCGTTCAGCAGGGCGGCGCCGCAGCTGATCAGGAGTTCGCGGCCGGCCGGGTCGCCGACCCGCAGCCTCCTGCCGGAGTCGGCGTCCAGCCGGATCTCCCCGCTCTCGATCGTGAAGGCCCACGGCTGGGTGTTGTGCACCGACGGCGCCTGCACGGCGGCCTCCACCGCCGTGCGGAGCGCGAAGGCGGTCTCCTCGGGCGTCATGGTCCTCGCCGGGTGGACGTTCATCTCCGCACCTCGCATCCCGTTCCCGGCCGGCGTCCTCCCGTCGGCCTCCCTGCTTCCAGCATCCCCGAGCAGGCCCGGCGGGATAAGCGCCGAAGGTCCCTCATCAGGAGGGACCTTCGCAACCGGTCGCGGAGCCGCCCCCTGCCCTACGATGGCGATCGATCATGACGGTCGTCCGGCGGCCGGAGCGCGGGTTAGAGTCACGCGAGCGGGGGGAGGTCCGGAGTGATCCGGTTCCGGGCACGTCGGCTCCGGGGCGCTCCGGCGGCCGGGACCACCTCCGCCTTCTTCATCGGGAGAACCCATGACCGAACGCATCACGGCCCCCGGCGACCTCGGCCGCCGGGTCGCGGCCAGGCGTGAGACCCTCGGCCTCAGCAGGGAGCGGCTGGCCGAGCGGGCGGGGATCGACTCCGGTTACCTCGCCTACCTGGAGGAGGCCGCGGCCTCCCCTGCCAGCGAGACCGTGCAGCGGCTGGCCGCCGCCCTGGAGACCAGCCCGGAGGAGCTGCTGGGAGGCACGGTCGACCTGCCGCCCGGGCGCGGCCCCGCCGCCGCCGATCCCTCGCTGGAGAAGCTCGACCCCAACCGGTGCCTGCACCTGATCTTCCCCGGTGGCGTCGGCCGGGTCGCCTTCGACGACGGCGGCGGCCCGACGATCCTGCCGGTCAACTACG
>NZ_BMQE01000089.1:0-11917 GCF_014647955.1 Planomonospora antibiotica | reverse complement strand
GGGGGAGCGGGTGGCGCACCTGCTCAACGGGCGGATGCTCGACTACATGGAGGTCGACGCCGACTACGCGCTGGTCAAGACCCGCCCGCCGAGGGACTACACCGGAGTGCCGCTCGGGGAGACGAATCTGCGCCGCAAGTACGGCGTGACGGTGGTCTGCGTCAAGGGCGAGCACGAGGAGTTCACCTACGCTGACACCGACACCGTCCTCGGCTACGGTGACGTGATCATCATCGCCGGGAAGATCGAGGACGTGGAGCGGTTCGCCGCGCTGTGACGCCCTTGCCGACCGGCCCGCCCGGCGAAGCGCACCCGCCCTTCCGACTGGCGTCGGCCGCCTCGCACGCGTGCGTATGCTGCGCCTCTGCGGTGATCGGCCATGGGCCTTCCCCTGACGCCCGATGAGTTCACCGACGAGCCTGCCCGCCGAGCAACCGGGTGCCGCTCTGACCGCCTTGGGCCGGTACGGCGGACGCAACACCGCCGCTGAACACGGGACGGAAGCGGCTCGGCTCGGCGACATGATGCCCCACCGGATGTACCTGACAGGCGCCCTGCGGGGCGGCGGCGGGTTCACTCACGAGCAGCGATCAGGTCGCCTGCACCCCCACGCCTGCGGCTTGGCTCACACCACAGCTATTCGGTGTTGCTATATACCGGTAGTCAGCGTTACTGTGTACCAGTAGTCGGCGTCACCAAGTAGCTGGAGGGAGGTGCTGCCGTGGGCAAGCTCGTGACGGAGATGCTCAAGGGAACGCTGGAGGGCATCGTCCTGGCGATCCTGGCCGGCCGGCCCGCGTACGGCTACGAGATCACGGCGCAGCTGCGGGATCAGGGCTTCTCCGACATCGCCGAGGGCACCATCTACGCGCTGCTGGTCAGGGTCGAGCAGCGCGGCCTGGTCGACGTGGAGAAGGTCCCGTCCGAGAAGGGCCCGCCGCGCAAGGTGTACTCCCTCAACGCTCAGGGCCGGGAGTACCTCGACGAGTTCTGGAGGACTTGGAGCTTCCTCGCAGAACGGCTCGAACAGCTCCGCGAAGGAGGCAAGTAGCCATGACCACAGGATCGAACGAACCAAAAAGCCGCTACCTGCGGTACCTGGAGGTGGTCACCGGGTCGCTGGAGGACAAGAAGCGCTGGTGGCAGTACAAGGCGCGCGTCAAGCAGCTCCCCGACGACTACCGCACGGCGGCCGAGGCGCTGGAGCGGTACCTGATGCACTTCGGGCCGGCCGACGGCGCCGGTGCGATGGAGATGTTCGCGGACCTCACCGACCTGCTCGAACAGAGCGCGGCGGACGGAACCCCGATCCGCGACCTGTTCGGCGACGACCCCGTCGAGTTCGTCGAGGCTTTCATGGCCAACTACCCCCTCGGCCAGTACCGGGCCCGCGAACGCAACCGCTTCACCGGCGCCATCGCCCGCGCCGCCGGCGAGGACACCGCACGAGAAGGCAGGACCGTCTGATGACGACACGGCAGGCCCCCGGCGATCCAGGTGCAGGGCCTGGAGAAGTCGGGTGCGCGCCTCGCAGAGCACCAGCCGGCGACCTCCATCGTCAACGCCGTCCGCGCCCTGTTCACCCAGCGGCCGGTCGGAACCCGACCTCTGGATCGCCCTGGCCTGGTGCATCGGCATCCTCGTCGTCGCGTACGCCTTCGCCATGAGGACCTACCACCGCAAGATCGCCTAGGCCGGCCGCGTGCCCGCCCATCGAAAGGAGAGGTCATGAACGATTCCGTCCACACCCTCGCGGCGATGCCGGCGGCGCGCCGGACCGGCTGCCCCTTCGACCCGCCCAAGGAACTGATCGAGGCCCGCGAGCACGGCCCGATCAGCCGCTTGCCCTTCCCCGACGGGCACCAGGGCTGGCTGGTCACCGGCTACGACCTGGCCCGGTCGGTCCTGGCCGACCCGCGGTTCAGCTCCCGCAAGGAACTCATGCGCCACCACCCGCTCATCGACTACGGTGACATCGAGGTCCCGCCGGCGCCGCCCGGCGAGTTCCTCCTCATGGACGAGCCGCAGCACAGCCGCTACCGCAGACCGCTGGTCGGCAGGTTCACCGTACGGCGGATGCGGCTGCTCACCGAACGCGTCGAGCAGATCACCGCCGAGCACCTGGACACCATGGAGAAGGCCGGGCCGCCGGTCGACCTGGTGGCCGCGTTCACCAAGCCCATCCCCGTCATCGTGATCTGCGAGCTGCTGGGCGTGCCGTATGCGGACCGGGGCCGCTTCCAGGAGAACATCGACATGTTCATGAACGGGGAGACCCGCGACGAGGAGCTGATCGCGGCCTACACCGCGACCCAGCAGTACCTCGCCGAACTGGTGGCCGCCAAGCGCGCCGACCCCACCGACGACGTGCTCAGCGACCTGCTCGACAGCGACCTCACCGACGAGGAGCTCAAGGGCATCGCCCTGATCCTGCTGGCGGCCGGGTTCGACACCACCGCGAACATGCTGGCGCTGGGCACCTTCGCCCTCCTGCAGAACCCGGCGCAGCTGGCCGCGCTGCGCGCCGAACCTGCGCTCGCCGACCGGGCCGTCGAAGAGCTGCTGCGGTATCTGAGCGTCGCCAAGCAGTTCCACCGGGTCGCGCTGGAGGACGTCGAGCTGGACGGCCACACCGTCACGGCCGGCACGACGGTCATCCTGTCCCTCAACACCGCCAACCGCGACCCCGAGCGCTTCCCCGACCCCCACGCGCTCGACCTGCACCGGCAGAACGGCAGCCACCTGGCCTTCGGCCACGGCGTCCACCAGTGCCTGGGCCAGCAGCTCGCCCGCGTCGAGATGCGTGTCGCGCTCCCCGCGCTCCTCAACCGCTTCCCCACGCTGCGCCTGGCCGTACCCGCCGAAGAAGTCGTCCTGCGCCCGGAGACCGCCGACATCTACGGGGTCAAGAGCCTGCTGGTCACCTGGGACGCGTAACCACCGGCCCGCGCCTGCCGCATCGACGCGATCGGCGACGTCGACATGCTGCCGCAGACGCCGGGCGGGCTGTCGGCGATGCTCGGCGAGGACCGACCCCCTTCGTGCACCCGCCCGCCTCTCCTGTCCACCGGCTCGGCTACCAGGCGGGAAGCTGCGGGCGGCCCACCGGGCGCCGTCGGTCTCGGCGTAGCCGCTCGGCACCTCGCTGCCGGACGGCAGCAGGTAGCGGCGCCCGTCACCGGACCGCCGCGCCACCCGGTAGCCGGCGACGGTGGATGCCATGAACGGTCCAGCGATGACGCCCTCGGGGCTGCGAACCGGGCCACGCCGAGCTCACCTCCGGCCCCCGTGCGTCGCTGACGGCTGCCCATGAGCACCACGCCGAGACGGGGCCCGCAAGATCGAACACTCGGATCGACAACTATAGATAAGGACATTCATGATGGGACAAGGCAACCACGGCTTCCCTGCGGCAGGGCTGCGCGGACCGCGCGAGGCGCTGGCACGGCACGTCCGGTCCGGGAGAACTCCCGGGCCGGCCGCCCTGGTCGACCGGGGCGGCCGGACACACGCCGAAGCGATCAGGACGACGCGCGATGACGGTGACGCGCCGAGGCGCCGGCACACCATCTTCCGGCCGGTGGCGGTCACAGCGCTGGCGGCCGGGCTGCTGGCCGGGACGATCGCACCCGCGGCGGCCACCGCGGGTGCGGCCACCGTGGACAGCAGCCCGGCCGTGTCGAAGGCCGCCGCCGGGCAGGACCGCCCGGAGCTGCAGAAGGCCGTCCAGGCGTTCGTCGACGCCGGTCTCCTCGGGGTGCAGGTGCGCGTGCACGATGAGCGGGGCGGGTGGGCCGGCAGCGCCGGGCGGCGCAAGCTGGGCGCGAGCGCGAAGCCGCCGACGAACGGGCATTTCTGGGTGGGCAGCGTCACCAAGACCTTCGTCGCGACCGTGGTGCTGCAGCTGGTGGCCGAGGGCGAGATCGGGCTGGACGCCCCGGTGGCCGGCTACCTGCCCACGCTCGGGCTGGACCGGCGGATCACGGTGCGGATGCTGCTGCAGCACACCAGCGGATTGTTCAACTACACCGGCGACCTCGACCCCGACGGGACATGGGTGCCCGGTCTCCCTGCGACGGGCAAGGAGTGGCTGGACAACCGGTTCCACTCCTACCGGCCACAGGAGCTGGTGCGGTTCGCGTTGTCCAAGCCGGTGAAGTTCGCGCCGGGGACGGACTGGAGCTACTCCAACACCAACTACACGCTGGCCAGGCTGCTGATCGAGAAGGTCACCGGCCGCTCGTTCGACGCGGAGCTGAAGCGGCGGATCGTGGGGTCGCTCGACCTGAAGGGCACCGTGGTGCCGGGCGACCGGACGCGGCTGCCCGCGCCGTACGCCCACGGCTACTTCCGCTACCAGGACACCGGCCAGTGGAAAGTGGCCGACGTCTCCCGCCAGAACCCCTCCCTGCTGGCCGGCGCCGGTGACATGATCTCGACCACCAAGGATCTCCACACGTTCTTCTCCGCGCTGAACGGCGGCGAGCTCCTGCCCGCCAAGCTGCTGGCCGAGATGCGCGAGCCGCACCCGAAGAGCGACCCCCTCTACGGCCACTACGGCCTGGGGATGTTCGTGAAGGACCTGGGCCCGGCCTGCGGTACCGTGCTCAACCACAACGGCAGCCCTCCGGGAGGGTACGCGGCGCTGATGTACAGCACGCCTGACGGCAGCAGGACCCTGACCGCCTCGCTGACCGTCGGCGACGCCGCATTCGACCTCGCCACGTATCCGAAGCTGCTGGACGGGCTCGTCAAGGCGGCGTTCTGCGGCGGGCAGGCCGCGAGCTGACCCGGCTGTGCCGGCGGCGGTGGCCCGCGCGGTGTGCGGCGTCAGCCGGGCGGGGTCGACGCCGGCCGCCGTGGCCGGGCCCGAGGGCGGGGTGCCTGCGATGGCCTGGCCGGAGGCGTGCTCAGGCGAGCAGGAACTTCAGGCGGTCGTCGGCCAGCCACGGCGCGATCTCGACGATCTCCGCGCTGACGACGTCCTCGGTGACGAACGGGTCGGCCGCCACGCGGCTCTCCAGGTCCTCCCGCGAGGTGCCGTGGGCCACGATCGCGCCGCCCAGCCCAGGCTGGACGCCGCCGACCAGCAGGAACACGCCGTCGTCGACGCCGCGCCTGATCCATTCCTGGTGGGCGGGCATGTATTGTTCGGCCGCGCTCTTGTTGGCGGAGAACCGCAGCAACACCACGAACATGTGGTCCCTCTCGGATTCGTTGAATTCGGTTACGTCAGGCGTTCGCCTGTGTGCCGTCCTCGGACGCGGCGTGGGTGGCGCCTGCGGAGTACCGGCCCAGCCAGTCGTGCATCCGCTGGACCTCGCGGTGGATGAAGTCCTCGTCTTTGAAGGCGTGCGCCAGCGTGGCGACGCCCTGGCTGAAGGCCAGCACGTGCATCGCCAGCGCGTCGGCCTGTTCCGGGTGCCCCAGCTGGGCGAACTGCTCGCGCAGCCAGGTGCGAAAGAGGGTGAACAGGCCGCTGGCTTCGTCCAGCGCGGGGTGGCCGAGCTTGGCCAGTTCCGTGGTCATGGTGCCCACCGGGCAGCCGTAGTCCTGGATGTCGGTGCGGTTGGTCACCACGATCTCGACGAACCTGCGGATCCGGTCGGCGGGGTCGGCCTCCTCGGCCTCCCAGTGCGTGAGCATCCGCCGTCTGGCGTCCAGCCGCGCGGCGATCACCGCGCGCAGGATGTCGTCCTTGGACTTGAAGTGGTAGTAGAAGTTGCCCCGGGAGATGTGCACGGCCTCGGCGATCGCCGCAAAAGACGTGTGCTCGTACCCCTGCCGGTAGAACAGCTGATCGGCAGCATCGACGATCTGGGTCCGGGTCGTTTCCGCCCTCACGGTCTTGCACCTCCCGCGTTGCCGGCCACTTCGCGAAACCGCCTTAGGACGTTTGTCCTACAGGAAATATTAGGACACTCGTCCTATGCGGCGTCAACCGGGCCTGGCGGTCGACCACCGGCCGCACTGCGGCGGCGCGCCCGGATGCCGGCGACCGATACCGGCGGCATCGGGGGCGGGGGACGGCCCGGCTGCCGCAACGGCCGCCAGCAGGACGGCAGCACCGGGCTCGCCATGGATCCGTCCGGCCGCCGCGGCAAGATCACATGTCGCGGACGGCGGCGACACCATCTCTCGCTTGACTGAACGGTCAAGCAGGGATAGCTTTTGACCGTTCAGTCAACTGAGGGGGATGATCATGCCGAGCGATACCCGGGAGCGCATCGTCGCGGTGGCCCGCGACCTCGTCCACGGCGCCTCGCTGGCCGAGGTCAGCATTGATGACGTCTGCCGGGCCGCCGGCGTGCACAAGGGCAGCCTGTATCACTTCTTCCCCTCCAAGGACGCTCTCGGCGCCGCCGTGCTGGAGCTCAACTGGGCGATGATGAGCGCGGTGCTGGAGGAGGCGTTCACCGACGACGTCGCCCCCCTGGCGCGCATCGACCGGTTCGTCGAGGCCTTCGCGCGGATGCTGGGGCTGATGCGCCAGAAGATGGGCACCACGCCCGGCTGCCCGCTGGGCAACCTCGCCGCCGAGCTGGCCGCCCATGGCGGCGAGGTCCGGGTGCGCCTGGTGCGCGCCCTGCGGGACTGGACGCGCTATTTCGCCGATGCGATCAGCGAGGCCAAGGGCCGCGGCGAGATCGAACCGGCGCTCGACCCGGACGCGGCGGCCACCCGGGTGATCGCCCACCTGCAAGGGCTCGCGCTGCTGGCCAAGGCCTACGACGACCCGGACCTCGTGCTGCGCCTCAAGGACGACCTGCCCCTGCTGCTGCTGAACCCCGCCCGCTGACGTCACGCCCCCCAGACGGACGCTTCCCGCGTCCCGCGATTTGACCGTTTGGTCAACTGCCGTGCATCGAGAAGAGGAATGATGACTCCCCCGCCCGCCGCCGCTCCTGCCCGCTCCGCGGACGCCTACCGCTTCACCCGCTTCCGCACCCGCCTGCTCATCGACGATCTGACCTTCGACCGGCACGCCCCCGGCCCGGGCCGGCCGGTGCCGGACTTCGACCTGCCCACCCTCGACGGGGACCGCTTCCGCTCCGGCGACCTGGGCCCGCTGCCGGTGCTGATGGTGTTCGGCTCGCGTACCTGCCCGGTCACCGAGAGCGCCGGCCCGGTGCTGCGCGCCCTGCACGCGCGCTTCGGTGACCGTGTCCGCTTCGTGCTGGTCAACACCCGCGAGGCCCATCCCGGCGAGGCGTTCGGCCAGCCGCGCACCTTCGAAGACAAGTGGGCCCACGCCCAGGAACTGCGCCGCCACCACGGCGTGGACTTCGAGGTCGCCGTCGACGACATCGACGGCGACCTGCACCGCGCGATGAGCCCCAAGCCCAACTCCGCCTACCTCATCGACCCGCGCGGCACCATCGTCTACCGCGCGCACTGGGCCAACGACGAGCGCGGCCTGCGCGCCGCGCTGGAGCAGGTCGCCACCGGGCGCGCGCCCCTGCGTGACCGCAGCCGGGCGATGGCCGGTCCGCTGCTGCGCGCCGTCGGGCACCTGCCCGGGGTCGTCCGGTTCGCCGGCGGCCAGGTCGAACGCGACGTGTGGCGGGCGGCGCCGCCACTGGCCGTCCTCGGGCGCCTGTCGCGGCTGCTCCCCTGGATGCCGGCCGACCGACGCGGAGTCGCCGCCGCCGCGGTGCTGGCCGCCGGGCTCGCCGGCGCGGTCGCCGCGCTCGCCCTACTGCGATGAACGCCCGCCGTACGGCCGGGCGGGTAAGTCCTGCACCGGCTGCCGCGCTCCTTTCCCATCGTCGACGGCGGCGTTGACGAACGGGCAGCCGCGGTAGGCCGGGTCCGACGGCTGCTCGCAGAAGACGTCGAAGAGCGCCAGCACGCGCCCGGCCGGGTCGTCGGCGCGGGTGTGCACCTCGGCTTCGACGTAGAACAGCGCGTCGGCGGTGGCGTGCTGCCGCCCGCCCTGCAGGAACGTCTCGCGCCGGCCATCGCCGAGGCCAACGGCTGCAGCTACCGCCTGCCGGCCCACACCACGGTCGCCCGCAACGTCTTCGCCAACTACGTCAACGAGGCCCTCGAGGTCGAGTGGCCGCTGGTCACCCCTGAAGTACTGCCGCCTCGCGCCGATCAGGTTGACCGGCGCGATCGGGGCCCGGCAGATGCGCGCACCCGCCGCACGGCAAACCCCACGAGCAGAAGCCGAACGCGAAAGGCACCACCCTCGCTCTCGGTCTGCAGGGTAAAGGCGGCTCAGGCCCGGACATCGGCGCGCGGCCGCCCAGGAGCAAGACCGGCGCTTCTCCGGGAAGGGGTTAGCGGTCACGGATGGCGTGCCTCGGTCGCGCCCGAGCCGTCTCGCGGTGAGGGCGCGGCGTCGGTCTGTTCCACGTCCCACCGGTCGAGGAGCCTGGGGAACTCCCGGGCCATGAAGGCGTACATGTCGCGCATGCGCTCCAGTCGGGCGCGGGCGGCGGGATGGTCGCCCACCGCGGCGAGTCCCTGCTCGGCCAGCGCGGCGAAGGCGGCGAACTCGGCCATCTTCGCCCGGAACGCGCGCCCGAAGACGTCGTCGGTCAGCCGGTAGTGATCCCGCCGGGCCCGCGGTGGGCGGTAGCGCTCGACGAGCCCGCCCCGCTCCAGTTGCTGCAGCGCCACGCTCATGCTGCTCTTGGCCACTCCGAGCCGCGCGCACAGCCCGGGGGCGTCGGTGGCCTCGCCGGTCTCGGCGAGCAGGCATCCCATCACCCGGCTGGCCGTGCGGCTCAGGCCCAGCCGCTCGAAGTACAGCCCGGCGCTCTCCACGAATTCCTCGACGTCCGCCATGAAGAACATCTTAGTTTGTTCGGAATGTTCCGAACACAATAGGATGTTTGTATGCCCCACCCCGAACCCCTCACCATCGCCATCACCGGCGCCAACTCCGGCATCGGCCTGCGGGCGGCGCAACGGCTGGCCGCGGACGGCCACCGGATTCTGGCCCTGTGCCGCGACCTCCACCGCGGCCGCACCGCCCTGGAGGCGATCAACACCGGTGCCGCCCGTCCCGCGACCCTCGTCGTAACCGACCTGGCCGACCCCGACTCCATCGACGCGGCCGCCCAGAAGATCTCCGGCGAGGCCGGCCACCTCGACGTCCTGATCAACAACGCCGCGGTGTTCGACCAGACGAGACGCACCCCCGCCTTCACCGCATCCGGGCATGAGCTGTTCTGGGCGACCAACCATCTCGGCCCCTTCCAGCTCACCGCCCGCCTCAGCCCGCTGCTCGCCGCCGCCCCCCGCCCCCGGCTGATCAACGTGGCCAGCAAGGGGCTGGTCACCATGCCGCGCATCGCGATCCGCTTCGACCGGCTCGACGATCCCGGCTGGTACAGCCCCACCAGGGCCTACTACCACGCCAAACTCGCCCAGATCATGACCGCCTACACGCTGGCCCTGCGAGCCCGCGACGCCCTGGACGTCGCCTGCGTCCGGGTGCCCGCCGTACGGCTCGACGCCGACCGCGTCGCCGCCCTGCCGCGGATCCTGCGCGCGCTGTACGCGCCCAAGAACCGGCTCGCGATCCCCGCCGAACGCCTGGGCGAGACGTACGCGGCCCTGGCCACCCGGACCGGCACCTGGCAGCAGCACGCCGACCCCGCCGCCGCAGGCCGGTCCGCGCTGCGCGGCGTCTACGTCGACGAGAACCTCCGCCCGGTCGACGCCCCCGCCTGCGCCTACGACGCCGGAGCCCGCGAGCGCCTGTGGACCGTCTCCCAGCAGGCCACCGGCGACCTGCCCTGGGCCCGGTGAGCGACCGGCTCCCGCCTGCGCGACCGGACCGACGGTGAGCCCGGATCAAGGCGGCGTCTGATCACGGTTCCCGACCCGGCCCGGTGATCCGCACGAGCCGGTCCGTGACGACGCCCGTGGAGGTCAGCTCCGCGCAGGCGGGGGCCGGCTGCCGGCCGGCCGTTGCGGACGGGCGGGAAGCGTCACGGTGAAGCACGCACCCGGATCGGCTGGAGTGTGGACGACGTCGCCGCCTTGGGCCCGGGCCAGTTCCCGGGTGATCCACAGTCCCAGCCCGATCGATTCCGGTGCGGTGTCAGCGCTGCTGAAGCGGGAGAACAACGCTTCGCGCCTGTCGGCGGGAACACCGGGACCGTGGTCACGGACACTGATGGCGATCATGTCGTCGGCGACGGGGCCGGCGCTGACGACGATCGGCGGCTCGCCGTGGCGCACGGCGTTGACGAGCAGATTGATCAGGATCTGCTCCAGCCGCTGCGGGTCGGCGAGGACCTCCGCCTCGCCGGCCATGTCGACGCTGACGGGCGCGGTGATGTAGGTCAGTGCGTCCTCGATCGCATCGCGTACCGAGACGGCCTGGACGTCCAGGCGTAGCCGGCCCTCGGTGTCGATGCGGTCAGCGTCCAGCAGGCTGACGGCCAGACGGCGGATGCGTCCGGTCTGGCGTAGCGCCATCTTCACCATCTCACGGCGTTGCGCGGGTGGCAGGGCGTCGATGTCGTCGTCCAAGGTCTCCAGCGCGAACTGCACCGTGGTCAAGGGTGAGCGCACGTCATGGGCCAAGGTGGCGGTCAGCGCGGCGCGCCAGCGTTCGGCCCGGCGGGCCTCGTCGTGAGCGCGCTGGATGACGGTGCGGTCACGGCGGTGATAGTCGACTTGACGGGCGATCAGCAGGCCGATTACCACCATCGCCGGGATGAAGAGCGCACCGCCGATGAGAGCCAGGACCCCTCGTCCTGCGGCGATCAGGGGTGTCAGGTAGGCCACGGCGGCCGGCAGCGCCAACACCAGCACCGCGCGCGCGGAGAAATGCAGTCCCACCCAGACGAACAGCAACATGAAGAACGGCGCGGTGCTACTGGCGACGCCCCTGTAGGCCCATATGGTGGCGGCCAGCAGGCACAGCGCGGGCAAGGTGAGCACCAGCGGCCAACGGGCATCGAATCGGTCCCAGGGCAGCAGCCACGCGGTCATGGCCACGGCCAGCGCTGTAGCGCCGATCACGAAGAGCGGAGCGGAGCGGGTCGACGGCAGCACCGCAGTGGCCGCGGTCAGTCCTGCGGCCAGAGCGAACAGCGCGGCCGCCTGCCGCGCGGCGAAGGCGGCGCCTTCTCCCAGCAGGGCTCTCATGTAGCCGCCACCCCCTTGCGGCGTTCATGCCCTCTTGTCCAGGAAAGCACATGTGACTCGTTTCCGTGCCGCGGGCTGGGGACCTTCATCAAGACCACGTCCTACGTGGTGAGTTCGAGATAGCGCTCGTGGCAGGTCAGGGTGAGAGGCCAGGTCAGTGGAGGAGTGGCACTCATAACGGGCGCCGGGCGCCGGGCGTCGGTGGCCGGAGAGCCAGGCGATGGTGCGCTCGATCACCCGGCGGTGGCGGTTCGGCCGGGTGCCGGGCTCGATGCCCTTGCGGGCGATCCGCACCCCGAGACGCCCGCCACGGCCTGTTCACTTTTCGTCGTCCTCCCCGCTGACCCGGCGGAGGGCGTCCGGCAACCCGTGCGGGTGGAGGTGGGGCAGCGGTCCCGCGCCTGGATCCTCACGCAGTTCCTTCACCAGCGCCACACAGAGCAGGAGCATGACGACCACGAACGGCAGCGCGACCAAAATCGTGGCCTGCTGCAGCGCCTCCAGTCCGCCGGCCAGCAGCAGCACCAGCGCGATCGCCCCGACCAGCACCCCCCACATCACCACCAGGGGCCGGGGAGGGTGGAGCGAGCCCCGGCTGGAGAGCGAGCCGAGCACCAGGGAGGCCGAATCCGCGCTGGTGACGAAGTAGAGCGCCACCAGAGCCCCCGCGATCACGGTGGCGAGCGAGCCGAGCGGCAGGTGACCGAGGAGGGCGAACATCGCCGACTCCGCTCCTTCCGTGATCTTTCCGGTGAAGTCCGCCGCGCCCGACAGCTGCAGCCATACGGCGCTGCCGCCGCTG
>NZ_BMQE01000088.1:0-11942 GCF_014647955.1 Planomonospora antibiotica | reverse complement strand
CCGACGACCGACGCCTACGCGCCGTCGTCGACAGGGCGAACGTTGCCTGATGCGGCACTAGGGCGAAGGTCAGCGCGGGCGGTGGGCCGGCGATGAACCAGGCGGTGAAGGTGACCACGGCGATGGCGATCACCGCGGGGACGAAGTAGGCGGAGGCGGCGTCGGCCAGGCGCTGGATCGGGGCCTTGGAGGCTTGCGCCTGCTGCACCATGTGAACGATCTGCGCGAGCAGGGTGTCGGAGCCGACCTTGGCGGCGCGTACCCGCAGCGAACCGGTGCCGTTGATGGTGGCGCCGATCACCGTGTCGCCGGCCCGCTTGGTGACCGGCATCGGCTCGCCGGTGACCATCGACTCGTCGATCGCCGAGCCTCCGGACAGCACGGTGGCGTCGACCGGGATCTTCTCGCCGGGCCGGATGAGGATCTCGTCGCCGACGAGTACGTCCTCGATGGGGATCTCGGTCTCGGTGCCGTCGCGCATAACGCGGGCGGTGCGGGCCTGCAGGCCCAGCAGCGCACGGATGGCCTCGCCGGTGCCGGCCTTGGCGCGGGCCTCCAGCAGGCGGCCGAGCATGATCAGTGTGAGGATGACGCCGACGGCCTCGTAGTACACCTCGCGCACCTCGGCGGGCAGCACGCCCGGGGCGAGGGTGACCAGCAGGCTGTAGCCGTAGGCGGCGATGGTGCCCAGCGTGATGAGGCTGTTCATGTCGGCGCCCCGGTGGGCCAACGTCAGCCAGCCGGTGCGGTGGACCGGCCAGCCGGTGTAGAACATCACCGGAGTGATGAGGATGAGCTGCAGCCAGGGCGACAGCAGGAAGGCCGGCACCCAGGCGGCGCCGAACAGCTCGTGCGCCATGACGGCCAGCAGCACCGGAGCGGTCAGCAGGCCGCCGATGCTCACCCGGCGGGTCAGATCGGCGAGCTCGGCTCGCCGCTCGGCCTCCTGAGCGGCTTCGACCTCGGCGGCGTCCACCGGAGCCGCACCATCCGGCGGGACCGCGGCCCCGGCTCCAAACGCCGACGCCAGGTCGGACCCGCCGCCGCCCGGGGCCGCTCCTTCGGCCGGCTCCACGATGAGCGTCCCGCGGATCATGTTCATGCCGCAGGCGAAGCCGAACTCACCCGGCCGGGCCGGATCCAGCCGCAGCGTCGTGGCGCTGTGAGCGGGTAGCGCGGCGCTGACGCCGAGATCGGCGAAGACCACGCGCAAGCTGCAGTCGCCGCTCTCCTGCCGGTCGAAGACCAGCTCAACGGGCACGCCTTGACGCACCCGGATGACGCTCGGGCTGTACCCTCCGCGCACTACGATCCGTGTCCGTTGTACTCCGTCAGCCAGCTGTGCGGCGTGGGTCCGGCGCGGGCCGAAGAAAAACCATCCCAGGGCTGCCAGCAGGGCTGCGGCTGCCACTAGGACCGCGACATCGATGGTGCCCATGACATCCTCCTCGCAAGATTCTCTTACTACCTTGCTTAGGAGAAGCCGTCCAAAGATAGGGACCTAGGTCATGCGAGCACGAGGCGAACGCCCCTACCCCCCATGGGTATGCTGCGGCAGTGTGAGAGGTGCCGGAAACACTCGCCGAAGGAGAGAGCCGTGAAACGCAACCATCTGCCGCTGTACGCGATCGCGCTGGCGGTCCTGATCGTCGGAGGGCTCGCCTTCGGAGCGGAGGCCGAGACCTTGCTGCTGGCCCTGCTCGTGCTGACCTGCCCGCTGATGATGCTGTTCATGGGGCACGGCGGGCACGGGCACGGCGGAGGCCCGGATCACCGCCGCGGGGACGGCCGCCCGCCCGCCGTCCGCCATTGACCCGTTACTCACCGGCCGCCGGAAGCTTCATCGGATCTCCATAGAAACCGGGTCGGAACCTCATCTCCACCCGGCAACGTGAAACCACACCTTCCGCACCATCACATCAGGAGACAAGCACAGATGCGCAGACCATTGATCGTCACGGCCGGGGCACTGGGCGCGGTGCTGCTGGCCGGCGCCGGTTTCGGGATCGGAGCCGCGACCGGCGACGGCGGGCACGGCACCGCGGCGGTCAACGGCGGCACCCCCCACCCCGAGACCGAAGCGTCCGGGCACGAGGAGGACCCGAAGCTGAGCACCGAGGACGGTCACGACCACGCCGCCCACGAAGGCAATGAGGGCACGCCCGCGATCTACGACCCGAACGCCAAGCCGGGCGCCGGTTTCCGTGCCCGCGACGCAGTCCTCCCTCCGGCGCCGACCGGGCGCAGGCACGAGGTCACCCTCACCGTCACCGAGAAGGTCATCGAGGTCGCCCCCGGCGTACGGCAGCGCGCCTGGACCTACAACGGCACCCTGCCCGGCCCGGTCCTGCGCGGCAAGGTCGGCGACACCTTCGCCATCACCCTGGTCAACAAGGGCTCCACCGGGCACTCCATCGATTTGCACGCCTCTCAGGTGGCTCCGGACACCAAGATGCGCACCATCGCCCCGGGCGAGCAGCTCACCTACACCTTCACCGCGAAACGCGCCGGGGCGTTCATGTACCACTGCGGCAGCGCCCCCGCCCTGCACCACATCGGCAACGGCATGTACGGCGCGATCATCATCGACCCGCCGAACCTGCCCAAGGCCGACCAGGAGTTCGTCATCGTCCAGTCCGAGCTGGCCCTCGGCCCGCAGGACGGCCTGGCCAAGCTCAGCAAGCTGTACACCGCCGACTACGACGCGGTCGCCTTCAACGGCTACGCCGGGCAGTACCGCTTCACCCCGCTGACGGCCACCGCAGGAAAGCGCACCCGCATCTGGGTCGTCGACGCCGGCCCGTCCGCCCCGTCGGCCTTCCACGTCGTCGGCACCGTGTTCGACACCGTCTTCACCGACGGCGGCTACACGGTCCGCCCCGACGACGCGGCGCGAGGCGGCGCCCAGGTCCTGGACCTGGCCCCGTCCCAGGGCGGGTTCGTGGAGTTCACCTTCCCCGAGCCCGGCGAGTACGCGATGGTCAGCCACCGCTTCGCCGACGCCACCCGCGGCGCCCTCGGCCTGTTCAAGGTCAAGGCCTGAACCGCCGGTGAGATCACCAAGATGGATACGCATCACCCAAGGAGACGATCCCGATGCACGGATATGGACACGGAACGATGATGTGGCCGATGGGCGGCATGATGCTGCTCTGGCTGGCGCTGACCGCACTGGTCGTCTGGCTGGTCGTCCGCTACACCCCCGCCCGCGCCAGGGCCGGCCTCACCGCGCCGCCTGCGGACGCCGACGCCACCGGCCCGGCCCGGCGCATCCTGGCCGAGCGCTACGCTCGCGGCGAACTGGACGCCGACGAGTACACCCAGCGGCTGGCGGCCCTGCCCTGACCTCGACGGCGGAAGAACCCAGGGACGCATCTGTGCGGCGGTGCGATGTCACCGCCGCACAGATCACATCGACCGCGGCCGGTCGATCGATCACGAAGGAAACAGATATCCGGTGAGTAAGAAGGCAGACGCGACAAAACCGGCGGGAAGTGGCAGGAAGACGCGGTCGGCGCCACGATGGCCGCTGATCGCAGCCCTGGTGGCAGCCGTGGTGGCCTCAGCCGTGGCCGTGTTCGTCATCCGCGGTTCCGACGGCACGGGAGGCTCCGGCGAGTCCGGTGCTCCGAGCGAGGCGTTCGGGCACGTGCACGGCGTCGCGGTCGACCCCGCTACCAAGGTGCCCTACGTGGCCACCCATGCCGGGCTGTTCCGCATCCAGGACGAGCGCACCGCCGTACGGGTATCGCAGGGGACTCCGGACCTGATGGGCTTCACCGCGGTCGGACCCGGCCACTTCCTGGCCTCAGGCCACCCCGGCGAGCACGAGGAGGGCCCGGGCAATCTCGGTCTGATCGAGTCGACCGACGGCGGCGTCACCTGGAAGACGATGTCCCTGCCCGGGGCGGCGGACTTCCACGGCCTGCAGGCCGTCCACGGGCTGGTCTACGGCTACAACTCCGGTGACGGCGCATTCATGGTCAGCTCCGACCGGCGCACCTGGCAGCAGCGCTCCACGATCGCGATCGGGGCATTCGCCGTCAGTCCGGCCGACCCTGAGAGCATTTTGGCCATCGGGCGTGAGGGCGTGGGGCGCTCAGCCGACGGCGGCCGCACGTGGTCCCTGCTGCCCGGCGCACCGCAGCTGGCGGTACTGGCCTGGAATCAAACCGAGCAGGTGTGGGGGGCGGCGGCCGACGGGACCGTGTGGAGCTCAGCCGACGGCGGCACCACCTGGCAGCGGCGCGGTTTTGCAGGCGGCCCGGTCCACGCACTCACCGCTCACGAGGGTACGGTGTTCGCCGCCCTGGAGGGCGACCGGATCGTCGCCAGCACCGACGACGGCGCCACCTGGACCACCCGCTACGCCCCCAGATGACTCCGGCGGTGCACGACCGTGTCTCCCCGGGGTGGGTGGCCTTGAGAACCCGGGCCACCCGCTTGCAGGGCGAGGGGCACGGTCTCCGGACCCGCAAAAACGTCATGATCCTCTGAAGTCCTGTGAGACCAAGGCCCTACGACAGCGGGAGACGGACGGTGAAGGCCGCCCCCTGGCCCGGACCGGCGCTGCGCGCGAAGATCCCGCCGCCGTGGGCTTCGACCAGCGCCTTGGTGATGGTCAGGCCTATGCCGCTTCCTCCCCGGGGACGGCTGCGCGCGGGGTCGGCGCGGTAGAAGCGGTCGAAGATGTGGTCCAGATGCTCGGGGGCGATGCCTTCGCCCGTGTCGCGGACCTCGAACTCGACCCACCGCTCCAGGTTGCGGCAGAAGACGGTGACGCTCCCTCCCTGCGGGGTGTGCCGCAGCGCGTTGTCCAGGAGGTTGCCCAGCACCTGGCCCATGCGAGCCGGGTCGACCAGGACGGGCAGGTCGGTGGAGACGTCCCCGCGCAAGGTGACGCCCTTGTCGTGGTAGCGGTCGGCGGCGGCCCGGCAGGCCGCCTCGACCAGCTGCCGCGGACCGGTCAACTCCCGGTGGATCTCCAGGCTGCCCTCCTCGGCCCGGGAGACGGCACCGATGTCCTGCGCCAGGCGCTCCAGCCGTCCGGTGCTCGACCGCAGCACGGCGAAGGTGTCCTCGTCGAGCTCGCGCACGCCGTCCTCCAGCGCTTCGAAGTGCGCGTTCAGCGTCGCCAGCGGCGTGCGCATCTCATGGGCGAGATCGGCGAGCATGCGCCGACGCGTGCTCTCCACGGCGCCCAGGCGCTCGGCGAGCGCGTTGAAGGTCCCGGCCAGCCGGTCGAACTCGCTGCCCAACCCCGGGCTGGAGATCCGGGAGCTGTAGTCGCCGGCGGCCACCTCGGCCGCCGAATCGACCACCCGCGCAATCGACCGCTGCAGACGGCGGCTGAAGTACCACGTGACCGCCAACGCCAGAGCGATCGCGGTGAGCAGCGCGACCGGCAGGGCAAGCAGCATCGAGGAGGTGAACGCCTGCTCGATATGGCCCGACCCGGCCGCGCCGTGCCCGACCCCCGCCTGCACGAGATGGTCGTGGAAGATCCCCGGCCCGACGGCGGAGGCCACCAGCCACGCGGTGAGCGCCATGGCGACCAGCACGAGCGCCTGCGCCACCAGAAGCCGGGTCCCGAACCCGGGATGTCTCGCAGGGCGGCCTGGTCTCGCCGGAGGTGGCTGGTCCGGGGTCACTCGCCCGTTCCCATGCGGTACCCGACCCCCCGTACGGTCCTGATGAACCGCCCCTGCGCCGCATCATCACCCAGCTTGCGCCGCAGGTGCCCGATATGGACGTCGACCAGGTGTTCGTCCCCCACCCAGGTCTCCCCCCACACCTCGTCGATGAGCTGTCGCCTGCTGAACGCCATACGCGGCCGTGCGGACAGGGCGGTCAGCAGGTCGAACTCGGTGCGGGTGAGGGAGACCGCCTCGCCCTCCAGCCAGACGTCGCGGCCGATCGGATCGATCGTCAGGGGACCGAAGGATCGGCTGTCCGGGCCCAGTCCTTCACGCTCTCCCCGCACCCTCGGGCGGCGCAGCATCGCCTGGATGCGCGCGATCAGCTCGCGCGGGCTGAACGGCTTGGTCATGTAGTCGTCCGCGCCGACCGACAGCCCGATGAGTTTGTCGATCTCCTCGCTGCGCGCGGTCAGCATGACGACGTAGGCGTCGGAGAAGGTGCGCACCTGTCGGCAGACCTCGACCCCGTCCAGCCCCGGCAGGCCGAGATCCAGCACGACGACGTCCGGATCGATCTCCCGCACCACGTTCACGGCCTGCCGCCCGTCATGGACCACGGAGACTTCGAAGCCGTTCCGCTCCAGGTAGCTGCCCAGGACCGCCGCCAGCGACTCCTCGTCCTCGACGACCATCGCCCGAAGACCCGTGGAGGTACGGACGGGTGCCCTCCCGGCCGTGTCGCTGACACCGCCGGACCGCTCACCGGGAATCCGCCTCATGACCTCATGATGCCAGCCTGCCGTAAGCCCGGGTCGTCGCCGCACTCCCACGTCGGGTCCCCCTGTCGGGAGGGCTGGAAAGAGTGGACCGGTTCCTGCCGGCCACAGTGTGCCGGCGTCATCTTCTGCGAACCTTCACACAACCATCAGGGTTCCTGCCTGGTCATGGCGCGACACTCGTCGTGCGCCACGGGAGGAGGTGAACGGTGATGATGTGGTGGAGCAACGGCGGGAGCTGGGGCGGTTGGATCGTGATGGCCCTGGCGATGGTCGCCTTCTGGGCACTGGTGATCTTCGGGATCATCGCGGTCTTCCGCGGCACACGCGATGACCCTTCGGCGCGTACACCTGATGATCATTGTCCCTGGAAAATCCTTGATGAACGGTTCGCGCGCGGCGAGATCGACGCGGACGAGTATCGCGCTCGGCAGGACGCCCTCCGAACAGCTCACTGACCGGCAGGTCCGGCCTCGCCGCGGCGGAGCGTCTTCGACGTCTCCCTGGACGTGAACGTCACCGAAGGCGTCACGCGCTGCGCAAGAGGATCATGGTCAGGGGCGGACGGCGCCCAGAAGCCGTCCCCACCAGTAGTCGTCGAGATCGACGACCTTGATGACATCGCCGGTGCGCGGAGCGTGCACCATCTTGCCGTTGCCGGCGTACATGCCCATATGCCCCAGGCCCTTGCTGAACAGCAGATCCCCGGGCTGCAACTGGTTCAGATCCAAAGGAACGCGCCGGTCAGCCCCCCAGCTCCACTGCTCCCAGGTCGTGCGGGGCAACTCGACTCCGGCCAGACGCCAGGAGGCCTGGGTCAGCCCCGAGCAGTCATACGAGCCGGGCCCTTCCCCGCCGTACTGATACGGCTTGCCGACCTGCCTGAACGCGAACTCCAGCACCGTCCGGGCGTTGCCCGAGGCCGGCCCGGTGTACGGAATGCCGACGCTGTTGGGATCACCGGCCCGGAACGCGCCCAGCCTGCGCAACAACTTCGTCTGCTCGGTGACCATGCGTTCTGCCTTGGCCTTCTCCCCGGCCAGGGTGTCTTGCGCCTTGTCCGCCTCGCTCAGCGCCTCTTTCGCCTGGCCGTAGGCGGTCTTGAGGGCCTGGTTGGCGGTGTCGAAGGCACGCAGGGATTCGGCGCGGCTGGCCGCGATCTGGTCGATCGCGGCCATGCCGCCCAAGACCATACGCGGGTCGCTGCTGGTGGCGAACCCCTCGGCGGCGGCCAGGCCACCGAACTGGTAGGTGCTGATCGCGACCGTGACGAGGTCATCGCGCAGCCGGTCGACGCTTTTCCGCTGCCGGGTGTAGTCCTCATTCAGCCGGTCGTAGGTCTTCTTGGCCTTCTTCCAGCGCTCGTTGGCCAGGTTGTAGCGGTCGACGACCTGACCGGCCTGGTCGTTCAGCTTCTTCAGCTTCGCCTTGGCCTGCGCGATGGTGGGCTGCGGTTCGGCGATCGCCCCGTCGAGCGGGAGCAACGCGACGACGGCCAGCCCTGCCGCCGCAGCTACCCGTCCGAACTTCAGCGGCATGCCTGCCACGCTCACGGTGACGCCTTCCCTTTGCCCGGATCTCGGGCGAAATGCTACAGAAACGGGGCGGCCTAATTCACCGTTTGATCCGTACTTCCATCCTCGTGCGGGAGGATCGCGAAGTCTCCTCTTTTGGAGAGGTCCGGGCGTCACTAGCGGATCGCCGAGTGAAATACCTGGTCAGCGCGCATGAAGGGGAGGACGGTGAGGGCTCCGCTGAGCACTCCGGCACGCATGGAGGGCCTGATTGCGGCAGGAAGAGGCGACTACCGGGCATAGTAAGATCGACTTGCATGGTTGACAGTGCGGCCGGTCTTGGAGGGCAGGCGCCCCAGCGCACTCAGGCCTGCGGCAGTGGAGTCAGCTGGATTTCCCGGCCGCGGCCGAGGGGAGCAGTCATGCTCATGAGGCGTGCGCCGGACGCTGCTCGTCCTGCTTGCGTCGTCCGTAGCGCGTCCTGCCCCGCGGTTTGTACACCGCCAGGACCGTGGCCGCGAGCAACACCAGCAGGCCACCACCGGAGTGGATGACGAGGGAGACCCGCATCTCGCCGAGAGCGGTGCCGGCCAAGGACGTCTCCGCTGCCACGCGCGCCATGGAGCCGATCGGCTCCACCTGCAGCAGCAGGACGGCGGTGGCGAAGATGATCAGCAGGAACTTCACCAGGACCCAGTAATGCCGAAACAGGCCCCAGGCGGTGCCCAGCGAGGAGATGACCCCGGTCAGCAACGAGGCAAGGGCCAGCGGGAGAACGGCGAACCAGGTGATGAACTCCATCGCGAGATAGGCGGCGCGCACCCTCTGGGCATCCTCGCCGATCAAACCGGCGACGGCGAGCGCCAGGAAGCAGACGACCGCACCGAGCCAGCCGACCGAGACCGTGACGTGCGCGGTGAGCGCGAATTTGCGCAGGCGCGGCGCCATGATCATGGCTGCTGCACGCCGGGCTCTGCGCTGTCGGAGAGGTACGCCTGACCGCCGACGTTGCCGGACGGCAGGTGACGGCCCGGTCCGTGGTCGCCGCCGCTGACGATCATCGCGATGACGGCCAGCAGGAGCAGGACGCCCACGATAATCCCCAGGACCTTCACCCAGCGAGGCGTCGCTCCGCGGCCGGGCTCCGAACCGGTGCCGGCGGTGGGGGGCGGGTCGGTCATGTGTGTCTCCTCTGTCCGCGGTGCTTGCCGGGATCTCACATGCACTCCAGTTTTTGCGAGACAGCATGTCTATGTCAATCCATAATGTATCGCTATCGTCGATGTGTACGATGGGACGGTGCCGAAGCTGTGGAATGAGACGATCGAGGCGCACCGCCGCGCGGTGCGCGATGCGACCCTCGACACCACCGCGGCGCTGGTGGCCAGACACGGGCTGCGATCGGTGACGATGTCGCAGATCGCCGAGGAGACCGGCATCGGGCGCGCGACGCTGTACAAGTATTTCCCCGACGTCGAAGCGATCCTGACCGCCTGGCACGAGCGCCAGATCGCCGGCCACCTCGACTATCTCGCCGGACTCCGGGACCGGGCCGATGACGCCGGCGAGCGGCTCGAAGCCGTGCTCGAGGCCTACGCCCTCATCCAGCACGAGCACCACGGCACCGAGCTGGCGGCGCTCCTGCACCGGGGCGAGCATGTCGTCCGAGCGCAGCGGCACCTGCGTGCCTTCATCCGGGACCTGCTGGCCGAGGGAGCCGAGAGCGGCGACTTACGCAACGACGTCGAGCCCGACGAGCTGGCGCACTACTGCCTTCACGCGCTTGCCGCAGCCGGTACCCTGCCGTCCAGGGACGCGGTACACCGACTCGTCATGGTCACGCTGACCGGGCTGCGCCCTCCGCGCGTGGAGGGGGCGGGCTCGGGTCATGATCAGCCGGCTTGACCGGGCCCAGATCGGACGGTGACGCCTCCCTCCTGAGCTGTTCACTTATTCACTACTGTCTGCGACCCTTGTCCTATCCCTCGTAGGAGTAGCGATGCGACGACTCGGAACGGTCCTTGCACTCCTCGGCGGCGCGGTTCTCACGGTCGCCGCGATGCCCGCTGCCCTCGCGCACGACCATCCCAGCGGGATCACCGACCTGGTGACCCCCGCCATCGTCCGCGTCGAGGCGAAGGCCCAGGTGGACATCACCCTGCTCGACCCCACCGACGATCCGGTGCACGTCGAGCGCAGCTACGAGGTGCCGATCGGCACCGGCACCGGCACCGTCGTCAACCCCGAGGGCGCCATCGTCACCCTGACCCGGGTGGTGCAGACCGAGAAGGACGTCGCGATCCACGCCGCGAACAAGATCTTCGCCGAGCACCACAAGGTGAAGATCCCGGACGACTTCGAGCGGCACACCCTCGACGACAAGACCCTCAACCGGCACCTGCAGGAGTGCTACCCGCCGAAGAAGCCGACCGCGACCTGCATCATCGACGTCACCACCGAGATCCGGGTCTTCCCCAACATCTCGCCGGCCGATGACGAGGGGTTCAAAGCGGAGATCGTCCGCCCCGGGAGCCGGCCGGACAGCCCCGTCGTGCTGATGCCGACCGGGCGCGCCGACGGCAGCGCGGGCCTGCCCACCGCGCCGCTGGCCGCCAAGGTGCCCGACAAGGAGGGCTCGCCGGTCGCGGTCGCCGGGTTCCTCGGACGGCCGTCGGCGAACGTCAAGGAGAAGACGGACATCGCGCACCTGCGGGCCGGCGGCGCCGGCGACGGCGGGCGGCAGTTCAAGGACCCGGAGGGCAAGGTCGACGAGCCGCCCAAGCTGGGCGCCCTGATCGACCAGGGACTGCTCGGCGGGCCGGTGATCGAGGACAAGAAGGGCGAGGTCATCGGATTGCTGGTGGGCGGGGGCGCCGAGGGCCGGATGATCGGCGTCCGGGAGATCACCAAGGCGCTGGCCGAGGCCGGGGCCGCCCCCCGGCGCGGCCCGATCGACGCCGCGTTCGAGCAGGCGCTGATCCGCTTCCACACCAAGTACTACGGCGACGCCGTCCCCGGCTTCCAGCGCGTCCTGGAGCTGTACCCGGGGCACCCGGTGGCCGCCGCGCTCCTGAAGACCTCCCAGGACAAGCGCGGCACCGCCGAGGACGCGGGGACCAGGCGGGCCGCCGACTCCTCCACCGGCGAGGCGGCGGGCGTGCCGCTCTGGCCGTTCCTGGCGGGCGGCGGCGTCCTGGTGGCGGCCGTGATCGCCGGGGCGCTGCTGTACTGGCGGCGCGGGGCCGGGGTGCCCCCGAGCCCAGGGGAGGCCGGGACTCTCGAGACGGGATTGCAGGTCCCAGCGCCGCCTACTGCCATCTCCCGGCGGCCTCTGGTCGATGAGGGGGCCAACCCCACGGTCGTGGTCGGGCGGTCCTTCCCGGCCCTGCCGAAGCCCCTGTCCACCGGGCTCGGTCATCCCGTGCTGGTGGCCCGCGATCCCGGGCGGCCGGATGAGGCCGCCCCGAACGGTGATGACGCCGTCCCCGGGACCACAGGCGCGGGAGCTACCGGCGCGACCTTCCACAAGTACTGCACCGCCTGTGGGATGCGACTGGGTCAGGCCCACCGTTTCTGCGGCTTCTGCGGCCATCCGGTCAAGACCTGAGGTCTGTGGCCAAGCGGTCGTTGATCGGTAAGGAGGTGGGCTGGCTGCTGCATCAATACCGTGTTTCTGCGTGGTGCCTCAGCGCCACGCAGAACGAGATGCGGCAAGTTCACAGCTCGGTTGAGCGGTGCAGGCGGCGCGCGCGGTTGCCGGATCCCGCAGGGTGAACGGCCTCCAGTCGTGCGGCCGTTGAATTCTCGTTGATATCCCGATCGGCCCAATAGCGACACGGACAGAGGACGCTGGGCTTGCGGGCGGTGAGCAGGCGCAGAAACCGGCACAAGGGGCACAGCGTGTGCTGTGCCCCTGCCTGTGGCTGACGCCGGATCTTGGTCTTTAGGAGGCGTACTGCGGGTAGCCGTAGCCGACGACCTCGGTCTTGGGCCGTACGCGCTGCTCGACCTTG
>NZ_BMQE01000087.1:0-11960 GCF_014647955.1 Planomonospora antibiotica | reverse complement strand
GCAGTACGACGACTGGGGCGGCGCCAACCAGCAGTGGCAGCTCGTGAAGGTCGGCGGCGGCGACCCCGGTACGTGCAACCTTCCGTCGACGTACCGCTGGACGTCGTCGGGCCCGCTGGCGCAGCCGAGGTCGGGCTGGGTCTCGCTCAAGGACTTCACCGTCGCCCCCTACAACGGCAGGCAGCTCGTCTACGCGACGACGCACGACACGGGGACCAGGTGGGGCTCGATGAACTTCGGCCTGTTCACCAACTGGTCGGAGATGGGCTCGGCCAGCCAGAACGCGATGAACTTCTCCGCCGTCGCGCCCTCGCTCTTCTACTTCGCCCCGAAGAACACCTGGGTGCTCGCCTACCAGTGGGGCAGGACCGCCTTCTCCTACCGGACGTCGAGCGACCCCGCCAACCCGAACGGCTGGTCGTCGGAGCAGACGCTCTTCTCCGGAAGCATCTCCGGCTCCGGGACGGGCCCCATCGACCAGGCGCTCATCGGTGACGGCTCGAACATGTACCTGTTCTTCGCCGGGGACAACGGCAAGATCTACCGGGCGAGCATGCCGATCGGGAACTTCCCCGGCAGTTTCGGCACGGCCTCGACGGTGGTCATGAGCGACACGACGAACAACCTGTTCGAGGCCGTACAGGTCTACAAGCTCCAGGGCCAGAACCGCTACCTCATGATCGTCGAGGCGATCGGCTCGCAGGGGCGCTACTTCCGCTCGTTCACGGCCACCAGCCTGAACGGTTCGTGGACACCGCAGGCCGCGACCGAGGGCAACCCCTTCGCCGGCAAGGCCAACAGCGGCGCCACCTGGACCAACGACATCAGCCACGGCGAGCTGATCCGCACCAGCGCCGACCAGACCATGACCGTCGACCCCTGCAACCTGCAGCTGCTCTACCAGGGGCGCAACCCCAACTCCGGCGGCGACTACGGCCTGCTGCCCTACCGGCCGGGCCTGCTGACACTGCAGCGCTGACGGCGTGACACGGGTCCGGCTCGGGTGGAGCCGGCACGGCGGGCTCGGTGGAAGGCCGAGCCCGCCCGGGTCGCGCAGGAATACCAGCGCTCGTACGGCGGGCGGTGCCTCGTACGGCGGGCGGTGCCTCGTGCAGCGACGGTGCCTCGTGCAGCGACGGTGCCTCGTGCAGCGACGGTGTCTCGTGCAGCGACGGTGTGCGAGGTCGGGCAACGCTTCCCAGTCCGAGGTCCAACCTCGAAAGGAACGCCATGAGATCTGCACCATCACGCCGCCTGGCCTGGATCATGGGCGTGCTCTGCGTCATGACCCTGCTGCCCGCGACACCGGCCGGCGCGGACAACCCGATCGTCCAGACGATCTACACCGCCGACCCCGCACCGCTCGTCCACAACGGCCGCGTCTACCTCTACACCGGCCACGACGAGGACGGCTCCACGTACTTCACGATGCGCGACTGGCGCGTCTACTCCTCGTCGACGACGACGGCCAGGCCTACCTGTACTGGGGCAACCCCCGCCTCGCGTACGTACGCCTGAACAGCGACATGATCTCCTACTCCGGCGGGATCAACTACGTCCAGCTGACCGCTGCGGGGTTCGGCGCGCGCAGCGGCAGCACCGGCCGCCCCACGCTCTACGAGGAGGGGCCCTGGGTCTACAAGCGCAACGGCCTCTACTACAACGTGTTCGCCGCGGAATGCTGCTCGGAGTTCATCGCCTACTCCACGGCCCCCAGCGCCACCGGGCCGTGGACCTACCGGGGGACGGTCATGCCCCGGCAGGGCGGCAGCTTCACCAACCACGCGGGGATCATCGACTACGCCGGGGGATCGTACTTCTTCTACCACAACGGCGCGCTGCCGGGTGGTGGCGGTTACACCAGGTCGGTGGCCGTGGAGAAGTTCGCCTACAGCGCCGACGGCACCATCCCGACGATCAACATGACCACCGCCGGCCCGCCTCAGGTCGGCACCCTCGACCCGTTCGTCCGGCAGGAGGCCGAGACCATCGCCTGGTCGTCCGGGGTGGAGACCGAGGCCTCCAGCGAGGGCGGCGTCAACGTCGGCTTCATCGAGAACGGTGACCACATCAAGGTCAAGGGCGTCGCCTTCGGCAGCGGGGCCACCGCCTTCACCGCTCGCGCGGCCTCGGGCACCGGCGGCGGCCGGATCGAACTGCGGCTCGGCAGCCCCACCGGCACTCTCGTGGGCACCTGCACCGTCAACGGCACCGGCGGCTGGCAGAACTGGACCACGGTCACCTGCCCGGTGTCCGGCGCGACCGGCACCCGTGACCTCTACCTGCGTTTCACGGGCGGCGGCGGCTACCTGCTCAACCTCGACTGGTGGCGCTTCACCGGCGGGGGCGACCCTGGCCCTCACCGCGAACGGCACCACGAGCCATCTCCAGCTCACCCCCGCGCAGACGGTCGGCACCGGCGGCTGGACCCGGCTCACCGGCACCGCGACCGTCTCGTGGACCGGGACGCCGACCAACGCCTCCTTCTACGTCGAGACGACCGCGGGCACCGACGGCTCTACGTCGACGACGCCTCCTTCCGATGACGGGAGCATCGCCGTGGCCGGGCACCGGTCACCGGTCACCGGTCACCGCTGACCGCGGCCACGATCGCGGCCCCCGTCGTCCTGTCCGCCCCGGACCGGCCCCCACCGGAGCCCGGCCTCCGACCCACTGAGGAGAGACCTCCATGAGCAGGAAACGAACCCGCGCGCTGCTGACCACGGTGGCCCTGGCCGTGGCGCTCACCCCCGCCGCCCAGGCTCAGGCGCTGGAGAACGGCGTGGGCCGCACTCCGCCGATGGGGTGGAACACCTGGAACACCTTCGGCTGCAACATCAACGAGACGCTGATCCGCCAGACCGCCGACGCGATGGTCAGTTCAGGCATGCGCGACCTTGGGTACGAGTACGTCGTCGTCGACGACTGCTGGTTCGACCCGGCCCGCGACTCCGCCGGGAACCTGCGGGCCAATCCGTCGAGGTTCCCGAGCGGCATGAAGGCGCTCGGCGACTACCTGCACGCCCGGGGCCTGAAGTTCGGCCTCTACCAGGCGCCCCTGGACCGTACCTGCGCCCAGTACTTCGGCTCCTATCCGGGCGCCACCGGCAGTCTGGGCCACGAGGTGCAGGACGCCAGGCAGTTCGCCGCCTGGGGCGTCGACTACCTCAAGTACGACTGGTGCTCCCCCACCGGCACCATCGACGACCAGGTCCGCGTCTTCGCGAAGATGCGCGACGCGCTGGCGGCCACCGGCCGGCCGATCCTCTACAGCATCAATCCCAACAGCATCCACGAGAAGACCGGCCCGCGGCGGAACTGGGGCGACGTCGCCAACATCTGGCGCACGACCGAGGACATCACCAACGTCTGGAACTCCGGTCAGACCAACGGCTACCCGATGGGCATCCAGAACATCGTCAACGTCAACGCGCCCCTGTCGGGCTACGCCAAGCCGGGGCAGTTCAACGACCCCGACATGATGGTGGTCGGCCGGGGCGGCATGACGGACACCGAGATGCGCAGCCACTTCGCCCTGTGGGCGGTCATGGCCGCACCGCTGATCGCGGGCAACGACATGCGGAACATGGACTCCGCGACCGCCACGATCATGAAGAACCAGAACCTGATCGCCATCAACCAGGACCCGCTCGGCCTCCAGGCCACCCAGATCAGCAACGACGGCACCCGCCGCATCCTGGCCAAACGACTGAGCAACGGCGATGTCGCGGTCGCCCTGTTCAACCAGGGCGGCGGCACGACGACGATCAGCACCACCGCCTCGGCGATCGGTCTGTCCGGTGGCTCCTTCAGCCTGCGCGAGGCCTGGACGAACACCGTCACCTCGACCACCGGGGCCATCTCGGCGAGCGTGCCGCCCCACGGCACCGTCGTGTTCCGGGTCAGCGGCGGAACGCCCGCCCCCGTGTCCCGGATCCAGGGCGCGGGGTCGGGAAGATGCCTCGACGTCACCGGAGCCTCCCAGGCCAACGGGACCCGGGTGGGGATCTGGGACTGCCACGGCCAGAGCAACCAGCAGTGGACCTCCACGGCGGCCGGTGAACTGCGCGTCTACGGGAACAAGTGCCTCGACGTGCACGAGAACGGCACCGCCGACGGCACCAGCGTGATCATCTGGGACTGCAACGGCCAGAACAACCAGAAGTGGCGCTTCAACCCCGACGGGAGCATCACCGCCCTCGGCGCGGGAAAGTGCCTGGACGTGCCCGGCAACTCCACGGCCAACGGCGTCCACCTCCAGATCTGGACGTGCAGCGGCGCCGCCAACCAGCGCTGGAACCGCATCTGACGCACCTGCGGTCCGGGCGGACCCCAGGGAGACCGCCCGGACCAGGGGTGCGTCAGGCGGCGCCCAGGCTCCACTTCTGGTTGTTGCCGCCCCAGCAGGAGTAGGTCTGCAGCAGGGCGCCGTTGCCGGTGCCGGCGGCGTCGAGGCACTGACCCGACTGGACGTTCACGATCGAGCCGTCCGAGTTGACGCGCCACTTCTGGTTGTTGCCGCCCCAGCAGGAGTAGATCTGCACCTTGGCGCCGTTGCCGGTGCCGGCGGCGTCGAGGCACTTGTTGCCGTAGACGCGGATCTCCTGTGCGGAGGTGTAGGACCACTGCTGGTTGGAGTTGGAGTGGCAGTCCCACAGCTGGAGCTGCGTGCCGTCGGTCGTCGTGGCGTTCGGCACGTCCACGCACCGCCCGGACGCCGTACCCCGGATCTGTCCGGCGCCGCCCGGGTCCGACGTGGGAGTGACGGTCGGCGAGGGGTCCGGGTCCGGGTCCGCACTGTTGAGCGCGTTCAGGACGGAGTTGTACGCGGCCTTCTTGTTGCCGTTGCCGTCGAAGAGCAGCGCGGTGGCGCTGGCGCCGAGCCAGGAGTCGCTGTCACGGACCCCCCAGACCGTGATGCCGGTACAGCGGGACACCGCCAGGCAGTCGTTGACGACGTTGGCGTACGTGGTGGCCGAGCCGCCCTGGATGTCCAGCTCGGTGATCTGCACGTCCACGCCCAGGGCCGCGAAGCTCTGGATGGTCGTGCGGTAGTTGCTGTTGTAGGGGCTGTTGCTGTTGAAGTGCGACTGCAGGCCGACGCAGTCGATCGGCACGCCGCGCTGCTTGAAGTCGCGGACCATGTTGTAGACGGCCTGGGTCTTGGCCCAGTTCCAGTTGTCGATGTTGTAGTCGTTGTAGCAGAGCTTGGCGGCCGGGTCGGCGGCCCGCGCGGTGCGGAAGGCCACCTCGATCCAGTCGTTGCCGGTCTGCTGGAGGTTGGAGTCGCGCCGGCCGCCGGAGTTGCCGTCGGCGAAGGCCTCGTTGACGACGTCCCAGGCGTAGATCTTGCCCTTGTAGTGCGCCATCACGCCGTTGATGTGGTTGATCATCGCCTGGCGGAGGCTGCCGCCGCGGAGGTTCCGCATCCACTCCGGCTGCTGGGAGTGCCAGGCGAGCGTGTGGCCGCGGACCCGCTTGCCGTTCTGCACCGCCCAGTTGTAGATCCGGTCGCCGTTGCTGAAGTTGAACTGCCCCGGGTTGGGCTGCAGGGCGTCGATCTTCATCTCGTTCTCGGCGGTGATCATGCCGAACTCGCGGTTCGCGATCGAGGTGTAGGTCGAGTCGCCCAGCTTCTGGGCGGCGATGGCCGTGCCGAAGTACCGGCCGCTCTGCTGGGCGGCGGCGTGCAGCGTGTTCTCCGCCGCGTTCGCCGGGGCCGACACCATCAGCGCCGCGCCCACGATGCCCACGGCGCCCACGGCGCCGATGACCCTGCTGAGGGCACTGAAACGTGCGGATGCGGATGAGGGTAAAGGCTTGCTGTCCATGCCTGACTCCACACTGAAATCACGGAAGGGGGGATATGCGGGAACCCGGCGGACGACGCCGCACCCCTGACCGGAGGTGCACACCACGACGGCGTCATGACCGGCGGCCCTCGCCGATCACCACATCGGGCCGGGCCGACCGCCTCGGAGATCAGTGTGGAAACGTAACCGAAACATGTCAACACCCCAGCGAAAATTTCGGAGTGATCAGCCCGGGTGAGGGCTCGGATGTCAGCGTTGTGGAGCAGCTGGAGGCCTTGATGGGAGTGATGGGGCAGAAAATTACCGATGTCTGGCCATGAAAGTTTCAGTTCAAATCCGCAAGTTGCGGCCATAGAGGCCGACTGCGGGTGGAGTGACACCCGCCCGGCGCGGCCGGTGCTCGGGGCCGTACCTCTTGACGACATCCGGGTCGGCTGTATTTACTCGCCGCCATCACCACCAAGGACGCGGGGTGTCGAAGGAGGGCCGTACCGCGGGATGATAGCGCTAACATGGATCCCCGCCCATGAGACGCGCAAGGTCGTCGAGCCTGGGTGACACCACGCGCCCGGGTCGCTTCGTGTCCGCCGCTCCGCCTCCGCACGGGGGCGGACCGGCCGGCGGACCGAAAAGGGGTGCCGAGGCAGAACTCGTCGCCGTGCGGGTCGGCGAGGACCGTCCACGGCACGTCGCCGTGCGGGTCGGCGAGGACCGTCCACGGCACGTCGCCGTGCGGCCGACCCCACGCCGGACGGATCGGGGAACCACCCGCGTCCGCCCGCCGCGACCCGGCGGGCACCCGCCGGAAAACCGGTTGAGCCTTCCTTCGGCGTTCCCGTAGGTTGCCTGCGGCCCCGTCACCGTGAGGACAGAGGACAGAACCGCGTGACCCCGCCTGCTCTTCAGATCTGACACCTTCTTCCGCTCACCTCCAAGCCGGCCCTCCCGCCGGCTCCGCCGGGCTGCCCCTGGGCGTCCGGTCCTACGGCGTCTGAGGCCGCGCGCGATCGGCCTCGTGTCAGGTCTAGAGAGATCATGTCTTCACAACCTCATACCGTGCTGCCCTGGGTCGTCCGCCGGACCAGGCTGCCCCTGCTGTCGTTGCGGTGCGTGGACTGCCGGTCGGAGTCGGCCACCACCGGCGAGGGCAGGTTCCGCGTCAACGCCAACGGCAAGCTGCTGGACGTGTGGCTGCTGGTCCGCTGCGTGTCCTGCGACCGGACGGGCAAGCTCACCGTGCACGAGCGGGCACCGGTCGGATCCTTCGATCCGGCCGAGCTCGACGGCTACCACGCCAACGATCCGGAGCTGGTGGCCGCCAGGCTGCTGGATCCGCTGCTCGCCCGGCGCAACCGCTTCACCCTGGACTGGGAGGGGGCCTGGCGGCTGGACACCCCGTCGGCGCGGCCCGACCAGGCGTGGCCGGTCCAGGTGGAGGTCGTCTTCGACGATCCGGTGCCGGTGCGCCCGGAGCGGCTCATCGCGCAGGGGCTCGGCCTCAGCAGGAACGAGGTGCTGCGCCGGGTCAAGTGCGACGTTCCGCTGCGCCGTACGACGAGCGCAGGGTTCACCTTCACCGTGATGGCCGGGGAGTAACGGGAACGCGGCCTCGGCGCGCGATCGCCCCGGTCGCGCGCCGAGGCCGGGGTGTGGATATCCGAACCCCGGATTCGGGTGTCACCACGATCGTCCGGGACGGCGGCCGTACCGAGAATTGGGACATGTCACTCTTCGGAAACGAGCAGGTGGAACAGGTGCACGGGGTCCGGCCGGAAGGCGGTGGCGCCGGCCGGGAGATCCGGGTGCGAGGGCTGCGCCGCGAGTTCGAACGCGGCGGCGGCCGGGTGCACGCGCTCCAGGGGGTGGACGTCACCTTCGCCCCCGGCTCGTTCACCGCGGTCATGGGCCCGTCGGGATCCGGCAAGACCACCTTGCTGCAGTGCGTGGCCGGTATGGACCGCCCCACCCGGGGCGCCGTCCACTGGGGCCCGGTCGAGATCACCAGGTTGCGGGAGCGCAGGCTCGCCCGGCTGCGGCGCTCGACGGTCGGCTTCGTCTTCCAGGCCTACAACCTGATGCCCGCCATGACGGTCGCCGAGAACGTCGTGCTGCCCACCCGCCTGATGGGTGGCCGGGTCGACCGGACGCGGGTCGGCGGGGTGCTCGCCCAGGTCGGCCTGGACGGCTGCGAGAAGGAGCGGCCGGGCAGGCTCTCCGGCGGGCAGCAGCAGCGGGTGGCGATCGCCCGGGCGCTCTACAACCAGCCGGAGATCCTCTTCGCCGACGAGCCGACGGGCGCCCTCGACCGCAACACCGGCCGGGAGATCCTCCGGCTGCTGCGCGAGGGGGTGGAGGAGCACGGGCGGACCTGCGTCATGGTCACCCACGACCCGATGGCCGCCGGCTTCGCCGACCGGGTGCTGATGATGACCGACGGCGAGCTGGTGGAGGACCTGGCCCGGCCGTCGGCCGCGGTCATCGCGGAGAAACTGGGCGGACTCTCATGATCAAGATGGCCTGGGGCGCTCTGCGCACCCGTCCCGCCTCCTTCGCCGGACTCGCGTCGGCGCTGTTCCTGGCGGTGTCCGCGATCACCATGTTCGGGTCGATGATCGCCGCGGCGACCGCGGCCGAGGACGGTTCCGACCTGGCGTTGATCGGCGGCGCGTTCGGCGAGATCGCGATGATCATGGCGACGTTCGTCGCGGTCACCACGCTCGGCTTCGCGATCCGCGGGCAGTACCGCGAACTGGCGCTGCTGCGCACGGTGGCGGCCACACCGCGGCAGGTGCGCCGGCTCGTCCGCTTCCAGGTCGCCGGCCTGATCCTGCTGGTCTCACCGCCCGCCTGGGCGGCCGGCGCGGTCGCCGCACGGATCTTCCTGTCCGCCCTGGTGGACCGCGGCCTGGCACCGGCCGGCGCCACCGTGCCCGGCAACCCGCTGCCCCCGCTCATCGCCACGCTGGCCACGGTCCTCGTCGGCCTGATCGCGACGGTCTTCGCCACCTGGCGGATCTCGCGCGGCACACCGGGCGCGGCGATGGCCGGGACGTCGGCCGAGACGGACCGGATCGGCTGGTTCCGGACGCTGCTCGGGCTGATCGTCGTCGGCGGGGTGGGGGTGCTGTGCGTTTTCCTGGTCGGCCAGGAGCCGGACGAGGCCGCCCAGGCCGCCCTGCTCGGAGCGCTGGCGTCGATGGTCGCGCTGGCCCTGCTCGGGCCGCTGCCGGCCCGGATCGTCGTCACGCTGCTCGGTCTGCCGCTGCGCCTGCTGCGCGGCGGCGAGTCGGGCGGCTGGCTGGCCGCGGTCAACACGCGCGGCCACGCCCACCGGCTGTCCTCCGCGGTCGTGCCGATCGCACTGCTGGTCGGCCTGTCGACCACGTTCATGGTGATCACCGACACGATCCGCCACCACATGGTCGGCGTGCTGCCGGACGCGGTGTCGGACGACGACGTCTGGCTGCGCGGCGTGGAGGTGGCGATGCTCGCCCTGTTCGGGACGGTGGCGACGCTCAACACGCTGATCTCGCTCACCACGGCCCGCAGGCGGGAGTACGCGCTGCTCACCCTGATCGGCGCGACGAAGCGGCAGCTCGTCCGGATGCTCGCGGCCGAGTCGGTGCTGACCGCGCTGACCGGCGTCGTGCTCGGCATCGCCGTCGCCGCCCCGGTCAGCATCGCGTTCGCGCTGTCCCTGACCGGTGACCCGGTACCGTACGTCTCCATGGGCGGCTATGCACCGATCCTCATCGGCGCGGTGCTCCTCGCGGTGACCGCGGAGATGGCCGCCGGTCTGCGGACCATCGCGCTCGACCCGGCCACCACGGTGACGGCGCCGTGACCGGCGGGGCCGGCGAGGTCGGCACGCCGACGCCCGCCGGGACGGAGGTCCCGGCGGATGGTCTCTCCGTCCCGGCGGGTGGTCTCTCCGTTCTGCGGTCCCGGGTGGCGCGGTCGTGGCCGCGGCTGCGCGCCGGCGAGGTCGCGTTCGCCCTCGCGGGCTTTCCGGTCGCACTGCTCGGCCTGGCCGTCGTACTGCTGGGCACGTATGCCGGGGCCCTGCTCGCCCTGACCGTCGTCGGGCTTCCCGTCATCGCCGGCGAGCTGCGGGCCGCCCGGCTCACCGGGCGGCTGCACCGGGGACTGCTGCGCTCGCTGCTGGACGTCCGGATCGAGGCGCCGGCCGACATCCCGGCGGCACCGACCGCGGTCGCCTGGGTCCGGGCCGGTCTCGCCGACCCGGCCGGCTGGCGCGCCGTGGGATACCTGTTCGTCCGCTTCCCGCTCGCGGTGCTCGGCCTGCTGGCCACGGCGGGCCTGCCGGCCCTGGGCTGCCTGATGATCGGGATGAGCGCCTGGCTGCTGACGGCCCAGCCCGAGGGCCGGCCGCCGGCCTGGCTGACCGGCCCGGCCGTCCCGGTCGGGCTCCTGGTCCTGCTGGCGGCGCCCTGGGCGGTACGGGGCACCACCCTGCTGAACGTGTGGGTGGCACGGCAGTTGCTCGGACCGAGCCGCGCCCAGCAGGAGCTGACCGATCTGCGCCGGGCGCGCAGCACCGCCATCGCCGAGCACACCCGCAGCCTGCGTCAGATCGAACAGGACCTGCACGACGGCACCCAGGCCCAGCTGGTCGCGATCGCGATCACTCTGGCCCTGGTCGCCGACTCGGTGGACCCGGGGGACGAGCGGGTGCGGAAGCTCGTCGGCCGCGCCCGCGAGCAGACCGACCACACCATCGCCGAGCTGCGCCGGCTGGTCCACGGCATCGATCCCACCGCCCTGCAGGACGGCCTGCCCGCGGCTCTCCGGGCCCTCGGCGAGGACGCGGCGCTGCCGGTCGAACTCTCCCTGCGGATGCCCGAACGGGCGCAGCCCGGGATCGAGCGCGTCGCCTACTTCTGCGTCGTCGAGCTGCTCACCAATGCGGTCAAGCACAGCGGGGCGGGTGAGGTGCGGCTCGACGCGTCGGCCGAGGGCGGCCTGCTGCGGATCACCGTGACCGACGACGGCCGGGGCGGCGCGGAGATCGGCACGGGTACGGGTCTGGCCGGGCTGCGGGAGCGGCTCGCCTCGGTCGACGGCACGCTGACCGTCGAGAGCCCGCCCGGCGGTCCCACCCGGGCCGAGATCAGGCTGCCGACGAGCATCTGAGCCGCGCTCGGGACCCGTCCAGGCGGGGATCGGGTCGCCGGCGAGTGCTGAGCCGCGCTCGGGCACCCGCCCGGGTCGGGGTCGGGCCGCCGGCGGGCATCCGAGCCGCGCTCAGGCACCCACCTCGGTCAGATAGGCGACGACGGCCTTGACCCGGCGGTTGTCGGTGTCGATCGACGGCAGCTCGAACTTGCCGAAGATCGATGCGGCGTGCTTCTCCACCGCCCGCTCGGTGACCACCAGTTGCGCCGCGATCGACTTGTTCGAGTGGCCCTGCGCCATCAGCTCGAGCACCTCCCGCTCCCGGCCGGTGAGCCGGTCCAGGCGCCGCCGGCCGCCGCGCATCATCTTGTCGACGATCTCAGGGTCGAGCGCGGTGCCGCCGGTGGCGACGCGGTGCAGCGCGTCGACGAACTGCGAGACGGCCGCCACCCGCTCCTTGAGCAGGTATCCGGCGCCGTGCGCGCCGGTCGCCAGCAGCCTGGTGGCCCACGCGGGCTCGGCGTGCTGGGAGAAGACCAGCACGCCGAGGTCCGGATGGTCGGCGCGGAGTCTTTCGGCGGCCCGGATGCCCTCGTCGGTGAAGGAGGGCGGCATGCGGATGTCCACGATCGCCACGTCCGGCCGGTGGGCGCGCACCGCGTCGTGGAGGCCCTCCGGGGTGCCGGTCGTGGCGACGACCTCGCAGCCGCGCCCGGTCAGCAGCTCCACCATGCCGTCGCGCAGGATGACCTGGTCTTCGGCGATGACCACTCGCAAGGGCCGGTTCTCCTCCACGAGCACATGATGGCACGCGGCGGCTGATACGTGAGGAAACCGGCGAGGCCCGCACCCGCGATGTGGTTCTCGGCGGGTGCGGGCGAGCCGGTGGAGTGCGGATGCCGGTGCCGGTGAGGTGGGTTCCGGGCTCACCGGCACCGGTCGGGGCGGTCATCCTCGCGGGCCGAAGCCCGTCATCAGGATGTGGACGGCGATGAGGACGACGGTCCAGAT
>NZ_BMQE01000086.1:0-12001 GCF_014647955.1 Planomonospora antibiotica | reverse complement strand
GTGCCCGGTGCCCGAGACGGACATGCCTGAGACGGAGATGTCCGGGGCGGATGTTCCCGGGATGGTGCGGTCGGTTACCGCCGAGGTGCTGGGGGTGGTGCAGGCGTGGCTGGCCGAGGAGCGGTTCGCCTCGTCGCGGCTGGTGGTGGTGACGCGGGGCGCGGTGGCGGTCGGAGCAGAGGACGTCGATGTGCGGCTGGCTCCGGTGTGGGGTCTGCTGCGGGCGGTCAGGGCGGAGAACCCCGGCCGGTTCGTGCTGGTCGACACCGATGACGCGACCGGGTCGGCCGAGGCGCTGGGTGCCGTGATCGGCTCGGGTGAGCCGGAGGTGGTGATCCGGGGTGGTGAGTTGCGGGTGGCGCGCCTGGCCCGGGTGCCGGTCGACGGCCGTGCGCCGCAGGAGAGCGGTCCGGTGGTCGCGCGGACCGGGCGGGAAGACGCGGATGCTCACGGGATGGTGCCGGGTGCGGACGGGTCCGCTCCGGTGTGGGATGCGGACGGCACGGTGTTGGTGACCGGTGGCACGGGTGGTCTGGGTGCGCTGGTGGCGCGGCACCTGGTGACCGAGCACGGGGTGCGGCATCTGGTGCTGACCAGTCGGCGGGGGCTGGAGGCGCCGGGTGCGGTGGAGCTGGCCGCCGAGTTGGAGGCGTTGGGTGCGCGGGTGACGGTGGCGGCGTGTGACGTGGCCGACCGGCAGGCGCTGGCGGGGCTGCTGGCGGGTGTTCCGGCGGCGCATCCGCTGCGGGGTGTGGTGCATGCGGCCGGGGTGCTGGACGACGGGGTCGTGGGGTCGCTGACGCCGGAGCGGATCGATGCGGTGTTGCGGCCGAAGGCGGATGCGGCGTGGTATCTGCACGAGCTGACGGCGGAGCTGGACCTGTCGGCGTTCGTGTTGTTCTCGTCGCTGGCCGGGACGCTGGGCAATGCGGGTCAGGGCAATTACGCGGCGGCGAACGCGTTCCTGGACGGGCTGGCGGCGTATCGGCGGGCGCGGGGGTTGGCAGGGCAGTCGCTGGCGTGGGGTCTGTGGGCCGGTGGCGGGATGGGTGCCGGGCTGGAGGCGGCGCAGGTGCGGCGGATGGCGGGGATGGGGATGGGGGCGCTGGCGCCGGAGCAGGGTTTGGCGTTGCTGGATGCGGCGGCGGGGGCGGACGCGGCGGCGGTGGTGGCGGTGCGGCTGGATGTGCGGGTGCTGGCGGGGGCGGGGGCGGGGTTGCCGTCGGTGTTCGCGGGGTTGGTGCCGGTGGTGCGGCGGCGTGCGGGTGCCGGTGGGGGTGGTGGTGCGGGCGGGTTGGGTCGTCGGCTGGCCGGGTTGGGGGCGCGGGAACGCGAAGCGGCCCTTCTGGAACTCGTGCTGGAACACGCGGCGCGCCTGCTCGGTCACGAGGGTTCCGGTGACGTCGATCCCGAGCGGGACTTCCTGGAGGCGGGCTTCGACTCCGTCGGAGCGCTGGAGCTGCGCAACGCCCTCAACGAGGCCACCGGACTGCGCCTGCCCCCGATGGTCGTCTTCTCGAACAAGACCCCCGCCGATCTGGCCGGGTTCGTCGCCGCGGAGTTCACCGCGCACCTCTCCCGAGCCGAGGTCGAGACCGGGACCGGGAGTCCGGCGCCGCCGGCTCCGGTGCCGGACACCGTGAGCGACATCTTCCGCGGAGCCGTCATGGCGGGCCGGCTGGAGGAGGGGTTCGAGGTGCTCACCGCGATCGCGAGGGTCCGCCCGTCCTTCTCCTCGGCGGCGGATCTGGAACGGATCCCGGCGCCGGTGAAGCTGGCCGACGGTCCGGGCCGCCCCCGCCTCCTCTGCCTCAGCACCCCGATGGCGACGGGTGGGGTGTACCAGCACGCGCGGCTGGCCTCGCACTTCCGCGGCGTCCGCCAGGTGTCGGCGATCCCCCTGTCCGGGTTCCTCCCCGGGGAGCCGCTCCCCGTCTCGATCGACGCCGCCGTCGAGGTCCTCGCCGAGAGCGTGCTCCTGGCGGCCGAGGGGGAGCCGTTCGTGCTGGTCGGCTACTCGGCGGGAGGCATCTTCGCCGCCGCGACCGCCCACCGGCTCGAGACCGTCGCAGGTGCCCGGCCCGACGGGGTGGTCCTGCTCGACACCTACGAGAGCGACGGCGGAGGCCGGGCGGGCCTGGCCAAGGAGCTGGTCTTCGGGATGCTCGAGATGGAGCAGGCGTTCGGCGGGTTCGACAGCGCCAGGCTCTCCACGATGGGCCGGTACGGCGAGCTGCTCGTCGACATGCCGCCCGCGCGGATCGAGGCGCCGGTGCTGTTCGTCCAGTGCCAGGAGTCGTTCGCCGGGACCGGCGAGGGGCTGGAGGACTGGCGGGCCGCCCCCTGGGACCCGGCCCACACGCTCAGGACGGTGCCCGCAGACCACTTCAGCATTCTGGAGAACCGGGCGGCGGAGACCGCCCGCGTCATCGAGGACTGGCTCGGATCGACGCCGAGGCCATGACAGGAACATGACAGGAATGAGGTGAGCGCAGTGCCCCTGCCTCCCAGCTCCAAAGGGTGCGTGCCGTTCGGCGAGCACGCCACGTGGTACCGCGTCACCGGGGAACCCCGTTCCGGGCGGCCGGCGGTCGTGGTGGTGCACGGAGGCCCCGGCAGCACCCACGACTACCTGCTGAACATCGCGGCCCTGTCCGAGGAGGGCTGGCCCGTCGTCCACTACGACCAGATCGGCAACGGAGGGTCCAGCCACCTCCCCGAGCGGGGGGAGGACTTCTGGACGCCGGAGCTGTTCCTCGACGAACTGGACAACCTCCTGCACCGGCTGGACGTGGCCGACGACTACGTGCTGCTCGGCCAGTCGTGGGGCGGCATGCTCGCCGCCAGGCACGCGGCGGGCCGCCCGCCGGGCCTCCGCGGGCTGATCATCGCCAACTCCCCCGCCTCCTACCCGCTCTGGCTGAGCGAGATGAAGGTGCTGCGGGACCGGCTCCCCAAGGGGGTCGACGAGACGCTCCGCCGCCACGAGGCGGCCGGGACCACCGCCAGCGACGAGTACTTCGCGGCGATGCGCGTCTTCTACGAACGGCACGTCTGCCGGCTGACCCCGTGGCCGCGTGACTACCTCGCCTCGTTCTACGAGGTCTACAACGATCCGACGGTCTACTACACCATGAACGGGCCGAGCGAGTTCCACGTCATCGGGACGCTGCGCGACTGGTCGGTCGTGGACTGCGTCGCGGACATCGCCGTCCCGACCCTGCTGATCTCCGGCAGGCACGACGAGGCGACCCCGGCGACCGTCCAGCCGTTCCAGGACCTGATCCCGGACGTGCGCTGGGAGATCTTCGAAGAGTCGAGCCACATGCCGCACCTGGAGGAGCCGGAGCGTTTCCGCCGGGTCGTGGGCGACTACCTCACGAACCTCATCCGATCACCGAAACCCTGACAACAGATGGAGTGCTCCATGGGACGAGTACAGGACAAAGTCGTCGTCATCACCGGTGCGGCCCGAGGGCAGGGACGCAGCCACGCCGTACGGCTGGCGGAGGAGGGCGCGGACATCATCGCGATCGACCTCTGCCGGGACATCGGCTCGGTGGGTTACGCGATGGCCGGAGGCGAGGACACCGAGGAGACCGTACGGCTGGTGGAGAAGACCGGCCGGAGGATAGTGACCAAGCAGGCGGACGTCCGCGACCGGGCGGCGCTGCAGGCGGCCATCGACGAGGGGGTCGCCGAGCTGGGCCGCCTCGACGTGGTGATCGCCAACGCGGGCATCTGCCCGACCGGCGCCGACCGGCCGATCGGCGCGTTCACCGAGACCATCGACGTGAACCTGAGCGGCACCTTCAACACCGTGCACGCGGCGCTGCCGCACCTGGGGGAAGGCGGGTCCATCGTCATCGTCGGCTCCATCGCCGCCTTCATCACCGAGCACGGCGCGGCCGGCCCGATGGGGCCCGGCGGCATGGGGTACGCCTACTCGAAGCACGCGCTGAAGCACTACGTCAACTGGCTGGCGCCGCTCCTGGCGCCCTCCATGCAGCGTGTCAACGCGGTGCACCCGGCCTACGTCAACACCGCCATGATCCAGAACGAGGACACCTACCGGCTCTTCCGCCCGGACCTGGAGAACCCCACCCGGGAGGACGCCGAGCCGGCCTTCCCGATGGTGCAGGCGATGCCGATCCCCTACGTGGAGCCGGTCGACGTGTCGCACGCCATCACCTACCTGGCCTCGGACGAGTCCCGGTACGTCACCGGCCAGCACCTGAAGGTGGACGGCGGTGCGGTGGTCAAACAGGGCAGGTGAGCGGGGTCGGTTCTGGGGCCCTTAGGGGTGTGGCCGAGGGATGATCCGGAATAGCGTTCAGACGAGTGTTATGGGCGACGGTGGGTGGTCTCTGCCTTTATAGGCAGTAATGACTGGAGTGGTCTTATGAGTGAGTCTGGACGCTCGGCCGACAGCCGGGACCGGGTTTCGGCTGAAGCGGTGGAGAACGGTTCCGCCCTGGCGAGCAGGCTGGCGGCGCTGCCGCCCGCGGCGCAGGTGCGCGCCCTGCGGGAACTGGTGTCCGAGCACACACTCGCGGCGTTGCGAGAGGTGTCGGAGAACTCGGAGAGCACGACCACCAGGGTGGACGCCGATCTCGCCTTCCGCGAACTCGGCATGGACTCCCTCGCGCTGGTCGGTCTGCACGACCGGCTCCGCGCGGCCACGGGTCTGCCCCTGCCGCCCACCGTCGCCTTCGACCACCCCACCCCGGCGCTGCTCGCCGGGTACCTGCGGGCCGAGCTGCTCGGCCTGCGGGAGGAGGCCGCGACCCCGGAAGGGGTCGCGGCCTTCGACGACGAGCCGCTGGCCATCGTCGGCATCGGCTGCCGCTTCCCGGGCGGGATCGGATCGGCCGAGGACCTCTGGGAGCTGGTCGCCGGGGACGGGACCGTCCTCGGCGACTTCCCGGACGACCGGGACTGGGACCTGGAGCGGCTCTTCGGCGGAGACCCGGAGGCCTCCGGCACGACGTACGTCGGAAAGGGCGGGTTCCTGTCCACGGCGACGGAGTTCGACGCGGAGTTCTTCGGCATCTCGCCCCGCGAGGCGCTCGGCATGGACCCGCAGCAGCGGCTGCTCCTGGAGACCACCTGGGAGGCCCTGGAGCGGACGGGCATCGACCCGCTCTCGCTGAAGGGCAGCGGCACCGCCGTCTTCGTCGGCGCCGAGGTGCACGACTACGGCATCAGGGTCCACGAGGCCCCCGACGGGCTCGACGGATACCTGATGACGGGCAACGTGCCCAGCGTCACCTCCGGGCGCATCGCCTACGTGCTGGGCCTGGAGGGCCCGGCCGTCACCATCGACACCGCCTGCTCCGGCTCGCTGGTCGCCCTTCACCTGGCCGCCCAGGCGCTGCGCAGGGGGGAGTGCTCCCTCGCCCTGGCCGGCGGGGTGACCGTCATGAGCAGTCCCGGCGTGTTCACCGCGTTCAGCCGCCAGCGCGGCCTGGCCCCCGACGGTCGCATCAAGGCGTTCGCCGCCGGGGCCGACGGCACGGGTTTCTCCGAGGGCGCCGGCGTCTTCGTGGTCGAGCGGCTCTCGGACGCGCGCCGCAACGGCCGCACCGTCCTGGCGCTGATCCGCGGTTCCGCGATCAACCAGGACGGCGCGAGCAACGGCCTGACCGCGCCCAGCGGAGCGTCCCAGCGGAAGCTCATCCGCCAGGCCCTCGCCGCCGCGGGGCTGGGGGCCGGAGACGTGGACGCGGTGGAGGCGCACGGCACGGGCACGACGCTCGGCGACCCGATCGAGGCGCAGGCGCTGCTGGCGACCTACGGCCAGGACCGGCCGGAGGACCGGCCGCTCTGGCTCGGGTCGGTCAAGTCCAACCTCGGGCACACCCAGGCGGCGGCCGGCGCCGCCGGCCTGATCAAGATGATCATGGCGATGCGGCACCGCGTGCTGCCCAGGACCCTGCACGTGGACGCGCCCTCGCCCAACGTCGACTGGTCGGCGGGAGAGGTACGGCTGCTCACCGAGGCCCGTCCCTGGGAGGATCTCGGCCGTCCCCGCCGCGCGGGGGTGTCGGCCTTCGGCATCAGCGGCACCAACGCCCACGTCATCATCGAGGAACCGGAGCTCCGGCCGGAGCCGGACGCCGCGGCCGGACCGGAGCCCGCGGCCGGACCGGAGCCGGTGGCCGGTCCGGAAGACCGGACCGGAGCCGCGCCGGAGCCGGCCGGCGTCCCGGTGCTGGTCTCGGGCGGCACCGAGCAGGCGCTGCGCGCCCAGGCCGAGCGGCTGCTGGCCGCCGTCGAGGCGCGGCCCGGGACGCGGCTCCACGACCTCGGATACTCCCTCGCCACCACCCGGGCCTCCCTGTGGCACCGCGCCGCCGTCGTCGCGGACGACCGGGCGGGACTCCTGCGCGGCCTGAGGGCGGTCGCCGGAGGCGAGGAGGCCCCCGGCGTGCTGCGGGGCACCGCGGACGGCGGCGCGCTCGCCTTCCTGTTCACCGGGCAGGGCAGCCAGCGGCTCGCGATGGGGCGGGAGCTGTACGCGGCCTTCCCCGCCTTCGCCGCGGCCCTGGACCAGGCGGCCGGCCACCTCGACCTGCAGCTCGACCTCCCCCTGTACGACGTGCTCTTCGCCGCCCCCGGCTCGGCCGAGGCCGCCCTCCTGGACCAGACGATGTACGCGCAGGCGGCCCTGTTCGCCGTGGAGGTGGCGCTGTTCCGGCTGCTCGAATCATGGGGGCTGGAGCCCGCGTTCCTCGCCGGGCACTCGGTGGGCGAACTGGCCGCCGCCCACGTGGCGGGCGTGATGCCGCTGGAGGACGCGGCCATGCTGGCGGCCGCGCGCGGCCGGCTGATGCAGGAACTGCCCCGCGGCGGCGCGATGGTCGCCCTGCAGGCGTCGGAGGAGGAGACGCTGCCGCTGCTGACCGGCGGAGTGGGCATCGCGGCGGTCAACGGCCCGGCCTCCGTGGTGATCTCCGGCCGGGAGGACGAGGTCCTCGCGGTGGCCGCGGCGCTGCCGGAACGCAGGCGGACCCGGCTCCGGGTCTCCCACGCGTTCCACTCGCCGCTCATGGAGCCGATGCTGGCGGAGTTCCGGCGGATCGCCCAGGTGGTGCGCTACTCCGCGCCGCGGATCCCGATCGTCTCGACCGTGACGGGCGAACCGGCCGGTCCCGAGCTGTGCTCGGCCGAGTACTGGGTGCGCCACGTGTGCGCCTCGGTCCGCTTCCACGACGCGGTCCGGTGGCTGGCCGGCCAGGGCGTCACGACCTTCCTCGAACTGGGACCGGACGGCGTGCTGTCGGCGATGGGCCAGGACTGCCTGGCGGACCGGTCCGAGGCCGCGTTCGCCCCGCTGCTCCACCGGGACCGGCCGGAGACCGGGCAGGTCCGCACCGCGGTGGCGCTGGCCCACACCCGCGGCACCGCGCCGGACTGGCAGGCGTTCTTCGCCGGATCCGGCGCCCGGCGGATCGAGCTGCCCACCTACGCCTTCCAGCGCAGGCGGTACTGGCTGAGTTCCGCCGCGGCCGCGAGCGACGCCCCGGCGCTGGGCCAGGTGGCGGCGCGGCACCCCCTGCTCGGCGCGGTCGTCGCCCTGCCCGACTCCGGCGGGGCGGTGCTCACCGGCAGGGTCTCGACCCGGTCGCAGCCCTGGCTGGCCGACCACGTCATCTCGGGCGTCGTCCTGCTGCCCGGCACCGCGTACGTGGAGCTCGCCGCCCGCGCGGGCGACGAGGTCGGCTGCGACCTGCTGGAGGAGCTGACGCTCCAGGCGCCGCTGGCCATCGACGGCGCGGCCGGCGCGGCCGGCACGGCCGGCGCCGCGCTGCAGGTGGTCGTCGGAGCGGCGGACGAGGACGGGCGCAGACCGATCGAGTTCTACTCCCGCCCCGACAACCTGCCCGACGACGCGCCGTGGACCCGGCACGCCACCGGCGTCCTGGCCCGGCGCGCCGCCCCGGCCCCCGGCGCCGGGTCGTTCGGCATGTCGGAGTGGCCGCCCCCCGGAGCGCGGCCCGTCGACACGGCGGGACTGTACGCGGCCATGGCCGGACAGGGCTACGGCTACGGGCCGGCCTTCCAGGCGCTGCGCGCCGTCTGGCGGCGGGGCGGCGAAGTCTTCGCCGAGGTCTCGCTCCCCGAGGAGAACAGGGCGGAGGCGGCGTCCTTCGCACTGCATCCCGCACTGCTCGACGCGGTGCTGCACGCGATGGACTTCGCGGAGGACGAGCCCGTCTCCGAGCTGCTGCGCCTCCCGTTCGCGTGGAGCGACGTGGCGCTCCACGCACAGGGCGCGCCGTCCGTGCGCGCCCGCATCGTCGCCACCGGCAGGGGAGAGGCGTCGATCGCCATCGCCGACGCCACCGGGGCGCCGGTGGCGTCGATCGGCTCCTTCGTGGTCCGCGAGGTGTCCGGCGACGACCTGCGCGCCGCCGGCCGGGACCGCCACGACTCGCCCTTCCACCTCCGGTGGACCCGCCTGGCGGCCGGGACCGCCCCGGCGCCCGTCGTCCCCCTCTCCCTGGAGGAGGTCGCCGGCGCGGAGCGGGTACCCGGGACGGTGCTCCTCGAGCTCGCCGTACCCGAGGGAGACCCCCTGGCGGGCGCCCGTTCGGCCACGGCCCACGCGCTCACCGCCGTCCAGGCATGGCTGGCCGACGAGCGGTTCGCCGACTCCCGCCTGGTGGTGGTGACCCGCGGCGCGGTGGCCCTGCCCGGTGAGGACGTGGACCTGCGGACGGCTCCCGTGTGGGGTCTGGTGCGGTCCGCGCAGGCGGAGAACCCCGGCCGGTTCGTGCTGGTCGACACCGACGGCTCCGAGGAGTCCCGGGGCGCGCTGGCCGCCGCCGTCGCCTCGGACGAACCGGAGGCGGCGCTGCGCGGCGGCGAGGTCCTCGTGCCCCGCCTGATCCTCGTGCCCGCTCCCGAGACGGAGCCGGACCCGGTCTGGGACGCGGACGGCACGGTGCTGGTCACCGGCGGCACGGGCGGCCTGGGCGCGCTGGTGGCGCGGCACCTGGTGGCCGAGCACGGGGTGCGGCACCTGCTGCTGGCCAGCCGGCGGGGTCCGGACGCGCCCGGCGCGGCCGGGTTGTGCGCGGAGCTGGAGGCGCTGGGCGCGCGGGTGACGGCGGTGGCCTGCGACGTCGGCGACCGCGGCGCGCTCGCCCGGCTCCTGGCGGACATCCCCGCCGGCCACCCGCTGCGCGGCGTCGTGCACACCGCGGGCGTCGTGGACGACGGCGTCATCGCGTCGCTGACCCCGGAGCGGATCGACACCGTGTTCCGGCCGAAGGCGGACGCGGCCTGGCACCTGCACGAGCTGACGGCGGAGCTGGACCTGACGGCGTTCGTGCTGTACTCGTCCACCGCCACGATCCTCGACGGGGCGGGACAGGGGAACTACGCGGCGGCCAACGTCTTCCTCGACGCGCTGGCCGCGCACCGCGCCGCCCGCGGGCAGGCGGCCACCTCGGTGGCGTGGGGCCTGTGGACCGGTGACGGCGGCATGGGGGACCGGCTCGACGAGACCGCGCTGCGGCGCGTGGAGAGGCTCGGCCTGGAACTGCTGTCCTCCGCGGAGAACCTGACCCTCCTGGACCGGGCCGTCCGCAGCGGTGAACCGGCGGTGGTGCCGGTGCGGGTGGACCTGCGGGCGCTCGCCGCCCGGCCGGACGGGGTCCCCGCGCTGCTGCGGGACCTGGTGCGGACCCCCGCCCGCCGTACGGCCGCCGCAGGCCCGGCCCCGGTCGGGTCGTCCCTCGCCCAGCGGCTCGACCGGCTGGGCGAGGCCGAGCGGGACGAGGCGCTGATCGAGCTCGTCAGCACCCAGGCCGCCGCCGTGCTCGGCTACGACGGAGCCGCCTCCGTCGTCCCCACCAGGGCGTTCAAGGACATCGGTTTCGACTCCCTCGCCGCGGTCGAGCTGCGCAACAGGCTCAACGCCGCCACCGGCCTCCGGTTGAGCGCGACACTGACCTTCGACTACCCGACGCCCGCCGCGCTGGCCGGGCACATCCGCACGAAGATCCTCGACACGCCGGCCCGCGCCGCCGCCCTCCCGGCCGGCACGGTCCCGGTCCCGGTCGACGAGCCCGTCGCGATCGTCGGCATGGCCTGCCGCTACCCGGGCGACGTGGCCTCCCCCGACGCGCTGTGGCGCCTCGTCGCCGAGGGCGCCGACGTGGTCTCGCCGTTCCCGTCGGACCGGGGCTGGGCCCCCGACCTGTACGACCCCGAGCCGGGCAGGCCGGGCAGGAGCTCCGCCCGCGAGGGCGGGTTCCTGCACGACGCGGCCGACTTCGACGCCGACTTCTTCGGGATCAGCCCGCGTGAGGCCCAGGCCATGGACCCCCAGCAGCGGCTGCTGCTGGAGACCGCGTGGGAGACGTTCGAGCGGGCCGGCATCGATCCCACCTCGATGAAGGGCAGCGACACCGGAGTCTTCGCCGGAGTGATGTACCACGACTGGGGCCTGCGGCTGGGCACGCTCCCCGAGGAGATCGCCGCCTACCACGGCAACGGCAGCCTGGCCAGCGTGGTCTCCGGCCGCGTCGCCTACGCCCTGGGGCTGGAGGGCCCCGCGGTGACCGTGGACACGGCGTGCTCGTCGTCGCTGGTCGCCCTCCACTGGGCGGTCCAGGCCCTGCGCCGGGGAGAGTGCGGGCTGGCGCTGGCCGGCGGGGTGACCGTCATGTCGACCCCTGACACGTTCGTGGACATGAGCCGGCAGGGCGGTCTGGCCCCCGACGGCCGGTGCAAGTCGTTCGGCGCGGGCGCGGACGGCACCGGCTGGGGCGAGGGCGTGGGCATGCTGCTGCTGGAGCGGCTGTCGGACGCGCGCCGCAACGGCCACCGGGTGCTGGCGGTGGTACGGGGCTCGGCGGTCAACTCCGACGGCGCCTCCAACGGGCTGACCGCGCCGAACGGTCCGTCGCAGCAGCGGGTGATCCGGCAGGCCCTGGCCGGAGCGGGCCTGTCCCCACAGGACGTGGACGCGGTGGAGGCGCACGGTACGGGCACGACGCTCGGCGACCCGATCGAGGCGCAGGCGGTGATCGCCGCCTACGGTCAGGACCGGCCGGAGGGCCGGCCGCTCTGGCTGGGCTCGATCAAGTCGAACATGGGTCACACGCAGGCGGCGGCGGGGGTGGCCGGTGTGATCAAGATGGTGCAGGCGATGCGGCACGACCTGCTGCCGAAGACGCTGCACGCCGAGGAGCCGTCGCCGAACGTGGACTGGTCGGCGGGGCGGGTGGAGCTGCTGACCGAGGCGCGGGAGTGGAAGCGGAACGGTCATCCGCGCCGGGCGGGCGTGTCGTCGTTCGGCATCAGCGGCACCAACGCGCATGTGATCATCGAGGAGGCGCCGCCGGCTGAGCCCGGGGAGCGTGCGCAGCACGGGGAGCCCGGGGAGCCCGGGGAGGACGCCTCCGCCCGGCAGACGTCTCAGACGCCGGACGACCGGCGGAGCCGGGACCGCGTACCCGTGACGAGTGGTCCCGCGCTGGTGCCCTGGGTGCTGTCGGGCAGGAGCGTCGAAGCGCTCCACGCCCAGGCCGGGAGGCTGAGGGCGTATCTGGACGTGCTGCCGGAGGCGGATGTCGCCGCGGCGGGACGGGCACTGGTGACGACGCGGGCGGTGCTGGAGCACCGGGCGGTGGTGGTGGGCTCCGACCGCGCCGGGCTGGCGCGCGGGCTGGCGGCGCTGGCCGCGGGGGGCGAGTCGGCCGAGGTGGCGACCGGTTCGGTGCGTGCGGGCCGGACAGGGTTTCTGTTCTCGGGTCAGGGGGCGCAGCGGGCGGGGATGGGCCGGGAGTTGTATGCGGCGTTCCCGGTGTTCGCGGATGCGTTGGACGCGGTGTGCGCGGTGGCGGACGTCGAGCTGGGGCGGTCGTTGCGGGAGCTGATGTTCGCCGAGGACCAGGACCAGGGCCAGGGCGAGAACGCGGACCAGGGTGGGGGCGCGGCGGAGGTGCTGGGGCGGACGGAGTTCGCTCAGGTGGCGTTGGTGGCG
>NZ_BMQE01000085.1:0-13341 GCF_014647955.1 Planomonospora antibiotica | reverse complement strand
GGGGTGCGCGCGTCTGGCTCGGGTCGGATCTTGGCGGGCGGGTTCGGGCGGGTGGTGCGACTCCGGGCAGAGGCGTATGTCCGACCGTGGGCAGACGCCGTACGGCCTGCCGGGCGGTAACGTCGCAACTCATCGTGACCGGCCGTTCCCACCTCACGGGCTCACCGTGACCGGCCGTTCCGGCCTCACGGCCTCACGGGCTCGCGCCGGGCCGCCGGGCGGCCTCGGCGCTGCCGATCTCGTGGAACAACCGCACGCTCTCGTCCCTGTAGGCGTCGGCGTCGGCGCCGGAGGTGGCCTCACCGAGCGTGCGGAGGACGCGGGCGGGCCCCGGGCCGACGACGCACGCGTGGACGACGTCCTGCGCTGGTCACGGACCCGGCTCCACCAGGCCATGTCGGTGGACGACCTGGCCAGGCACGCGTTGATGAGCCCTCGCACCTTCGCCCGCCGCTTCAGGGAGGTCACCGGCACCACGCCCCACGCCTGGCTGCGCGACCAGCGGCTCGATCGGGCCGAAGAACTGCTGGAGACCACCGACCTGCCGATCCAGGAGATCGCGGACCTCGTGGGCTTCCGTTCCGACGGCGTCCTGCGTGACCACTTCGTCAAACGGCACGGTGTCCCTCCCCGCGACTACCGGCGCGTTTTCGGCGGGCACCGGGAACCGGTCACTCGTCACGCGCCTGACGGGCGGCCTCCGCGGTGACGCGCTCGATGGCCTGGACGGCGACATCGGGCTGGTCGAGGTAGATGTGGTGCCCGCTGGCGGCGGCCGTGCTCAACCTGCTGCCGCCGGACAGCGCGAGCCATCTGCGCTGGCCCGCGGACCATGCCTTCTCCAGGCGCGGCCCGTACTCGGGGACGGCCGCGAGGTACTGCTCGCCGTGCTGGATCACCTCCACCGGGATGTTCCCGGCGGAACGGACCTCGCCGTCGGTGATGACGAGCTTCTCCGGGTTCTCGCCCCGGAAGAACGCGAGGTTCTGCGCGCGCAGCTCGGCCGCCGGGCCCTTGGCGGACTCGGGGATCGCCTTCGTGATGTCGGCGGCCATCGTGGACGGGGTGGCGTCCATCAGGACCAGCCCTCTGACCCTGTCCCGGTGGTCGGGGGCGTACCTGGCGGCGATCAGCCCGCCCAGCGAGTGGCCGGCCAGGACGACCGGGCCGTCACCGGCGACGCGGTCGAGCACCCCGGTCAGGATCTTCCCGGTGCCGGCGAAGTCCTGCGGGCCGTCCGGCCGGTCGCTGGCGCCCGCGCCGAGCCGATCGTAGGAGCAGACCCGGTTCCGCTTCCCCAGCGTCTCCTGGAGGGCGGCCAGCTTGTCCAGCCCGTCGCCCGCCCCGTGCATCAGGATGATGACCGGCCCGCCCTCCTCCGGGTCGCCGGAACAGGACACGTTCACCGACCGGCCCGCGACGTCGATCTTCCCGGTCCCGGAGACCGGGGCCGCATCGGCCGTCCGCGTGGCGGAGGCGAAGGGGTCCCAGTTCTCCACCGCGTCGCCGCCGCAGCCGGCGACTCCCGCGCCGAGTACGGTGCAGCACAGCGCGGCCGCGGCGGATGTCCTGATCCTGCGAAGCATGAGGTCCTGTCCTCCAGTGAGGGAGCCGGCACCGGGGCGATGCGCACGGCGGCACAGCGGGAGAGCGGACGGAGCGTCCGCGGCCGCGTCGTAAAGCTACGGAACCGGCGGTCCGGGGTCGTCCCCGTACGGTGGACATTCACCGGTAGCTCGCGCGGGGGACAGGCGCGGCCCGCGGGCGAGGGCCGTTCCGGCGTGGCGCGGTGCGGCCGCTACGCTCGCCCAATGATCGACGTGGGGCGGGTCACGGACCGGTGGCGGCGGTGCGGCGTCGTGGTCCGGGATCTGCCGTTCGGACTGCTGCTGGCCGTCGTGTCGCTCCTGCCGGCGCTGCACGGCAAGGGGACGCAGGTAGGCGACCTGCCGATCCGCTCCTTCGACGCGCTGGCGCTCGTGGCGATCGCTCTGGAGTCCCTTCCGCTCGCCGTGCGCCGGAGATGGCCGGCCGTCTGCCTCGTCCTGGTGTCGTTCGGCTTCGTCCTCGACCAGCTCCGCGCCTACCACGTGCTGGCGAGCAACGCGATGCCCATCGCGCTCATCAGCGCAGCCGCCCACCTGGAGCGCCACCGGCGCGTCACCGTGGTCCTCCTCTCCGCGGCGTACGTGCTGCTCGCCCTCGCGCTCGACCGGCTCGGCGCGGGTGAGAAGGTGGAGGGGTACGTGGTGTTCTACCTGGCCCTGGCCCTCGCGTGGGGCATCGGCGTCCGGTTGCGCTCCGCCCGCGCCGCCGAGGCCGAACGCCGCCGCCACGTCGCCGAGGCCACCCGCGCCGCCGAACGCACCCGGATCGCCCGCGAGCTCCACGACGTCGTGACCCACCACGTGACGGCGATGGTCGTGCAGGCCGAGGCCGCCCGCTACCTGACCGCCGCCCCCGACCGCCTCGACGCGACGCTGAGCGCCGTCACCGACACCGGCCGGCGGGCCATCACCGACCTGCGGCACATGCTCGACCTGCTCAAAGCCGATCACGACGCCGACGTCGGTGTACCGGCCGCCGGCGGGCTCCGCACGCTCGTGGAGCAGACCCGCCGGGCCGGGCAGCCGGTGGAGTTCACCGAGGAGGGTGGTCCGGCCGAATCGGCGGGCAGCGCCGAGTTCGTGGCCTATAGGGTCGTCCAGGAAGCCCTGACGAACGCCCTCAAACACGCCCACGGCAGCCCCACCGCGGTCCGGGTGCGCTACGGCGAGAAGGAGATCAGCGTGGAGGTCAGCACCGACGGACCCGGTTCCGGGACCGCTTCTCCCGGCGGGGGCGGGCGGGGCCTGGCCGGGCTCCGCGAGCGGGTCGAAGCCGTCGGCGGCCGGTTCGGCGCCGACCGGCAGGCGGGCGGCTTCCTCGTACGGGCCCGCATCCCTGCGGGGAACCGGTCGTGACGGCGCCGGTCCGGGTCCTGGTCTGCGACGACCAGGAGCTGATCCGCACCGGTTTCGCGACGATCATCGATGCGCAGCCGGACCTGGAGGTGGTGGGCGAGTGCGGCGACGGCCGTGCCGCGGTGGATCTCGCCCGCCGGCTGAGCCCCGACATCGTGGTGATGGACGTGCGGATGCCGGAGCTCGACGGCATCGAGGCGACCCGCCGGCTGGCCGGCGCCGGGGTGGCGGACCCGGTCAAGGTGCTCGTGGTGACGACGTTCAACCTGGACGAGTACGTCTACGAGGCGCTGCGGGCCGGTGCGAGCGGGTTCCTGCTCAAGGACGCCCCGCCGGCGCAGCTGCTGCACGGTATCCGCACCGTCGCGACCGGCGCCGCGCTGCTGGCGCCCGAGGTGACGCGGCAGCTCGTCGGCAGGTACGCGGCCCGCATCCGCCCCGCCCGGGCCGCACCGGGCGAGACCGCGCTGACCCCGCGCGAGCTGGAGGTATTGCGCCTCATCGCCGACGGCCGGTCCAACAGCGAGATCGCCGCCGCCCTGGTGATCAGCCAGGAGACCGTCAAGACGTACGTGTCGCGCATCCTCACCAAGCTCGACCTGCGCGACCGCGTGCAGGCGGTGGTCTACGCCTACCGCAGGGGCCTGGTGACCTGAGGCGCCCCGCCCGGGTGCGGCGGAGGTGGCGCGGTAGCCGTCGCGGCGGTCGGCCCGCTCGCTGCCGCGCCCCATCGGGGCCCGGCGGTCGATGCCGCCCGCATGCCCTCCGTTGGAAACGAAGATGGCGGCGGTGCCCTCCGTCCATCCGCCCTGGTCGGCGAGCGAGCGGGCCCTGGTGAACAACGAGAGCGCGTCATGCCGTCCCTGGAACGCGTGCGCGTTCGCCAGAGTCAGCGTGGCCGCGGCCATGCCCGGCACGTTCCCCTCCTCCTCCGCGGCCGTCACCGCCGCCTGCGCGCACGAGAGCCAGTCGCTCATGCTCCCGCTGGCCCAGAAATGGCTGCGCATCGCGTCGGCGAGGAGCCAGGCCGCCCGCCGCGGACCGGATCGGGCCGCATGGTGGACGGCGGCGACGAGGTTGCGGTGCTCTGCGGCCAGCCACTTCGACGCCGAGGCCGGATCGGCGAACGAGGCGGGCGTCACGCCCTCGGACGTCGCGCCCGGCGGAAGCCTGACCCAGTGGGGATGGCTCTGCTCGACGGCGGCCCGGACGCTCAGCAGATACCAGTCGTAGAGGCGCTGCCCGGCCTTCGCGACATCGTCCGGGCGCTCCTCTGCGCCGGCGCGCTCTGCGGCGTACAGCCGCAGCAGGTCGTGGAAGCGGTAACGGCCGGGCTCGTACCGGTCGACCAGGTGAGCGGTGGCCAGCCGCGTGAGTTCCCGTCTGGTCTCGGCCGCGGTGGACCCGCTGAGGGCCGCGGCCGCGTCGAGGGTGAAGTCCACCCCGGGTACGAGACCGACCAGCCGGAACAGCCGTGCCGAGCGCGGCGGCAGCGCGGCGTAGGAAAGGGCGAACGCCGCCTCCACCGCCGTGCTCCTGCTGTCGTCGATCGCCAGTTCGGCGATCCGGTCGCCTGCGCGGAGCGCCGTGAGGTACTCCTGCACCGTGCCGTAGGCACCCCGGCTGATGTTCGCCGCCGCGATCCGCAACGCGAGCGGAAGATGGGCGCAGAGCCGGGCGAGTTCGCCCAGCAGCTCCGGCGGCGCATCATGGGTGCCCGCACCGAGCAGCCGGGTCAGCAGGGCCGCGGACTCTCCGCCGTCGAGCACGTCCAGCTCGACGATCGGAGCGTCGTCGTGCACCTTCAGCCCGGACAGGTCGTTGCGGCTGGTGACGACGACCGCGCTGTGGCGGTTGGCCGGAAGGAGCGGACGGACCTGGCCGGGGCCGGTCGCATTGTCGAGCACCAGCAGCAGCCGGCGGTCCGCCGTCATGGTGCGGAACAGGGAGATCCGGGCGTCGACGTCGAGCGGGACGTTCGCCGGCGACATTCCGAGGGCCGTCAGGAAGCTGCTCAACGCGTCGGCGGCCGTTTTGGCGGCGCTGTCGGAGTAACCGTGCAGGTTGTAGAAGAGCTGGCCGTCGGGGAAGCGGTGGCGCACGCGGTGGGACCAGTGCACGGCGAGCGAGGTCTTGCCGACGCCGGCCGTACCGCTGATCACCGACAGCCTGGCCGCGGTGGGATGGGCGTCCGCGGCGGTCAGGTAGGCGTTCAGCCTGCTGATCTGCCGCTCGCGGCCGGTGAAGGTGGCGATGTCGGCGGGGACGGCATCGGGGCGGAGGCCGGAAGGGGGAGAGGCGGTCTCCTCCGCGGCGGGGACTGCCCTCCTTCGGCTTCACCGTCTGCGCCGGCGAACGCGGTGCTCTCCGCACCGATCTCGGCCACCTCATGGAGGTGGGGCACGGGCCCGAGGCCATGGGCACCGCCGACCTGGTCATCGTGCTGCCCACCGACGGCAGACCGCTGACCCTGCGCGGACCGGTCGTCGACGCGATCCGCGACGCCCACGGACGCGGGGCGATCGTCGCCGCCTACTGCACGGGATCGTTCCTGCTGGCCGGGACCGGTCTGCTCGACGGCCGCCGCGCCACCACCAACTGGAGCCTGGTCGCCGACCTGGCCGGGAGGCACCCCCGGGTCACGGTGGAACCGGAGGCCCTGTACGTCGACGAGGGACGCCTGGTGACCGGCGCGGGAGCGGCGGCGGGCATCGACATGTGCCTGCACCTCCTGCGTCGCGAGCACGGCACGGCCGTCTCGAACGCCGTCGCGAGGGAGGCGATGGTCGCGCCGCGCCGGGAGAGCGGAGAGGTGCACTACCTCCCCGCCCCGCCGGACGCCCGGGCCGCGGGCGGGCCCCGGGCCGACGACGCACGCGTGGACGACGTCCTGCGCTGGTCACGGACCCGGCTCCACCAGGCCATGTCGGTGGACGACCTGGCCAGGCACGCGTTGATGAGCCCTCGCACCTTCGCCCGCCGCTTCCGGGAGGTCACCGGCACCACGCCCCACGCCTGGCTGCGCGACCAGCGGCTCGATCGGGCCGAAGAACTGCTGGAGACCACCGACCTGCCGATCCAGGAGATCGCGGACCGCGTGGGCTTCCGTTCCGACGGCGTCCTGCGTGACCACTTCGTCAAACGGCACGGTGTCCCTCCCCGCGACTACCGGCGCGTTTTCGGCGGGCACCGGGAACCGGTCACTCGTCACGCGCCTGACGGGCGGCCTCCGCGGTGACGCGCCCGACGGCCCGGACGGCGGAATGAGGTGCTCGTCCACCCGGATCTGTGGTTTTCCGCAGTCCGGGACGGCCACGCGCCTCATTCCGGGCCTATCGTGATCGTTCATAGCCTTCGAGGCATGACGGATTGGCTGATCGAACTGATGGAGATCCTCGGCGCGCCGGGTGCGGGTCTGGCGATCGCGCTGGAGAACATCTTCCCGCCCCTGCCCAGCGAGGTGATCCTGCCGCTGGCGGGCTTCACCTCCGCCAAGGGCGAGATGAACCTGCCGGGCGTGCTGGCCTGGACCACGGCGGGCTCGGTCGCGGGCGCGCTGGCGCTGTACTGGGTGGGGGCCCTGCTCGGCCGCGAGCGCACGCTGGCCCTGGCCGCCCGGATCCCGCTGCTGAAGGTCTCCGACATCACCAGGACCGAGGCGTGGTTCCTCAAGCACGGCCGCAAGACCGTCTTCTTCGGGCGCATGATCCCCATCTTCCGCAGCCTCATCTCGGTCCCGGCCGGGGTGGAGCGCATGCCGCTGGGCGTCTTCACGCTGCTGACCACGGCCGGCAGCCTCGTCTGGAACACGGTCTTCGTGCTGGCGGGCTACGTCCTGGCCGAGAACTGGTCCGTGGTCGAGACCTACGTCGGGATGGGCACCAACGCGGTGATCGGCCTGGTGCTGCTGGCCGTGGTCGTCTTCGTGGGCACCCGGCTGGCGGAACGGCACAAGGGGCGGCATGCGCTCCGCGGTTAGGGGGCTGCGCCTGCTGGGGGCGGTGGTCCTCGGGACCGTCACCGCCCTGCTCGACCTGGCCTTCCTGCTGCCGGCGCTGCCGTTCGCCCGGCGCGGCGGCGTGCGGGAGGCGGCCCGGCGGCTGGCCGTGCTGGACGCCCGCCGTCTGGGGCTGGACCCCGCCGCGCTGGGACTCGGCGCGGTGCGCGGGGACGGGCGGGAGATGCGCTACCTGGCGGCCAGGGCACCGGTGGGCGTCCTGGGCGGTCTGGTCGTGGTCCTGCTGGGCATCGGCGCCGGGTTTGCCGGTGTCCTGGCCTGGTCGTGGGGGAGGGGGCTGCCGTTCGACGGCATGTCGCCGACCGCGCCGCTGCTGGCCTACGCGGCCCTGGCGGGGGGCGTGCTGCTGTTCCTGGACCTGTCGGGCCTGGTGGGGGTGTACGCGCTGGAGCGGCGGCTGGCGCAGCGCCTGCTCGGTCCCGATCCCACCGAGGCACTGCGGCGCCGCATCACCGAGCTGTCCGAGAGCCGCGCGGGCGTGCTGGCGGCCGTCGACGCCGAACGGCGCCGGATCGAACGGGACCTGCACGACGGGCTGCAGCAGCGGCTGGTGGCACTGTCCATGCTGGCCGGGCGGGCGCGCCGGGGCCGGCCCGAACTGCTCGACCAGATACACGAGCAGGCGCAGCAGGCGGTGGGCGAGCTGCGCGAGGTGGCCTGGCGGGTCTACCCGTCGGGGCTGGACTCGCTCGGGCTCGCCGACGCGCTGGCCGGGGTGGCCGAGCGCTCCGCCGTACCGGTCAAGGTCGTGTGCGAGCTGCCCGCGCGCCCGCCGATGGCGGTGGAGACGGTGTCGTACTTCGTGGTCAGCGAGGCGGTGACCAACGCGGCCAAACATGCCGGCGCCACCGCGGTCACCGTCGAGGTCCGCGGGGATGACACCATGGTCGTCGTGTGCGTACAGGACGACGGCGTGGGCGGGGCGGATCCGGCGGGCGGCGGCCTGTCGGGGCTGGCGCGGCGGGTGGCCGCGCTGGACGGCCGTTTCACCGTGGCCAGCCCGGTCGGCGGGCCGACCGTGATCACTGCGGAGCTGCCGTGCGGGTGATCCTGGCCGAGGACTCCATCCTGCTGCGCGAGGGTCTCGTGCGGCTGCTGGAGGAGGAGGGCCACGAGGTGCTCGCCGCCGTCGGCGACGGCCGGGCGCTGGTCGAGGCGGTGGAGGCGCGGGAGCCCGAGGTGGTCGTGGTGGACGTGCGGATGCCGCCCACGCACACCGACGAGGGTCTGCGCGCGGCCCTGGAGATCAGGCGTCTGCGGCCGCGGGTGAAGGTGCTGGTGCTGTCGCAGTACGTGGAGAAGAAGTACGCCACCGAGCTGATGAGCGGGGACATCGACGGTGTCGGCTACCTGCTCAAGGACCGGGTGGCGCAGGTCGGCGACTTCCTGGACGCGCTGGAGCGGGTGGGCGCCGGGGGCACGGCCTTCGACCCGGAGGTGGTGCGGCAGCTGCTGGCGCGCACCACCCACGCCGACCCCCTGGCCCGGCTGACCGGCCGGGAGCGCGAGGTGCTGGAGCTGATGGCGCAGGGCCTGACCAACGCCTCGATCGCCCAGGCGCTGCACGTGTCGCAGAGCGCGGTGGAGAAGCACGTCAACGCGCTGTTCGACAAGCTGTCGCTGTCCCACACCACCGGTTACAGCCGCCGGGTCCTGGCCGTCCTGCGCTACCTCGGTTCCTGAGGCCGTACGGCGGGCGCTCCGGCCGGCGGGGCGCCTCGACGTTCCGGCGGGCGTCGGCCTCCGGGCTCATGCGCGCGCTGCCCGCGGTCCTCCCGGGCCGAGCCCGAGGGCGGGCAGGATCGCCTGGTCGACGATGGCCGAGAGGTCCTCGTCGCCGGGCGCCGTCCCGGTGTCGATCAGGCGCTTGGTGACGAGAGCCTCGCCGATGTCGGCCACGACCGGGGTGAGCAACTCGGCCGGGAAGCGGCCCCGGTCGGCGTAGTGCTGCAGCACGGTACGGGTGAAGGTGCCGCCCCGGTCGGCGAAGACCCGCTCGAACAGCGCCTCGGACACCAGCGCGGCGCCCTTCGGATCGGTGAGGATGGCGGCGACCGCGCGGCCCGCCGGGCTCAGGGCCCACTCGACCATGAGACGCAGGGCACGGATGAGGTCGCCCCGCAGGTCGTCGGCACCGGGCGTGGGCTCCTCGACCGGGTGCTGGTGGTAGAGGGCGTCCAGGAGCACTTCGAACGGGTCCGACCAGCGGCGGTACAGGGTGGTGCGGGGTGTCGCCGCGCGTCGGGCGATGGCGTCCATGGTCAGCCGCCCCGCACCCACCGCCACCACTTCCTCCAGCACGGCGTCGTGGATGGCCTTGATCAGCTCTTCGCCGCGCCGGCGGGTCCGGGCATGGTGTTCGCTCATCGCCCCCCCTTGCTTAGCTACACGGCTGTATCGTACCTTGAGTTTCAGCTACAGTCGTGTATCTAATTCTGAAGGGACGGCCATGTCCGTCGCCCCCCTCGCCCCCGTCCACGGGGCCACTCCTCTCACCCGGCGCGTGCTCGCGCCCGATCTCTCGCGCGGGCTGATGCTGCTGCTCATCGCGTTGGCGCACGCGCACATGTACCTGTCGGGCCACGAGACGGGCTTCCGCGGCTACGCTCTCGACGGCAGTCCCCTGGACCGGCTGGTCGCCGGGGTGCAGATCCTGCTGGTGGACGGGCGCGCGCTGCCCATGTTCGCCGCCCTGTTCGGCTACGGCCTGGTACAGCTCACCGACCGGCAGCTCGCCGCGGGCAGGAGCTGGCCGCAGGTGCGCACGGTGCTGCGCCGCCGGAGCCTGTGGCTGCTGGCGTTCGGGTTCTGCCACGCGCTGCTGCTGTTCTTCGGTGACATCCTCGGCGCGTACGGGCTGATCGGGCTGGTGCTCGTCGGATTCATCCGGCGCGAGGACCGGTCCGTACTGCGGGCCGCCGTCGCCGGGCTCGTGCTGCACGTCGTGGTGCTGTTCGGCTTCGGGCTGCTCACCGTCTCCGCACCGAAGGGCGACACGCCCGCCGCCATGGCGGACCCGGTCGAGGCGACCGTGATGCGGCTCATCGGGTGGTCCGGGATGACGCCCACGTACTTCGCCGCCAGCGCGGTGCCGGCCTTCCTGTTCGGGATCTGGGCGGCTCGCCGCCGCATACTGGAGGACCCCGTGGGGCATCGGGACCTGCTCGCCCGGGTCGCTGTCATGGGCACAGGACTGGCCGTCGCCGGCGGGCTGCCGCTGATGCTGGTCGACATCCGGATCTGGACGCCGTCGGACCTGGTGGCCGTGTCGGCGTACGCCCTGCACAGCGTGACGGGCATCGCCGGCGGGCTCGCGTACGCGGCGATCATCGCACTGGCCGTCGGCCGGATGCGGCGCGGATGTCCCGGCCCGGTCGTCACGGCCCTCGCCGCGTGCGGCCAGTGGTCGCTGACCTGCTATCTCCTCCAGTCGGTGATCTTCGTGGCGGTGTTCGCGCCGTACGCGGGAGGGCTCGGCACACGGGTCGGCGACGCCGCGGCGTCCGGTATCGCCGTGGTCGCCTGGCTGGCCACCGTGGTGCTCGCCGCGCTGCTGGCACCCGGTGGGCGGAGGGGGCCGGCCGAGGCGGCGCTGCGGCGGCTGACGTACGGGCGCCGCTGACTCGGCGCAACTCTCAGCGATCACACCCTCTGCCGGCGGGCGCTGGGCCTGGTCTTCAACCTGCGCCCCGGCCACCACCCGACGGCGGCCGACAGCCCCCTTCGGGATGGAGACCATCCCACCGGGGAGGATAGGGCCAGCCCTACCCCGGGAAGCCTGCCGGCAGGATCGATCTCCCCGGCCGGGGCTCATAGCGTTGCCCCCATGGACCTCCTCACGCGCCGCATCGGCACCGACACCCGCTACCTGCTCCTCGGTTTCCCCCTGGCGATCGTCGCCTTCTGCCTGATGGCCATCGGCTTCTCCCTCGGCGTGGGGACGGTGGCCATCTGGGTCGGGGTGCCGATCCTGGGAGCGTCCCTGATGCTCGCCCGTGGCTTCGCCGATCTGGAGCGCCGGATGCTGCCGGAGGTACTCGGCCACCCGGTGGCCCGGCCGCGCTACCGGCCCACCCCGCGGGGGGCCGGGATGTTCCGCCGGCTGGCGAACCCGCTGACCAGCGGCCAGTCCTGGATGGATCTGCTGTACGGCATCGTGAACCTCCCGGTCGCCATCGTGACGTTCTGCCTCACGGTGACCTGGTGGGCCGGGGCGATCACCGGGCTGACCTATCCGATCTACGGGTGGATCCTCGAAGGGATCCCGGACAACACCGGCCTGGCCGAGTTGCTCGGCTTCGGTGACGGCGCCCTGATCGGCGTGGTCATGACCACCGCGATCGGCGTGCTGTTCGCCGTCACGCTGCCGGCGGTGATCCGCGGCGCGGCGCTGGTGCAGGCCGGGCTCAGCCGGGCCATGCTGACCGGGGCCGCCGAGCTGCACGAGCACATCGACGACCGGGTTCGCATCAGCTAGCCGACCGGGTGGGCGCCGGAAACCCGGCCGGTGAGGGTGACCTGCGGTTCGGTGCCCGAGCGTTCGCTGTGCGTGATCGTTTTTCGTGGTGTTGCGGCTCGCTCCATCTGATCTTCATCCGGTCGCGGGTCGGCTGACGAGGAGTGCGCAGACCGGCCGGGTGCGGCGCAGGTAGGACCAGGCGGCCACAGCCAGGGCGATGCCGTACACGGCGAAGGCGCCCAGCCCGATCCAGGTCACCAGCAGGGCGTCGCCCGGGGTGGGGAAGTCCCCTCGGGAGACGGTCACCGCGCCTGAGGTGCCGAGTGCGGCGTAGACGAGTCCGATCGCTCCGTAGGGCGCGAGCGTGGCGGCGCCGATCAGCGCGGGGGCCAGCGGCAGCCAGCGCGGCACCCGCCGGCCGCGCAGGACGGGCGTCCACCGGGGAAAGGTCTGCCCCCACGGCCGCACCAGGCCGAAGATGAGGAAGACCCCGAGCGCGGCCAGCAGCGCTGTGGCGTCGATGCCCCGGCGTTCGAGGGCGAGTAGCGCCCCAGAGGCGCCGTTGCGCTCCATCGTCGCCAGCATCTGTGCTCCGCTGACGCCGGCGAAGGTCCCGCCCAGCGCCCAGATCGTCTTCATGGCCGCGTACGGCAGGAACGCCGCGGCGCCCGCGTAGGCCAGCACGCGCACGCGCGGCGGCGCGGGGGTGGGCTCCGGCCTGCTCCGTGCGGTGGAGGAGGTGTGGACGGCACCGCACCGCACGCAGGCGCCAGAGGAACGGTGGGCGCGGGTCGTGGCGATGAGCAGCAGCACGCCGATCGCGGCCAGGGCCCGGTTGGCGGTCGCCGTCCAGCTGTCGACACGCTGGGTGAAGACCAACGTGACCACGTCCATCAGCAGGCCGAATGCGGCCGCGCCGATCAGCACGCACAACCCGATCAGCGTGACGGGGACGACCGGCCGGGGAACGCGTCGGCCCCAGGACCGTACGGCGGCCGAGACCGTCACCGCCGCCGAGGCGGCCACGGCCACGCTGATCCAGTTCAGAGCGACCGGCAGCGGCTCGTCGGCACGGTAGAACATCGGGGTTCCGGTCAGCGCCGTGATCAGACCGAACCCGCCGTACAGCAGTGCCCAGCCGAGAGCCGCATACCCCGCCCACGACGACCACCGACGCCATCGGCCGGGCGGCGGCCCGTTCACCGTACGCGCGGGTTCACTCATGATCCGACCGCTGGAGCGCTGCCGTGGTGCGCGGTGTGTTCGCCATGCTCCCGCACGCTATGCGGGCATCCCTGTGGTGAAGCTGAGACGGGCTGAGAGGGCGCACAGGAGCCTTTGTTCTCGGCGAGATGGTGCAGATCGCCTCGCCCGAGTTCCACTGACAACGACAGGGCCTCAAGCCGAGTGAAACTCGCATTTATTGCCGGCGATCGAGTGTCATGGCAAACATATCGGTGAAGCTCGTTGAGCGACGTACTTTGATTTCAAAGTCGATTCGGCTTGCGGTTTCGATGGAACGTCATTTCCTGCTTCGGCGGGAGTGCAGACTGAACACGGTGATCAAGCGGCCGTCGGCAGAGCAGGCGAAGTCCCGGTCGTTGATGGTCGCCCTGTGGGTGCCAGAAACCCGGCCACCCTATGCGGCCTGCGCATACTCATGGATCAGCCCACCGAGACGATCACGGCGAATGACCTCGATATCGGCCTCGACCGGGTCGGGGAGGGACCGAAGGGGAGCGGCTTGGCCCAGGGATCGGTGCGGGCGGTGCTCGTTGAAGTGGGTCTCGTACGTGACCAGCACCCGTCGCAGGTGACGGGCGTTGACGATCAGCATCCGGTCAAGGAGCAAGGCCGCGTAGTTAAGCCGTGATCCCTGCTGTCGACTTGGCTGTTTCTGC